>CAMYUQ010000047.1 GCA_947302045.1 uncultured Clostridia bacterium
CCTGTTTTATTTTTTTCGGGGGGATTATTTGACGGCTACAAATTTTATTTTTTTCGGGGGGATTATTTGACGGCTACAAAGGCGTTCTCCCGGATGAGGTGATCCAGCAAAACCTGCATCGTTACAAAATCATTCAGCTCCTCCGGATTCCTGTCGAGATAGTCCTCAATAACATCGCGCGTAACGGCATATTCGGATAAATAGAGGGAGATCAGTTCTTCCCGATAACGGGCGGCGGATTCCTCGGTGATCTCCAAGTTCAGGGCGTGAAAATAGAGTTGAACGACCAGTTGCGTTTTTGCTTCCGCCTTGGCCTGCTGAGTTACCTCTTCCAGAAAGCTCTGCGGTGTTTCCTTATAATAGGAGAGCAGACTTTCATAGGAAATACCGTAATTATAGGCGCTTTGGTGCGCATTGTCCAGGTAGGATTGCAGGAAAAAGAGATATGCTTCCTCAGGGATCTCCGCGTCCGGAAAATCGATCTGCGGTATCAGATCCAGAACAGCGTAGTTGTTTTTCAATGCATCTGTGAGACGGTCCGAAAAGCAGTCCGCGTATGTCTTGTAAACGCCGTCGGTCGCGGCCGCCACCGTTTCATCACTGATTTGTGGATAGATCCCGTGGATCTTCATTGCAAAATAAACGGTCTGTCCGGCGAGGGATTCATGGTAGTTTTCGGGGAAAGTCACCTCAACGACAAAGGATTCTTCTTCGGTACTGTGACCGATCAGCCCGGCGCCGAATCCCGGAACGTATCCGTTTCCGTCGCCGGCGACAGTCGTTTGCTTTTGGGCGGTTCCGCCGCTGAAATTTTCTTCTTCGCCGTCCACGATTCGGTAGCCGCGATAGTCGAAGAGAACAACGTCGCCCGCCTCAACTATTCCCCCGATCAGATCGTTCTCTGAGGCAAATTCGGTCGCCATTTGCAGGCGAACCTGTGCGACCAGAGAGGTCTCAATTTCAAGACCCGTGCATTCGGGGACCGAAAGTGAGAGCGTTTGCGCGATGGCGGAAAAATCCGGATAGGAGTAAACCGGGTGCTCCTGCGGCAGGGTCTGGGCGCGGGAAAAGGTCGTCGGAGTTGCATCCAAAGTAAGTGTCAGCGTTTGACCGTCGGCTCCGAGCGTGCAGGGAACGGTGTCGGTCTGTTCGTCGAAAACGATCGTCAGGGTCGTTCCGTCAAATGAATAGGTGCCCGTTTCACAGGTGGAATATTCATAATATCCGGCACACAGAGAATAAATGCGGGAAACGCCGTCCCGATCGAATGTAAAAACGGAATTGCCGTATTCGGAATACCAGATCCCGATGATATCCGCCGTTTGCGGTTCCGTTCGTTGAGCCGTTTCCTCCCCGGCGGTAGAAGAGATTTCTGCCTTTTTGTCGGATTTGGAACAGGCATTCAGCGTCAGTATCAGAAAAAGAGCGGAGAGCAATATGGCAAAAATGCGTTTGAACATTTGTAATAATCCTTTCTTGACCGTTCGTTTGATTTGATATTGCTTCTATTATAAACTGTTTTTGCGGGGAATGCAAGCTCTTTTTATGACGCGGAATGTATTTTTTCATCGCTTGCTGTCAAAAAAAGGGAAGGCGCATAAAATGATAGCGAGGAGAGGTTTCTCTCTATCCTATCACTATCAAAAAAGGAGATTACGGTTATGGGGGAAAACAAATTTTCCGGTTCTCAGGGCGGTATGTCCCGGGAAACGGTTTGCGTTGAAACAAACCGGATTTTGGATTCCTGCCGGGATCGGGATTGCTTTGAGGATGTGCGCGTATATCTTTCGGATTTCGGCAACGAAATTCTGGAACGCACGGGCACGATCCGTGCAAAAAGCGCAGAGATCCTGTGGTGTAATATCGCCATTGATCCCATCCAGTTCAATCGCGGCTTTTACGCGGTCAATATCCGGTTTTACGTGCGGGTAGACTGCGAGGCGTGCATGGGGCCCGGCAGACCGCAGGACGTGGAAGGGATGGCGGTTGTTGAAAAGCGTGTTATCCTGTTCGGCGGAGAGAGCGGAACGATCACTTTCCGCAGCAACAAAGAGCAGAACTTCTGCCAACCCGGCAAGGCGGAAGAGGGAAGCAGGAATATTCCGACCGCCGTTGTGGAAACGGTGGATCCGATTCTGCTCGGAAGTAAGATCGTGGAAAAGAAAAAACATCATTGCCACTGCTGCTGTTGCGGAAGCGATATGCCGGATGAGGTTCTGGATTCCTTGCAGGCACCGATCCGCTTTGACGACGATGATGATACCGACAGACGGATCCTGACCGTCTCGCTCGGCATTTTCTCGGTGGTTCGGATCACGCGTCCCGCAGAATTGTTGATCCAGGCGTCCGAATACGCGATTCCGGAAAAAGAATGTCTGAGCCCGACGGAAGACGATCCTTGCAGTGTCTTTCGCAAAATGCCGTTCCCGGTTGATGAGTTTACCGCAGGCGACGTGCCCGATTTTCGAGGCGACCGTTCCGACCGCAATCGCTGCGGTTGCGGCAACCGGGACTGACCGCGGTTCGATCGGAATCATAAAAAGGGGACTGCCGCAGAAATGACGTGCGACAGTCCCCGATCCTTTTTTATTTATGCGTTCGCTTCATCGCGCAGGAGCGTATAAATACAGTCTCCCTCGCCGCGGATGCAGGCAGGCGTGATCTCCACGCGGGAAATATCATGCCGGGAGGGAATTTCATACATGATTTTCGTCATGGCGTTTTCCAGGATCGCACGCAATCCGCGCGCTCCCGTCATCCGTTCGAGCGCAAGATCAGCCACGGCAAGCAACGCGTCATCCGAGAAGACCAGTTCAACGCCGTCCATCCGGAACAGTTTTTGATATTGCCGGATCAGAGCATTTTTCGGCTCGGTGAGGATCCGAACGAGCGAATCGCGGTCGAGCTCGTGCAGAGGAACGATCACGGGGATCCGCCCGACCAGCTCGGGGATCATACCGAACTTTACGATATCGTGCGGAATAACGTCTTTGTAGATGCCGTTGCTTTTCTTCTCGGCTCTTGTGTGGATCTCGCCGCCGAATCCGATGGTCTGATTTCCGCGCCGCTTTTCGATCACCTTTTCCAGCCCGTCAAACGCGCCGCCGCAAATGAACAGAATATTGGAAGTGTCGATCTGAATAAATTCCTGGTTTGGGTGTTTTCTCCCACCTTGCGGAGGAACGTTTGCAACGGTGCCTTCCAGAATTTTCAGAAGCGCCTGCTGTACGCCTTCGCCCGATACGTCCCGGGTGATCGAGCGGTTTTCACTTTTGCGCGCGATCTTATCGATTTCATCAATATAAATGATGCCGCGCTCGGCAAGCTCGATATCATAATCGGCGGCTTGAATCAGGCGAAGCAGGATGTTTTCCACGTCCTCGCCGACGTAGCCCGCCTCGGTCAGAGTCGTTGCGTCGGCAATCGCGAAAGGAACCTTCATGGTTTTTGCAAGCGTTTGCGCCAGATAGGTTTTTCCAACGCCTGTCGGACCGATCAGGAGTACGTTGCTCTTTTGCAGCTCCACGTCATCCTCTGCCGATTCGGTCTGCTTTTGATTCTTCCGTCTGCCACGCGGTTTGTTCTGCTCTTTGGAAAGAATCCGTTTATAATGGTTGTAAACGGCAACCGAAAGCGCAATTTTGGCTTCTTCCTGACCGATGACGTACCGATCCAGAGCAGCGCGGATCTGGGCAGGGCGGGGAAGATCGTTCAGCGTTAATTTTTCCGATTCCCGTTCGGTTTGTTCCTCCGCCTCGGAGATCATCTGGTTACAAGCTTCCATACAGAAATCACAGAGATAAGCTCCGGTGGGCGAAGGGATCAGGAAGTTCACCTGATTTTCATTTCTGCCGCAAAAAGAGCAATGGCGCAGACCTTTTCCGGAATGATTTGAATTGTTTGCCATGAATCGCCATGACTCCTTTCATAGAATAAGAGGGATCGGACGGCATCAGGCGCGATGCGTCAGAATCTGATCGATCAGACCGTAGTCAAGTGCCTGAGCGGCCGTCATGTAGTTGTCGCGGTCGGTATCTTTCTCGATTTGTTCCAGTGGTTTTCCGGTATTCGCGGCGAGAATCTCATTCAGGGTTTTTTTGATCCGCAGGATCTGTTCCGCCTGGATCTGAATATCGCTTGCCTGACCCCTTGCGCCGCCGAGCGGTTGATGGATCATAATTTCACTGTGGGGAAGCGCGAAACGCTTTCCTTTTGCTCCTGCCGAAAGCAGGAATGCTCCCATACTTGCGGCAAGCCCGATACAGATCGTGGAAACGTCGCATTTGATAAACTGCATCGTATCGTAGATCGCCATCCCTGCGCTGACCGATCCGCCGGGGGAGTTGATATAGAAAGAGATGTCCTTATCGGGATCCTGCGCTTCGAGGAAGAGCATCTGCGCTACCACCAGAGAAGCCGTCGCGTCATTGACCTCATCCGAGAGAAAAACGATCCGGTCGTTGAGCAAACGGGAGAAGATGTCATAGGACCGTTCCCCGTGATTGGTTTGCTCGACTACCATCGGCACCAGTGCCGCGCGCAGGTTTTCTTTTTTGTTTTCCATAATAAAGTTCCTTTCTGAAATAAAGTCGGATAAATTTGAACCGGAAAGGGTGACGAACACGATTCCCGGTTCAAAGAGCTTTTTGAAGAGCGTTTATGCTTTTACAACTGCGTTTTCTTTTACCAGATCCATTGCCTTCTTCACTTTGATGTCTTCGGCAATCGAATCCTCGGGAACGAGATTGCGAACCTGTTCCACATCCATCTGGTAGGAATCGGCAATCCGTTTCAGTTCTTCGTCGATATCTTTTTTACCGGCTTTGATCTTTTCCAGTTTCGCGATCTTTTCCAGAGCCAAACGCAGTTTCACCTGCTTTTCCGCCTGCGGACGAAGCTGCTGACGCAGAGCTTCCATCGTCATGCCGGTGTATTTGAAGTAGGTATTGAGGTCAAGCCCCTGCATCTTCATCCGGTTCTCGTAATCGCGTACGAAATTGTCGGTCTCCTGCACGAACATGGCTTCCGGAATGTCTGCTTCGAGTTTTTCGATCAGCGCGTCCAGAATAGCATCCTCAAATTTCTTATCCGCCTCTGCCTCGTGTCTCTTTTCCATTTTTGCCTTGACGTCGGCACGATATTCAGCAAGCGTATCGAATTCCGAAACGTCTTTTGCAAAGTCGTCGTCCAGAGCGGGAAGCTCGATGTGGCGGATCTTATGGATCACGGTCTTGAACACGGCGGCTTTTCCGGCAAGTTCCTTTGCATGATACTCTTCGGGGAAGGTGACATTGACGTCAAACGGTTCTTCGATCTTGTGTCCCGCAACCTGTTCCTCAAATCCGGGGATAAAGTTGCCGGAACCCAATTTGAGCGGGTAATCCTCGCCCTTTCCGCCCTCGAAAGGAACGCCGTCCACCGAACCTTCGTAGTCGATGTTGCAGATATCTCCCATCACGCTCTCGCCGTCGGTGACTTCGGTTTCACGGGAATTCCGTTCGCGAACCGTGTTGATCTCGGCGTCGATTTCCTCGTCGGTTACCGGAGCGACCGTCTTTTCCGCCTCGATGCCGAGGTAATCCTTGATGGTCACGTTGGGCTTCACAGCAACCTTCGCCGTGAACACCACGCCGTTTTCGTCAACCGATTTCACGTCAAATTCCGGCTGACCGACAACAGTCAGTCTTGCCGCTTTCACAGCGTCCTCGTAACTGTCGGGAAGCACTTCGTTGAACGCTTCTTCATAGAAGAATCCCTTTCCGTACATTTTTTCGATCACAGCGCGGGGCGCTTTTCCCTTGCGGAATCCGGGAACGTTAATTTTGCCTACCTGCTTGCGATAGGAATTGCCGATCGCCTTGTTCCAGGTATCCTTATCGACCGAGAATTCCAGACTGTAAACGTTCTTTTCCTCGGTTTTTTCGGATTTCAGCAGACTCATGTTTTTACATCCTCCAATAAGTAAAAATAGCACATACCCATATATTTTAGCATGAAAGCACGGCTTTGTCAATCATTATTTTGAAATTTCTGGCACAACTGTGAAAAATCGTCCGCCCGGACGGGAAGCGGAGAGAAGGAAAGAGCGTCGGCGGAGCAGAGGATGAAGCGGATCCCTTCAAATTCGGTGGTTCGCGGAGCCGAGATCGCACCGTGGATATGACCGAAATAGCAGGTCTTGATACCGTATTCCAGCAGAAGATCCACGATCTCGCGGCAAACGATCCCGTTCCAGACCGGCGGGAAGTGCAGAAAAACCAGAATCGGCAGATCATCTCCCGATTTTTTTTGCAGTCCGACCGCCTCTTCAAGTCCCAACCGAAGACGGATCACCTCCCGGTTGACAATCTTTGCGTAATCGACTTCTCCGACCGTGTTCTGATAAAGTTCCTCGGTAAACCATCCGCGCGTGCCGCAAACGATGCAGTCGTCAAACAGATAGGCGTTGTTGTATAGGATATGCAGACTTTCGAGCCGGTGTGCTTTCCAGAAAGACATCATTTTGGATGCGGTTGACCACCAGAAATCATGATTGCCTTTTCCGATGAGCTTTTGACCGGGAAGAGAATCCAGAAACGCAAAATCTTCCAACGCATCCTCCAAGCGCGTTCCCCAGGAGATGTCTCCCGCGAGAATCACGGTATCGCCTTCGGATACAAGCTTTTTCCAGTTCTTTTCCAATTTTTCGGTATATCCCCTCCATCGCGGACCGAATACTTCCATGGATTTGGAACCGTCGGCGGAGAGATGCAGGTCTGCGATGACAAAAAGCGCCATATTTTCCGAATCCTTTCTGAAAATTGAATAACGCGGAGCGAGAGGGGGAAAAATGATGTTGCGGCATTGCCGACATCACAGATCGAGAGGAGAACCGTTATGGAAAGCCAGAACAACAAGCCCTGTAAGCACATTGAGGGGATCCGATGCAGTGTATCCAACTGCTACTACCATGAACATGAAACCGACTGTACCGCCCGAGAGGTCGCAGTCGGTCCGCATTGCGCCGACTGTTCGGGGGATACCGCCTGCGCCACCTTCAAGCCCAAAGCCGAGGGCTGATTGCTTTTTGGGGAGATCTTTCGGAATGAAGGATTTCCCCTTTTTTAGTCCGCAAAACGCAGAACTGCGTCGGGCATTTCCCGGCAGTCGCATACCGTGCGGAACCGGATCTCACGCGATGCGAGCCCCGCGAGCGGATAGGGAATTGCCGTTCCGGTTTTTGCCGAAAGCTCGTCCAGAGCTTCCAGATCGCCGGACGGTTCGGTTGCTGTCACGGCACGGAAGACGTGATTGGCAAACTTGAACGGGCTGGCGGTTGAAGCAACCACAACAGGCGTCCGGTCTCCGGTTTCGGCGGTGTATTTTTCGGCCGCGGTGATCGCCACAGCGGTATGCGGATCGGCAAGATAACCGTCCCGCTCAAAGACACGGTGCAACGTTTCGGCGGTTTCTTCCTCGGAGGCATAGTAGCCGACGAAATGCTCCCGGATGGCAAGCAGAACGTCCGCGTCCACCGTATAGCAACCGTTTTGCCGGAGCGCGTCCATATATTCGGCGGTGCGTTTACTGCCGGCCGTGAAATAGAGCAGGCGTTCGAGATTGCTCGAAATCAGAATATCCATGGAAGGCGACATCGTCAGATGGAACGGACGGTTGCGGTCGTAGGTGCCGGTTTCCAGAAAATCGGTCAGAACGTTATTGGAATTGGAAGCGCAGATCAGCCGCGCGACGGGAAGCCCCATCCGTTTGGCAAGATATGCGGCAAAAATATTTCCGAAATTGCCGGTCGGAACGCAAACGTTGATCGCATCGCCCATTTTGATTTTTCCGGAGTTCACTAGATCGCAGTAAGCGGAAATATAGTAGACGATCTGCGGCGCGAGACGCCCCCAGTTGATCGAATTGGCGCTTGACAAAAAATATCCCTTTTCATCCAGCTTGCGGGACATCTCCGCATCTCCGAAAATCGCTTTTACGTGATTCTGAGCGTCGTCAAAATTGCCGCGGATCGCGTGAACGCCGACGTTGGAACCCTGCTGCGTGGCCATTTGCAGCTTCTGCACGCGGCTCACGCCGTCCATCGGATAGAAGACGACGATTTTGACGCGCGGAACGTCGCGGTATCCTTCCAAAGCGGCTTTTCCGGTATCACCCGAGGTTGCCACGAGGATCAGCGCCGTGCGATCCTCTCCCGTTTTCAAAAGAGCGCGGGAGAGCAGACGCGGCATGATTTGCAGTGCCATATCTTTGAAAGCGGCGGTCGGACCGTGCCAGAGTTCAAGCATTTCGAGTCCGGAGCGCAGAGAAACAAGGGGAGCCGCACCTCCGGGGAAGGATTCCTCGCTGTATGCCTCTTCGCAGTCGCGCAGCAGTTCCTCCTCAGTATAATCGGTGAGGAACATTCCGAGGATTTTTGCCGCCCGCTCGGCATAGGATTGCAGACAGAGTTCGGTAAAATCCGCGTCTGTCAGGACCGGGAGCGATTCGGGAACGTAAAGTCCTCCGTCGTCGGCAAGCCCCTGTTTGATCGCCTGCGCGGCGGAAACGGTTGCTCCGGTTCCGCGGGTACTTTTGAAATTCATGGGTTCAGACCTCCTCTGAAAGGGTAATGGTATCAAATAGTTCAAAGCGGCAGATTACGCCGCAGGAACGATTTTGCGTTTTCATAAAAAATCTTTCTCACAAGCGTTTCCGGGTAGTTCCGGGAGAGCAATTGCTCAGCGAGAATTTGCAATTCACCGACGGTTTGCAGGTCATTCGGCAATTCCGCACCGTCCATATCGCATCCGAGGCAGAGCGCGTCGGATGCTCCAAGCGAAAGGAAATGCTCAATATGGGGAATGACGTCTTTTGACGTGACGTTATTTTTTTGCGCGAGGAATTTTACGTATAGATTCAGTCCGATGATCCCGCCGGATGAGAGAATTTTTTCTATTTGCCGGTCATCGAGATTCCGGGAAACGGGACAGACCGCCGCCGCGTTGGAATGGGATGCGATGACGGGAAGATTTGATTCTTCCGCCATGGCAAATATCTCGTCCGCCGAGCGGACCGAAGCGTGAGAAATATCGGGGATCATGCCGAGCTCGAGTGCTTTCCGGATGACCGATTTGCCGAAATCGGTCAAGCCCTCGGCGGTATTGTGTGAACCGCCGATGCAGGTCACGCCGCTCCAAAGAGGGGTCAGAATCCGGATCCCGAGCGCATAAGCTTCCTCAACCCGTTCGATCCGCCCGGCGAAGATCCGCGCGTCCTCGATGGAAAAGAGCAGAGAAACGAGAGGAAGTTCCTCTCCGAGTGCTGTCAGGCATTTTGCACGCCCCTCCGTCACGGCCGGATCGCGCAACAGATCGGCGCGTACCGAAAGGAATCGCTCCCATCCGTCCTCATCGCTCAGTTCCGGAGCGGTGAAGAATGCCATCACTTGCAGATAGGATGGAAAAACCGAAGCCCCCCTGAGCGAGACGGCAAGTCGATTTTCGGTCAGAGACTGTTTTGTCCGGAACAGTTCGGTCGCGGTATCACAGTGAAGATCAATTAAGGGAAACGGCATAGAACCTCCGTTTTGCCGGATCAATAAGCGGAAGGGATATGATGGATGCGCAGAACGCTCGGCTTTTTCCCGTTCTCTGAGGGAGAGAGCCATACTTCCAGAACGTCCATACGCGGCTTCTTTTTTGTCGGATGTTCCCGCAGGTAGGCGTTTGCCGCCGCACGCGTAAACCGGATCTTATCGCGGTTCACGGCGGCAGAGGGCGGCAGGGAATCGTCGGCTTGACCGTTTCGGTAGGTGCGTGTTTTCACTTCTACGAACGCGATCACCGAGAGGCGAACCGCGATCAGATCGATTTCATATTTTCCGGAACGGTAATTCCGCTTGATCGGGAGATACCCGTGCCGAAGCAGATAGCGCGCGGCTATCCGCTCGCCGTAATCGCCGATCTCTTTTGCTGTCCGGTACTTCATGTCTTATCATCCAGAAAACGAATGAATTTTTTACGGTGGATCGGAGACGGTCCAAAGGTACGGAGCGCATCCATATGCGCTTTTGTGCCGTAGCCCTTGTGCTGTGCGATCCCGTATTGCGGATAGGCGCGATCCAGCTCGATACAGCGCCGATCCCTCGTTACTTTCGCAAGGATCGAGGCGGCGGCAATGCTGGGGCAAATGGCGTCCCCGTGAATCACCGCGCGCGCCGGGATCGGGAAATCCCGCGCGATATTTCCGTCGATCAGGGCAAAATCGGCAGGGATCGAAAGCCCTGCAATAGCACGCCGCATGGCGAGCAGGTCGGCTTCCAGAATATTCAGCGTGTCGATCTCTTCCACGCTCGCTTCGGCGATCGACCAGGCAAGCGCCTTTTCTTTGATGGCATCGAATAGCAGTTCGCGCCGCTTTTCGGTGAGCTTTTTGGAATCGTTCAGTCCCTCGATGACAAGTCCCTCCGGCAGAATACAGGCGGCGGCGACGACCGGACCGCATAAAGGGCCCCGACCGGCTTCGTCCACGCCGCAAACGGCCTGGTAGCCCTTTTCGTGAAGTTCCTTTTCAATCGTTTGTTCCAGCATAGTCATCCCCCGATGGTATCGAGCGTGATCCGGCCGATCTTACAGCCGCGGAATTCGTCGAGCAGAACCGAAGCGGTTCGCTCGGCATTGATCTCTCCGCCCGATGCGAGGAATCCGCGTTTCCGCCCGATCATTTCAAACAGCTCGCCGTCCGAGCAGGCCTCGGGAATTTCGGAAAGCTTATAGCGCGCCGCAAGCAGATCGGGATAGGATTTCCGAAGCCGACCGCAGAGAATGACGGCAAGTGTTTCGGTATCGAGAATATCGTCTTTGATCGCGCCGGTGAGCGCCAGATTTTCCCCGATGCGCCGTTCCTCGAATTTCGGCCAGAGGATGCCGGGCATATCCAAAAGATCCACGCCGATCCCGGTCGTTACCCATTGCTTTTCGCGCGTCACGCCCGGGCGGTCTTCAACTTTGGCTTTTTTATTTCCCGAAAGGCGGTTGATCAGAGAGGATTTACCCACGTTCGGGATTCCGAGCACCATGGCGCGGAGCTTTCGCCCTGCCATGCCTTTCTCGGCGTATTTCTTCAATTTTTCAGACATCAGGGATCGGATCGCGGGAGCAAGCTGATTCAACCCGTCTCCGCTGACGCAGTCGGTCAGGATGCAGGCGACCGAATCCTGTTCCAGCGCCTTTTGCCACCGTTTGTTTTGAACCGGATCGGCAAGCGTTGCCTTGTTGAGAAGGATCAGACGCGGTTTTCCTTCGGTCAGTTTACCAATCTCGGGGTTGCGGGAGCTTTCCGGGATGCGCGCGTCTAGAATTTCGAGAACCAGATCCACGTTGGAAAGATTCTCGGAAACCATCCGGCGCGTTTTCGCCATGTGGCCCGGAAACCATTGGATGATCTCACTCGGCATATCGTAAACTCCTTATCCCAGCCAGGTGAAGGGACTGAACCGCAGGATCACTTTGCCGAGAATACACCGTTCGTCCACAAATCCGACGTCCGGATTCCGGCTGTCTTTGGAATTGTTCCGGTTATCTCCCATGACGAATACGCATCCTTCGGGTACGGTGGCGCGGAAGATCCCGGTGGAGCTGTCGTATCCGTTGTAAAACAGCCCGTTCGTTCGGTAGGCATTCCCGTAGAACGGATCTTCGGCGTATTCCGTTCCGTCCACGGTAATGATTCCGGTTCGGGTGTCGATCACCACTTCCTGCCCGCCGACGGCGATCACGCGTTTGACCAGCGTCTTTTCCATACCGGCTTTTTCATTGGTCAGGTGAAAAACGACAATATCGTTCTGCTCGGGCGTATAGAAAACGCTCGAAACCAGCAATTTTTCATTGTTTTGCAGGGTGTTCACCATGGATTCACCGTCCACGCGGCAGATCCGGAGCGCGAAAGAGAAAATCAGTATGACCGCAAACAGCGACCATGCGAAGATTTCCACGTAATCAAACAGCACCGAAGCGACTCCGCGGGAAACGTTCCGGTTATCGACCGCTTTTTTCTCATCCATGTGATTCTGAAATCCTTTCTATCGGAAAGATGATAATCAAATGTTTGCCTGATTCGGGGAAAGAAGCAGGTTCATCAATTTGTGCCCCTGCGGCAGATAGAAGCCGGTCGCTTTCGCCGTTTCCTCGCAGAAGTGCGAAACGCCGTCAAATTTCTTCTCGGAATCATAGATCAGGAATGGAACCGGTAGGGAAGTATGCGTCCGCAAACGGATCGGCGTCGGGTGATCGGGCAGGATCATGATGCGGAATGGCTCGCCTGTTGAGACGAGATAGTCATAGACCGGTTTCAGAATTTCGGAGTCGATTTTCTCAACCGAGAGCACCTTATTTTCGAGCTCGGCGCGGTGACCGCATTCGTCGGGCGCTTCCACGTGGATATAAACGTAGTCCGAGCCGCTTCGAAAAGCGCCGATCGCGGCGTCCGCCTTCCCTTTATAGTTGGTGTGAACGTTTCCGGTCGCGCCCTCCACGTCGATGGATTTCATCCCGGCGCAGATGGCGATCCCTTTGATCAGGTCGACCGCCGAAATCACCGAGGCGTTCAGATTCCATTTTTCCTTGAAGTTGGGCAGCTGCGGCTTTTTTCCGGGGCTCCAGAACCAGACAGAGTTGGCGGGTTTGAGACCGCGGGCGCGGCGCGCTTCGTTGACCGGGTGATGGTTGAGCAGATCGAAGCTTTCCCGCATCAGCCGATAAAATTCCGCGCCGCCGTTTTCGGCTTTCGGGAGATATTCTCCGATCCGCTTGCCGAGGATATCGTGCGGACGCATGAAAGGATAAGTTTCATCTCCGTTCTTCATCACAAGGCAGTGACGGTAACTGACGCCGGTGTAGAAGGTTCTGTTCTCGTTCCCGAATTTTTCCTGCATACTCTTGATCAGCTCGTTCGCCTCCGCCGTCGTGATCTCGTCGGCACTGTGATCGAGGATGATCTTATCGTCGTAATCTTCGCCGTTGTCCGAAAGGGTCACAACGTTGCAGCGATAGGCAGTCTCGTCCGGTTTGAGATCGATCCCCATACTGGCGGCCTCGAGCGGAG
>CAMYUQ010000048.1 GCA_947302045.1 uncultured Clostridia bacterium
TATAAAAACTTGGCGAATTCGCAACTTGAATAGGCGGCAACGCGCTGATAGTCGTCCGTCTTTTTGCTGTCGGCAAAGTCGCAAACGCTTTTCGCTATGATCGGCGTCGGCCGCGGGTCGTTAGCATGATTGGCGGCGTAGACCACGGCGTAGGACTCCATATCAAGCCCTGCCGTATGCTGATATTGCGTATAGATCTGCTTTTCCAGAAGCTCACGGTTGGCGACCACCGTACTGCCGCACGCCATCGGTCCGATATAAATATGACAGGGATTTTCCTCGGACGCCGCCGCACGGCGCAAATACGGCAAAATATCTTCCGGAATATTCTCGGAGGTGGAGCGCGGAAGAAATCCCATATTCCCATACTGGATCGTCGCCATCTCCGGGCTGACGAACTTTCCTGCCGAATAGTTCCAGATCACGTCCGGCACAATGACGTCACCGTACCGCTGATCTTCCAGCTCGTCCTTCACGACCCCTGCCGCAATCCCAACCATGATGAGATACCGCGGACGGAACAGAAAAATCACTTTCATCGCGGTCGCCGCGGCGGCGGTCATTCCCATTTCGCCGATTTTAGCGTGTACCAGCGTCCGGGTTTTCCCGTCCCGTTCAAATTCTGCAACGTCGTAGATCTGATCGTCGCCTGTAAAAGTCTTGGCCTTCCATTCGTGAAAATGCATCACCGCTCTGAATTCTGTCGTTGTGACCGAAAGCAATGCCACGTCCGTCTGATAGTTGTTTCGTTTCATATAGCCCTCCGCGGAACTTTTTCTGCTCCCATTATACGACATTTTCCCTGCGAAGTCAATATTTTTTATCACGCGGAATACCGGAATTTGCAACTCCGCTGTTTTTTTGAAAAAAGCGATTCCACTGTTGATTTTTCATTTTTCTCATGGTATAATAAATCCGATAAACAAAAAAGCGAGGGCATTTTATGGAATACGTCAGGGTCACAAACGAAAATCTTGAAGCCGAGCATATTTGCTGTGCGATCTCCAACAACAAGGACATACAAGTGGCATCCAAAAAAGCATGGCTCGCCGACCGGTTTGCAGAGGGTCTGGTCTTTCTCAAAAGCGCGGAGCGCGGGAAATGCTTCATTGAATACATCCCCGCAGAAAACGCGTGGAATCCGCTTGACGCGGACGGCTATATCTACATCGACTGCCTCTGGGTCTCCGGTTCTTTCAAGGGGCACGGGTATTCCAGCGATCTGCTCAACGAATGTATTAATGATAGTAAAAGAAAAGGAAAAAAAGGACTTTGCATCCTTGCCGCGGCAAAGAAAAAGCCCTTTCTGGCAGACCCGAAGTATCTGACCTACAAAGGGTTTTCTGTTTGTGATGAGGCAGACAACGGCATCCAGCTCTGGTATCTGCCCTTTGCAAAAGATGCCGCAAAGCCGCAGTTCAAAGAATGCGCAAAGCATCCCCGGATCGAGAAGGACGGCTACGTGCTCTATTACACCGATCAATGTCCGTTCAACGCAAAGTACGTTCCGATCGTGGAGCAGACCGCGAAGGAGCACGGCATCCCGTTTGAGGCGATCCATCTGCAAACCAAAGCCGCCGCGCAGAATGCCCCGACGCCGATCACCACCTACGCCCTGTTCCATAACGGAACGTATCTGACCAACGAGCAGATGAACGATGCAAAATTTTTGAAGCTGGCTGCCATCTGAAAGCGGAAAAGACAGGATCCCGATTCTAAGATCCTGTCTTTTTTAACTTATGACGGGAGATTTTCCTCTATCGCCTCTGCCGGGAGCGATTCCGCCGCAAGACCTTTGACGTACGCTTCGGCATTGAGGTTGCTCACGATATAGGCGATCTCAACGGTCGCGATCCCGACGAAAATGCCGACCATTTTGTTTGTCATCAGGGAGATCAGCCCGGCGATCCCGAGCGCGATCAGGAAGATCAGCAGATTTGCAAGCAGAAGCCAGCCGACCGTTTTGAAATTGACCGCTTTTCGGAATTTGACCTTTTTCCATCCGTGGACGAGATACGCCTCAAACAGCGAGATAAACTCCCAGAGAATCAAGGAAACCAAAAGCGAGATCGCCGCGTTTGCGCCCGACCGCGTCAACATCCAGGTGCAAAAAGCAACTACGGTCGCGTTGATCAGCGCGTTGACTGCCACGATCATCAGCATTTTCCAGAATGCGCGTCGGGCGAGAATGCGCCGGATCTGCCATCTTGTAATGAGATAACCGACGACCAGACCGAGCCAGCCGAAAAGGACGAATAAATACATCCGATTGGTCAGGTGCGCGGCGCATACGCCAACGGCTTCTCCAATCTCTCTCCTGACCGGATCGGTCAATCCGTCGCAGGTTGCGATGCTCTGCTCCCACGCCTCTTTGAGCCATTCGGTGGTGAACGCCGTTTGCAAAGCGTCGATCGGCTGATCCCATTTCAGCGTGCCGATCACGTCGGTCAGGCGGCTCCGGATCGGCAGAAGGTCGACCGAGGCGAACTCGGATATTTCGGTCAGGCGGTGCGCCAATTTCGAAATAGCCGTGACCGCACCCGAGAGCAGTTGCGAAAAGCCCAGCGCGATCCCGATCGCGAGCGAACCGATCGGCGTGAAAAAATATTTCAGAGCGTGCAGATAATGGAGCAGTCCGTCGCGCAGGATCCGTTTCTTTCCTGCCCTCGGATCGCCGATAGGCGCGGGAGTTTCCTGCCCCGCTCGCTTTTCTTCGTTCATGGTCTTTCCCTTTCGATACGTTTGATTTCAGCTTCATTATTATATCACAAAAAGATTTTTTGTACAAGTGTTTCTCGCAAAGCGGAAGAATTCCCGCCTTTTTTCAAAAAGCTCTTGCAATCGGGTGCGTTTGCCGTTATAATAGAATGGAAATATTTATCAGAGGAGCAATCAAGTGAATCAGATCGAACAGGAGATCCGGCGGCGCAGGACCTTTGCCATTATTTCACACCCCGACGCCGGAAAAACAACGCTGACCGAAAAATTCCTGCTTTACGGCGGTGCCATTCAGACTGCCGGATCGGTCAAGGGCAAGTCATCCGACCGTCATGCCGTTTCGGACTGGATGGAACTGGAGAAGCAGCGCGGCATTTCCGTAACTTCCTCGGTCATGCAGTTTGAATACGACGGCTATTGCATCAATATCCTCGATACCCCCGGGCACCAGGACTTCTCGGAGGACACCTACCGTACCCTCATGGCCGCCGACAGCGCCGTGATGGTGATCGACGCCGCGAAAGGGATAGAACCGCAGACCCGCAAGCTCTTCCACGTTTGCGCAATGCGGCATATTCCGATCTTTACTTTTATCAACAAACTCGACCACGAGGCGCGCGACCCCTTTGACCTGCTCGACGAGCTTGAAAAGGAATTCGGGATCGGGACTTATCCGATGAACTGGCCGATCGGCTGCGGCGTCGGCTTCAAGGGCGTTTACGACCGCGAGGGCAGGAAAATTCTCGCTTTCGGCGATTCCCATCGCGGGCGCGACCGTCTCGCCTCGATCGACTGCGATATAGCCGACGTCGAAAAGCTCGATTCCCTGATCGGTCCCTATGCCCGGGCGGAGCTGACCGAGCAGGTGGAGCTTCTGGACGGCGCAAGCTTTGACTTTGAAATCGAAAAGGTGCGGGCGGGCAAGCTTTCTCCGGTCTTTTTCGGATCGGCTCTGAACAACTTCGGCGTGGAATTCTTCCTCGAACATTTTCTCGAACTGACGACGCCTCCCCTGCCCCGCACGACCGAGGACGAGGTGGTGGACCCCTTCTCCCCCGATTTTTCGGCGTTCGTTTTCAAGATCCAAGCCAATATGAACAAGGCGCACCGCGACCGGATCGCGTTTTTGCGGATCGTTTCGGGCAAATTTGAGCGTGACGCCGAATACTACCACGTGCAGGGCGGAAAAGAACTCAAACTTTCGCAGCCGCAGCAGATGATGGCGGCAGAGCGAGCCGGGATCACCGAGGCGTATGCAGGCGACATCATTGGCGTATTCGATCCGGGGATCTTCTCGATCGGCGATACCGTTTGCGAGAAAACCCACAAGGTTTGCTTTGAAGGGATTCCCACTTTTGCTCCCGAATGTTTCATTCTCGTGGAGCAGACCGACAGCATGAAACGCAAACAGTTCGCGAAAGGGATGAACCAGATCGCGCAGGAGGGTGCGATCCGCATCTTCACCGAACCGGGCGGCGGTCTGGAACGGGTCTACGTCGGTGTGGTTGGAACTTTGCAGTTCGACGTGTTGGAATCCCGGATGCAGTCGGAATACGGCGTGACTTATCGGCAATATCCGCAACCCTATCAGTATATTCGCCGGGTCGTGAATGCCGATCCCTCAAAGCTCCATCTCTTCGGCGTGAAATGGGTGCAGGATTTCCGGGGCAATGATTTTCTGCTGTTCAACAGCGAATGGCAGGTTTCCCACACGGTGGAAGACAATCCCGGGCTTGAACTTGCCGAGTTCGGCCATTGAAAATGACAAAACAGACCGGGCAGGTGCTTTTGCACCTGCCCGGTCTGCTCTATGAATCGACAGAGCTTATTTTTTCACATACCGCCCGTAGGCAGAGGGCAATGACGGCGGATCGGCGGAGAAAGCCGCCGGTTCCTTCCGCAGGAAATTCCATCCGGAAACCGGGATCTCCCGCTCCCGGAAAAGATATTTCACGCGACCGACACTGACGCCGGCAATCCGGCAACCGTCGAGGAGAGCCCCGTCTTGCACGTCAAAAACGCAGTCCGCCTCGCCGTCGGTTTCCATAGACAATTCGCGCAAGGTAACGTCTTTTGCAACAAAGTTGGCGCAGAACCGGGCGAGGATCGAACACCCCCCGACCGCACGGATATTCCGCACCGTCACGCGGCAGGTCGGCTCTGCAAAGGAGAGCGCATACTGTGCCGACGTTGTCACGTCCGAGATCGAAACATCCGAAAATTCTCCCATTTGCCGGACCTGACGGTCCACATACCGCGTATGATTTTCACCGAACCGGATCGCCGCAGAAGAAATTACCTCACCGGTATCCTCTACGTCCTCCACTGTGATATTCCGGATGGCGTGACCATCCGCGTTGAGCAGCCGGATCAGGGCGCATCCGCAGGAAGCGGCGCGAATTTTCCGGATCGAAATATTTCGGATGTCGGCGTGCTTTCCCCTCACCTGCATGACCTCGCCGCGCAAGTCGGTATCATCAAGCGCCGTCAGCGCAATCGTATCGTCGCCGGTCATCCCGGAAATTTCCCGAACGGTAATATCCTCGCATCCGAGCCGGATGTCAATGCCGTCCCGGTTGCGCAGAGAGGCGTCTACTTCAAAACGAATTTCGGCGAGAACACCGCGGCGGCAGAAATGAAAGCACATTCCCCACCAACGGGTGTTGATGACGCGGAACCCTTCCACCGAAAAATCCCGCACGTTGAAAAACCAAACCAGCAGATTGACCTTCATGGACGGATATTCTTCGGGATGCTCCCGGCAAAGGCGCTCGGACATTCCGTTCGGGTTGCCGCCGTCGAGGATCGCTCCGTTTTTTCCGATCAGACGGATATTCCGTTGTTCACCCTCGACCGTCTTCCCGATCTCCGAGCCGCAGTTCCGGTTGCGAAAAATGTTATCCCGCACCCCGTCCGCCAGGCGCAGATGCGCACCGTCCAGTTCCACCGTCAGATCATCGGGGAGCAGGATCGCAGAGTCGATCTCCCAAAGAGATCCGCCCGTTCGGGGATTCTCCTTTGGGATCACGACCTTTTCAACACGGTGTTTTTCCGCATAGTCTACGGCGTTCCGGATCGTTTCCGCATCGGTTGCGCCGCAGAAACGGGGATCGTTTGCAAAAATTGCATTCATAAATCGCGTTCGGTCAGACACCGCTGTATGCGTTGAAGCCGCCGTCGACCGGGATGATCGTTCCGGTGACGAATCCGCTGGCGCCGTCGTCGGCAAGCCAGAGCAACGTGCCGATCAGATCGTCCACTTCTCCGAACCGCTTCTGCGGCGTTGCCGCCAGAATTTTATCGGTGCGCGGCGTGGGCGTGCCGTCCTCGCGGAAGAGAAGCCCGCGATTCTGGTTGGTGACAAAAAATCCGGGTGCGATCGCGTTGACGCGGATGCCGCAGGGCGCGAAATGCACGGCAAGCCACTGCGTGAAGTTGGAAATGCCCGCCTTCGCCGCGCTATACGCCGGGATCTTGGTGAGCGGACGGAAGGCGTTCATCGAGGAAATGTTGATGATGTTCCCTCCCGTTTTCACCATATCTTTCGCAAAGACCTGCGTCACGAGGAACGCAGAGGTCACGTTGAGATCAAACACAAATTTCAGTCCGCTCTCTTCGAGATCAAAGAAAGTTTTCGCTCCGGCAAGGTCGGGCGTCATGGTCTCGTTGTCGCTCGTGGCTCTCGGGTTGTTTCCGCCCGCGCCGTTGATGAGAATATCAACCTTTCCGAATTTTGCGGTTACTGTTTTGTATGCCGCCTCGATGCTCTGTTTATCCAGACAGTTGGTGGGAACGGCGATCGCATTTACGCCGATCTTTTCGGCGACTGCCTTTGCCGCCGCCTCGTTGATGTCGAGCAGCGCGACCTTCGCGCCGCACGCAGCGAGTGCCTCGGCGAACGCGCTCATCAGAACGCCGCCAGCACCTGTGACGACCGCAACTTTCCCGGTCAGGTCGATCTGAAACGGAAGTTTCATCCTTTTTTCTCCTCCTTTTCAACTGCTTCAAAAAGCCCGGCAAGATACATTGCTCCGAGCGCACGGTCATAAAGACCGTAGCCGGGTTTCCCGTCCTCGCCCCAGATATTTCTGCCGTGATCCGGACGGACGTATCCGTCGAATCCGTTTTGCACAAGCGCTTTGACGATCCCGTACATATCGAGCGACCCGGTTTCTGTCATGTGTCCCGATTCGCAGAAATCGTGGTCTCCCGCAAAAGTGATCTGCCGCAGATGCGCGAAATGGATGCGCGGAGCAAGTTCGCCCGCCATTTTCACGAGGTTGTTTTCTCTTCCCGCGCCGAGCGATCCGGTACAGAAGGTGATGCCGTTCTGCATATCCGGCACGGCGGCAAACATTTTGCGATAAGATTCCATGCCCGTTACGATGCGGGGCAGACCGAACATATCCCACGGCGGATCGTCCGGATGGATCGCCATGTTGATCCCGGTCTCCCGGCAGGCAGGCATGATCCCTTTCAGAAAATACACGAGATTTTCAAACAATCTTTCGTGTGTCATGCCGTGATAGGCGTCGAGCAGTCCGCGCAGCTCATCGGGGGTGTAGCTTTCGTCCCAGCCCGGCAGATGCAGGTCGTGCGGATCAAGACGCATCAGTTCCTCGTGATTGTAGGAAAGCGCGTTCGAGCCGTCGGGCGAGGGCGTATGCAGATTGGTGCGCAGCCAGTCGAACACCGGCATGAAGTTATAGCAGATACATTTGACGCCGGCTCTCCCGAGATTGCGGATGGTTTCGGCGTAGTTGGCAATATAGCGGTCGCGCGTAGGTTTGCCGAGCTTGATGTCCTCGTGCACCGGCACGCTTTCAATCACTTCAAAGGTGAGATTTTCTTTCTCGCAAAGGGATTTGAGCCGCAGGATCTTTTCCATTTCCCAGACTTCCCCGACCGGGGTGTCGTAGACCGCGGTCACGACTCCCTCTACCGCCGGGATCTGACGGATGTATGAGAGCGGAATACAATCTCCCTCTCCATACCATCGAAAGGTCATTTTCATCGGTTTTTCCTCCTATTCGGTAATCGGAACGCTTTGATTTTCCGAGCGGTAAGCGGCAAGGATCAGCCGAATCACCTTCGCGCCCTCCCGGCCGTTCAAAGAAAACGGTCGCCCGGTTCTGATGCAATCGTAAAAATCCGCAATCAGCTCGCTGTGTCCGCACCCCCAGACCCATTTTCCCTCTCCGGCGTCATCTCCGCCGGAAAGAAGCGCATGGTCGACCGTAAACTGGTGCGGCTGGACTTCCACCAGCTCGCCCGACGCGAGCCGGATGCTGATCTGGATCGGAAAATCCGCCGTGCCTGCCGTCGTTGCGAAAAATTGCCAACGGACGCCGTCCTCTCCCTCAAAGGTACAAACCGCCGTATCTTCTACTTCGATTTGCCCCCGGTGGAAATCGTTTGACAGATGCGCCGTGACTTTTTTCGGCATTCCGAGGATCCACTGCATGAGATCCATCGTGTGAAGCGCCTGATTGATAAGGACTCCGCCGCCCTCGTGCGCCCGTGTTCCGCGCCACGCGCCCGACGCATAGTAATTCGCATCCCGTTTCCAAACGACGTTCGCATAGCCGCCGAGCGGCGGTTCCTCCACGGTCTCTTTCAGTTTCCGCATATTCGGCTCATACCGGTTCTGATGGCATACGCCGAGTTTTGCGGGGCTTTTTTGTTCCGCCGCGAGAATCCGGACAAGCTGCTCCTCCGAAATCGCCAACGGCTTTTCGCAAAGCACGTGGATCCCGCGGTTCAGTGCGGCAACCGTCATCGGCGCGTGCAGATCGTGCGGCGTGCAGATATGCACGATATCCGGACGTACGTCGTCCAGCATTTTTTCATAGTCGGTGAAAAGCGCCGCGTTCGGGAGCCGGTTCTCCTCGGCAAGTTTCTTTGCCCGTTCGGGGATCACGTCGCAGAGCGCGACGATTTTCTGCCCCGCTTTGAGAATGGCTCTGATATGGACCGGCGAGATCACGCCGCAACCGACCAGGGCGACGCGAAACAGATCTTTTTCAGAACGTGCCATGTTTTAACGATAGGTTCCTTCCGTATTCAGTACGATATCTACGCCCTCTTTGCGGCGGCCTGTTGCGATCCGCTTGTTGAGCTCCGCCAGATACAGATCGTCGTCAATCGGAAGCGTCACCGCATGATCCAGCCACGTGGAGAGCAACATCGAATCCATCAGTTCCACGCCGCGCAAGCCCTCCGTGCCGTCAACAAACAGCGGTTCGATCCCGAGAATTGCGTTTGCGAAATTGTTGAGAATCCCGAGATGCTGCGGATTTTCTCCGTCGGTTTCGATCTCGATCACTTCTTTCTCCGGTTCGCCGAATCCGCCCTGATAGGTCTTGTTGAATTCGCGTTCGGGGGTTGCGAGTTTGGTGAAAGTCAGTTTATCCTCATGCTTGCTGATGTTCTCGCAAACGAGTTTTCCGTTGTTGCCGAGGATCTCAAAGCGGTTCGTGCCGGGAGTATCTCCGGTGGAGGTTACGAACACGCCGGTCGCGCCGTTCGGGAATTCCAAATAGGCGGTAACGTCGTCTTCGACCTCAATATCGTGCCACTTGCCGAAATGGCAGAACGCGCGCACCCGCTCGGGCATCATGCCGGTGATCCATTGGAGCAAGTCGAGCTGATGCGGACACTGATTGAACAGCACGCCGCCGCCTTCTCCTCTCCACGTCGCGCGCCAGTCGCCCGAATCGTAGTAACTCTGGGAGCGGTACCATGTCGTGATGATCCAGTTGATCCGTTTGATCTCGCCCAGCGTGCCGTCCATGACCATCTCGCGCATCTTGCGGTAGACGCAGTTGGTTCTCTGGTTGAACATCATGGTGAACAGTTTGCCGCTCGCTTTGGCAACCTCGTTCATTTCCTTGACCTGCTTGGTATAAACGCCTGCCGGTTTTTCGCAGATCACGTGCAGACCCGCGCGCAGAGCGTCGATCGAGAGTTGCGGATGGAAATAGTGCGGAACGGCAACGATGACCGCATCGCAAAGTCCGCTCGCAAGCATTTTTTTGTAATCGGTGAACTGCGCCACCTTTTCTCCGCCTTCGATTGCCGCGATCGCGTCCATTTTTACCTGTTTTTGATCACAAACGGCGGTCAGAACACCGTTTTCCACCTTCCCTGCCAGAAAATTCTTGGCATGGGCGGACCCCATATTCCCGACCCCGATAATTCCGAATCTCACTTTTTCCATCTTCTTTTCTCCCCGTAAAATATTTTCAAATATGTGTTGGTCGACCGGCGGCAGAAACGTTTTCTCCCTGCTCCGATCATTCTCTTCTGCCTTTCGTTTTCAAAAACGTCTGTTCTCGTTTTACAGAAAAAACTTCTGCATGATCTGAAAACAAATGTGCATCCCGACAGGCAGACTGTCGATTTCCAGAAACTCCTCCCGCGTATGCGCACCGTGGCCGAGATACAGCCCCACGCAAACCGACGGGATGCCGAGGGACATGGGAACGTTGCAATCGGTGGAACCGGATTCCTGCTTGCACGGAATGTTCGAGCAGGCTTCGCATACCGCAACGGCGTCTTCGATCATTTCCCGCAAGACAACCGGATCCACTTCCCCTTCGCAGGGACGGACTCCGATCGTGCGGACCTCGAATTTTGCCACCCCGCTCCGGTTCGCCTGCTCTATGATCTCTTCGAATTGCGCTTTCATATCGCTCAGACATTCGGCGTTGTCCGAACGGTATTCATACAGCATCTTCGCCGACTGCGCAATGGCGTTGACCGACGTTCCGCCCTCGATCATGCCGACGTTGTAGGTCGTGCGGGCTCCTTCTTTTTGTGGAAGAGCCACCCGGTACAGCTTGGAAATGACCTCCGCCAATTCCGCGATGGCATTCGGATTTCCGAACGCGGAGAAGGAATGCCCTCCCACCGTTTTGCATTCGACCTCATACCGGTGGGATCCGACGCACTTACATACAAGTTCGTCATAGGTTCCGTCAAAAGTATAAAATTTGCGAACACGCCCCGCGTAATCTTTCATGATCTGCCGGACGCCTTTGAGATTTCCAAGTCCCTCTTCGCAGGCGTTTGCCACGATCAGAATACCGCACGACGGCTTCCTTCCGCTTTGCAGAAAAAACTTTGCGATCATAAGCAGAACGGCGAGGCAGGCGGTGTCGTCTCCGACGCCGGGCGCATAGAACCGTTTGCCGTCGCTTTTCAGCTCAAATGGCTCTAAATCCGGGAAAACGGTGTCGGTATGTGCCGCGAAAACCACAAGATCGTCCCGTCCTTCGCAGTTGATCGGGTAGACGCAGTTGTTTGCTTCATCGAGATAAACACCCGTTGCTCCCTGCGCTTCCAACCAGCTTTTGCAGAAGGCCGCACGGGCTTCTTCATGGTGGGACGGTGCCGGGATCCGAACCAGCGCCGCCAACAGCTCGTGCAATTCGCCGATGCTGTTTTCAATATACCTGCCGATGGGATCCTTGCATTTCATGGGTTCAATCCTCTTATTCAGAAGTCGCAAAGATTCAAAGCATACTGCCGAGCGTACGTTTGCCGAACGCCTTTTCCCAATCGGCGGCAAATCCGGCGATCGAGGTATCGGTCGTGGTATGCGAAAGCAGTTTCTTCATCACGTCCGCCGCGACCGTTGCCGCGCCGGCACCCGTCAGGGCGACTTCAAGGACTTCCCGCGCGGTCTTGAAGCTTGCCGCGAGAATTTCGGTATCGCATCCGGCGGCGTCAAAGATCTGCTGAATCTCCGCTACCGTTTCCACCCCGTTCTCGCAGATGTTTTCGAGCCGGCTGACATAAGGCGCAACGTATGCGGCTCCCGCGTTTGCGGCAAGCAACGCCTGCCCCGCGCTCAACACTGCCGTCACGGTCACACCGATCCCTTCATCCGAAAGCGTTTTGGTTGCCCGCAGACCGATATCGGTTGCAGGAATCTTGACGAAAGACTTTTTGCCGAACGCTTTGACGATCATTTTCGCCTCTTTCACGATCGCTTCGTATTCGGTTTCGGTCACCTGAATATGCAGTTCCTTTTCATCCCCGATGATTTTTCGGATTTCGTGCAGATGTGCCACGATGTCGCCGCCCTCCCGCGAGAGAATGGTGGGATTGGTGGTTACGCCGACAATCGGATAATAGGTGTTGAAGTAGCGGATGTCGTCGAGATTCGCCGTATCAAGAATGAGTTTCATGTGCTTTCCTCTTTTTTATCTTTTGAGTTGCAGATCGTAGTGCAGGTCGTACGCTTTTTCTTCCTCGGTGAACTTATGCAGCGTGTTGATGACTTCGCCGTTGTTCCACTTGCGGTCCTCTTCAAGCTCTCCCGTGGTTCCCATGACGGTGACGTTCAGCTGACGGTGACGGGCGCGCACCTGATCCCAGTCGATGAAGTAGATATGCGCGAATTCGCCGCCGTCGAGTTCGCCGTCCTTGATCGTCAGCGTTTCGCTTCTGCCGAAGAAGACCGAACGCAGATGTCCGTCGGTGTTCATGCTGGTAAAGTCGCCGGGTTCGTTGACGTATCTGCCGAACTGCGCGTGGATCGGTCCGGGATGGCGATACTGATGCTCTTCCTTGAAATCGGGAACGAGTTTGCGCATGATGTCGAGCAGGTCGTGCTGCAAGAATTCGAGATCGAAACTGTCGATATCGTGCGAGCATTCCTGCACCATGACCGAGCAGGTTGTGTGGTGGGACGCTACGC
>CAMYUQ010000049.1 GCA_947302045.1 uncultured Clostridia bacterium
ATTTCTCCGTTTTTCAAATTGCTCCGAAAAGTACAACAGCGGGCAGGAAAAATACCTGCCCGGAAGTCGCTGCGCCGTTCTTTATTTTTTGGATGCGAGAAATTGGTTGATTTCCCGGATCAGCTCGTCCGCGTCCGTACCATGCACGGCGCAGGCGTCCTCAATCGATTCTCCGCGCGACGCGGGGCAACCCAGACAGTGCATCCCGATCGCAAAAAAGAACTGGGCGGTTTCGGGCTCGTAATCGAGCACGTCTCCGATGATACTTTGTTTGGTTACTTCCATTCGGATCTCCTTTCCGGACGAATAATCCGTCCCAAAACCCGCTTTGCGGGATTCCTGTTCTATTATACCCCAAAAGGCGCCGCTTGTCAATCATTCGGAGCAAAAATTTGCCTTTTCGCTCTTGATTTTCTCCCGGAAATCATCTATAATAGAGATTGAAGTTTTACAGTCGAGAAAAGGAGATTCCCGTGAAGCTCATTCATTGTGCCGACCTGCATCTGGATTCCCGCATGGAAACCCATATGTCGGCCGAAAAAGCAACCCGCCGTCGAAGCGAAATTCTGGGAGCCTTCGCCAGGATCGCCGATTACGCGAAAGAAAACGGCGTTGCCGCGATCCTGATCGCCGGAGACCTTTTTGACCGCGGCACCGGAACCGTTAAAACGCGCAGGTTCGTTTTGAATACCATTGCCGCACACCCGGAAATTTTGTTTTACTACCTGTCCGGAAATCACGACGAATCCGGCTTTGAACCATCCGACGACCTACCCGAAAATCTCTTCCTTTTCGGCTCGGATTGGAAAACCTACCGGCTGGGGGATCTGACCTTGACGGGATGTGAACGCCCCGATCCCATGACCCTGTCCCTGCGCCCGGAGGATCTGAATATCGTTTTGCTGCACGGTCAGATCGTCGATGCGCTGACCGCCTCGGGAGAAAACATCCCTCTGCGCGCCTACCGGAAAAAGCACATCGATTATCTCGCGCTCGGTCATCTGCATTCGTATTCGTCTTATCCGCTCGATGAACGCGGGATTGCCTGCTACGCCGGATGTCCGGAAGGTCGGGGTTTTGATGAATGCGGCGAGACGGGATTCGTTCTGCTCGAAACAACGCCGGATCGCAAGATCCGTTCCCGGTTTATTCCTTTTGCAGATCGTTCACTCCATGAAATTTCTGTGGATCTGACCGGGATCGCAACGCAAAACGCCCTGGAGGAACGCGTGGATTCCGCGCTTGTCGGGATTCCGTCGAAAGACATGGTTAAAGTGGTCTTGGAGGGAAAACTTCCTACCGACGTTCCGCTGGATCTCAATCAGTTGGAAGAACAACTGGAACAAAGTTTCTTTTTTGTAAAGATCTCCAACAAGATCCGACTCCTGATCCGGCCGGAAGATTACGCGCACGATATCTCGCTCAAAGGCGAATTCGTTCGCATGACCTACGCGCGGGAAGATCTTTCGGAAGAAGAAAAAGACCGTGTACTCGCCTGCGGATTGCAGGTGCTGTGCGGAGAGGAGCCGACCCTGTTATGAAATTACTGCGAGCCGAAATCGAAAACTTCGGAAAATTTCACGGTGAACGGTTTGATTTTTCGTGCGGATTGAATACGCTGTGCCATGAAAACGGCTGGGGAAAAACCACGCTTGCCGTTTTCCTCAAAGCCATGCTCTACGGTCTTCCCGCTACCACCGTAAAGAAACTCGACCAGAACGAACGGAAAAAATACGCTCCCTGGCAGGGCGGTTCCTTCGGCGGCAGTCTGACCTTTGAAACCGAGCGCGGAACCTTTCGGGCAGAACGTACCTTCGGCGCAAAAGCCGCAGACGATACCTTTGCGCTCTGGGATCTTTCGACCGGCATGCAGTCTTCGGTCTATTCCGAAAATCTCGGGGTCGACCTCTTCGGGATCGACGCCGACGGATTTGAGCGCAGCGTCTACCTTTCGGAACGGGAGCTTGATCTCACCGCCGTGAGCGGAAGCGTACAGGCAAAGCTGACCGGCGTGATCGAAAACGAAAACGATCTCGCCAACCTCAAAACGGCGCTCTCCATTCTGGATAAACACCGCAAGATCTACCTGCTGAGCGGAAACAAAGGGCGGGTTGCCGACCTTTCACGCCAACTTGCAAAGCAAAAGGGCTCCCGCGAAAGCATCTTGCGCCAGAGAGAGACGCTTGCCCGGCGGGAACGGGAACTTGCCGGGGGTTTGGAAGAATTGAAAGCGCTTCGGATGCAGCGCGACCTGGCGCGAAAAAAATACGATCAGGCATTGCAGGCGGGAGAACAGGTGGAAATTGCAAATCAGATTGCCAACCTGCAATCCCGAAAGAAAAACGCCGAACAGCAGCTTGCTGACCTGCAAACGCAGCTGGGCGGCGATCCTCCGTCGCAGGAGGAATTTGAAAACGCCGGCCGTGCCGTAAACCGGATCACAAGCAATTCCGCGATTCTGGAACGGGACAACCGTGACGAGCTGGCAGACCTTGCCCGCCTTGCCGTGCTGAACCGTCAGCTTGCCGCCGCACCCGACCCCGATGCGACCTACCGTTCGATCGCCGCGCAGATGAATACCCTGTCGGATGCGGAGTCCGAGATGCGGGTCCTGCAAAACCGGAAATCCTCTTCCCCATCCGCGCCCTTCGGCGCAAAGCCGATCCCTTCGCGCGCCGAGCTCGACCGGCAGGAGCAGCTGCTCCGGGTTGCCGAAGATCTTCGGCAAACTCCCGCCGCGTCCGCTTCCGGTTCTGCCCTGCGGATCCTTTCCGTGATCCTTTTGATCGTCGGCGGCATCGGTCTGGCGCTGGGAGCGTTTCTGCCGAATTTCCGTCTGCCGTTCTACGCAGTCGGCGGAACCTTTTTGGCGACTGCCCTGTCGGTCGCGATCGGCGCGGTTCTGCACCGCAGAAAAAATACCGCGTTGCAGATTCGCATTTCCGCAACCCGTGCGCAAGAATCGGAACGGCAGGTCGGCGCGTATCTTTCATCCTACGGGATCACCGCTCCCTCTCTGCGGGCAGGGCTTGACAGACTGCGTTCGCTTGCCGAGCAGGCGCAGAGAGAACTGCAGGAAAACACCGAAGCTGAAAAACGGATTTGGGAACAGGCGCAAACCGTCAACGACCTGCGCGGTCAAATTTCGGAGCGGTTGGAACCCTTCGGGCTCTCCTCGCCCGACCTTGCAAACGACCTGAACATTTTGCGTGAGCGGATCGAAGAGCGGAGCCGGATCAACCGGAGCATCGCCGACCGAAAAGCCGAAATTGAAGCACTGGATCGGTCGATAGACCGGGATCTGCAAGAACTCGACCTTTTGTTTTCACGCGCGCCCGGGGTCTCGGCTCTGGAATCTCCCGATCAGAAGCTTCGCCGCATGGAAGCCCTGCGCGACGGTTTTATACGCGCGAAATCGAGTGTATCGGAAGCCGGACGTGAGCTCTCGGATTACACCGCGGCGCACCCGATCTCCGACCTTCCCGTTCCGCCCCGGGATCCAGAGACCTGCAAGGCCGATCTGAACGCCCGGATCCTTGCAGTCGAAGAAAAAGAGGAACAGATCCGGGAGGTCAAACAACAAATCGAGCGACTTCGTCAAGAGACCGATCAGCTGCCGGAGTTGGAAGAGGCGATCGAAACCACCAAAGAGGATCTGGCAAAAGCCGAAGCCAATCTCAAAACCGTTCAAACGACAGCCGAGCTTTTGGAGCAGGCGCGCGTTTCTCTTTCTTCCAGATATCTCGGCAAAACGCAGAAACGGTTTGCGGAATACCTCTCTCTGCTCACCGAACAAAAGAGTCCCGAATCCGAAGTCAGCGCGGATTTCTCGGTCAACGTACGGGATGGCGGAAAAACGCGATCCACGGAATTTTACAGCCGGGGATGGCAGAACCTGTTTTCCCTCTGCGCGCGGCTCTCTCTCGTGGACGCCCTGTTTGAGGATGGTGAACAACCCTTCCTGCTTCTGGACGATCCGTTTTCCACCTTGGACGTCGACCATCTCACCGAGGCAAAAGCGCTCCTCGCTCAACTGTCCGGACGTTTCCAGGTGATCTATCTGGTCTGTCACCCCGATCGGGTCTGACCGTTGCCGCGAACCGAAAAAAGATAAATTCGTCAAAAGTGACAAAAAGATTGCCGAACCGGACGAATACCGGAGTTCCCGGTCCGAGGCATTTCGGCAGGTTTTCCACAGGCATTTCAAAAAAGGAGTGTTTCAAAACGGCTTTGGAACAGAGTTTTACACAGTTTCCACAGAGTTTTCCACAGGTTTTGCAAAAAATGCCTGTTGAATGCTGTCGAAAAAAATCAGGTTTTGTTTTCTCCGTTTTGCACAAATCGTAAACTTTTTTTGACATTTTTGCAGAAAAAAAACGAATCTGTTTGCAGGGGTCTTGCTTTTTCGCAAGGATCATTGTATAATGTAAAAAACACCGGAAAGGAACCAAAAAAATGAAAGCTGTTATCACCGTAACCGGAAAAGATACCGTCGGCATCATCGCCGAGGTCGCTGGTCTTTGCGCAAAGTCGGGAGCCAACATTCTGGATATCACCCAGACGGTGCTCGATGAGTATTTCGCCATGATCATGCTCGTGAATATCGAAAAACTGAACGTCGGTTTTGCCGAATTTTCCGCAGAACTTGCCACGCTCGGCAAATCCCGCGGACTCGACATCCACGCCATGCACGAAGATATTTTCCGCACCATGCATCATATCTGACCGGGGGTTACCATGCTCAACACACAGGATATTTTGGAAACGATCCAGATGATCCGCGAGGAGAATCTGGATATCCGCACGATCACGATGGGAATTTCCCTCTTCGATTGCGTCAGCGATGACGAGAACCGGCTCTGCGAAAAGATATACGATAAGATCACGACCCGCGCCGAGCGGTTGGTGCAGGTCGGGAACGATATTGAGATCAAATACGGCATTCCGATCGTGAACAAACGGGTGTCTGTCACGCCGGTTTCTCTGATCGGCGGCAACTGTTCGCCCGAGGGATATATCAAGATCGCGCAAACCTTGCAGCGCGCCGCCGATACGCTCGGGATCAACTTCATCGGGGGCTTCTCCGCGCTGGTACAAAAAGGCATGACCGTCGGGGCGGATCGGATGATCTCGGTCATCCCCGAAGCGCTTGCCCAGACGCGCAACGTCTGTTCGTCGGTCAACCTTGCCAGCACGAAAGCCGGGATCAACATGGACGCCCTCTCGCGCATGGGCGCGACCATCAAAAAAACCGCCTATCTCACGCGCGAGCAGAATTCGATCGGCTGCGCGAAGCTGGTGGTCTTTGCGAACGTGCCCGAGGACAACCCCTTTATGGCGGGGGCGTTCTGCGGCATCGGCGAACCCGAAACGGCGATCAACGTGGGCGTCAGCGGACCGGGCGTGGTCGCGTCGGCGATCCACCGTGCCGGGGACTGCAATCTTTCCACGCTTGCCGATATCATCAAAAAAACCGCGTTCAAGATCACGCGGGTAGGTCAGCTCGTGGCGAGCGACGCCTCCAAAGAACTCGGCGTGCCGTTCGGGATCGTGGATCTCTCCCTCGCGCCGACGCCTGCCGTCGGGGATTCGGTCGCCTACATTCTCGAAGAGATGGGGCTGGAATCCTGCGGCGCGCACGGAACCACCGCCGCGCTCGCAATGCTCAACGACGCGGTCAAGAAAGGCGGCGTGATGGCGTCCTCGCACGTTGGCGGACTTTCGGGCGCGTTCATTCCGGTTTCCGAGGACGCCGGCATGATCGCGGCGGCGGAGCGCGGCGCGCTGACTCTTGAAAAGCTCGAAGCCATGACCGCCGTCTGCTCTGTCGGACTTGATATGATCGCGATCCCGGGCGACACCTCCGAGGCAATTATCAACGGCATCATCGCCGACGAACTTTCGATCGGCGTCGTCAATACCAAGACGACCGCGGTGCGTCTGATCCCCGCCTACGGTAAACAAGCCGGCGATAAAGTCGATTTCGGCGGACTGCTCGGCTCGGCTCCCGTCATGCCCGTCAATCCCTATTCACCCGAACGCTTCATCTCCCGCGGCGGTCGCATCCCGGCACCCATTCATAGTTTGAAGAATTGACGAAAAAAAGGTCGCGAGGGGGAGGAAACTTTCTTGCAAGAAAGTTTCCTCCCCCTCGCGCTCCCCTTCTTTCAAAGAACAGCAGAAAACGTTTTTGTGTCTGTCGCTCGACGAACTCGTTTTGGCAATGCCGGGAAGTTTTTTGTGCAACTTTTTTTCAAAAAAGTTGCGACCTTTTACGACGCCCGCGCGCCTTCGAGAACCGGCAGTTTCGTGAGCATATTCTCGATGAAGATGCCGTAGCCGGTGGTGGGATTGTTGATCAGAACGTGCGTGACCGCGCCGACGAATTTGCCGTCCTGAATGATCGGACTTCCAGACATTCCCTGCACGATCCCGCCCGTCTGCGCGAGCAGATCCGGATCGGTGACGGTGACCGTGAAGCATTTCGGTCCCTGCGCCTCGGTCTGGATGGCGGAGATATTCACCTTGTACGACCTGACACGATTCTCCGAGAGCGTGCAGAGAATGGTGGCTTCCCCCTCGTGAAGGTCCTCGCGCAGACCGATCGGGATCGGTTCCGAAAGTTCGTCGGGCAGGTCGGTAAAGACGCCCCAGACGCCGCAGAGCGTGTTGCCGAGGAGCGCTCCCGTTTTTCCGGGATCAAAATATCCTTTCAGTTCTCCCGGATGTCCCGGCGTTCCCTTCACCACCGCGTTGATCGTCACGTCGCAGACCGTTCCGCGCGTCATGGGGATCAATGCCCCCGTTTCGCTGTCGCAGATGCCGTGTCCGAGTCCGGCGAAGGTGCCGCTATCCGGCAGAATAAAGGTGACCGTCCCGATCCCTGCCCCGGTGTCCCGCACCCAGACGCCGGTTTTATACCGCGATTCCGCCTCGCTCCACGCAGGCGTGAGCCGGATCGAAAGTTCCTGATTCTGCCGTCTGCACTTCATTTCCAGTTCTTTCCCGCCGCTCGATTCGATCAGATCGGTCAGCTCCGCGGCGCAGGTGACGTCGTTGCCGTTGACCTGCAAGATGACATCCTTTAATTGAATTCCCGCCTCCATTGCCGGATTGCGTTTGCTTTTGGCGTTTTCCACGTCGCAAAAGCCAACCACCGTCACGCCTTCGGTGCGGTATTTCACGCCGAACGGCATTCCTCCGGGGATCAATTTCAGATCCCGCAGACTTTCCGCATCCGTTCCCGCACCCACTGTTTCGACCGCGTTCGCCGTCCATCGGCTCCCGCTCATCACTGCCATATCTTGCTCCTCTGTCTTTTGCGCCGCGCCGCCCACCGTTGCGAACCCGGCGATCATAAACGCCGCAAGACAGCACAAAAGAATCCTGTATCTTCTTTTCATAAATGGTTACCGTTCCCTTTCCGCCGCAAAAATCAATGCACTGCTTCTTTTAATTTGCGCCGCCTCGTTGATTTTTATCACTTACAAATTTTGCTCCCGGACGGTTACCGAAATTATCATTTCCATATCATGCCGTTTCATGCGCCTCGCCCCACCCCGGAAAGAAATTCCTCTCGCCGTTTTCGGCTGCGATCACCGTTTGTGCGCGGTTTTCAAAAAAATTTCAAAAAACTATTGCAATCCGGAAAATTTTGTGGTAAAATAGAGCGGTATATGGATGAGAACCGCTCGCACCCTCTCAGGCGACGGGTTTCACGCATAGATTGTGAAAACTTTACAGGGAGGTGAAAATCGAAAATGCCGAACATCAAATCTGCCAAGAAAAGAGTGAAGGTGATCGAAACCAAAGCTCTTCAAAACAAGATGCACCGTTCCGCGCTCAAAACCGAAATGAAAAAATACGAAGCGGCTTTGGCATCCGGCGATATGGCAGCGGCTCAGGCGGCTTATAAATCCGCCGTTAAGAAACTGGATCAGGCAGCGGCTTACGGAATCATTCATAAGAATGCCGCCGCTCACAAAAAGAGCCAGTTCACGAAAAAGCTGAACGCTCTCGCAAACTGATAAGTTGACCGTGAAAGGATCCCGGGAATAACCCGCCCGCACCGTTCACCGAGAAATATGCGGCGATCCCGTTCGGATCTCCGCATTTTTCTTTCCCCGAAAAACGGATGACAACCGATTCCGAGAAGGGAGAAGCAAACGATGAATTTCTTTTTGACGTTCGCGTTTTTATTTTCAGTCGGTTGCAGCATCGGCTGGATCATGGAACTGCTATACAGGCGGTTCATCTCCGCAAAAAGGTGGCTCAATCCCGGCTTTCTGGTGGGGCCTTACCTGCCTTTGTACGGATTCGGACTTTGCCTGCTGTATCTTCTCGCTTCGCCGCAATTCTCTTTTCTGCCGAACGAGCCGCTGCGCGTGATTTTCAGGATCCTGCTCATCGGTATTTCCATGACGGCAATCGAATATCTCGCCGGGAAAATTTTCATTGTCGGCATGAAGGTCAAGCTTTGGGATTACAGCCAAAAATGGGGCAACGTGGAAGGTTTGATCTGCCCGGAATTCAGTTTGTACTGGACGTTGCTGGGCGGAGTTTATTGCTTTTTGATCCACCCCTTCTTTGTTCACTTGAACGCCCGGTTTCTATCGCACCCCTTTCTGTTTTTTGCGGAGGGGATGTATTACGGAATTCTTCTGGTGGATGTGTTCTGGTCGATGCGCTTGCTCACCCGCATCCGGAAGTTTGCAAAAGAAAATCATATCGTCATCCGGCTGGAAGAATTCAAAAAGACCATTTCGGAACGTGCCGAAAGACACCGATTCCGGCGGTTTGTCTTTTCCTTGCAGGAAAAGAACCGTTCCACCGCCGATTCCCTGCGAGAATATCTGGAACGGCTGAAACAGCTTACCGAAGAACGAATGAAAAAGATTTCCAAAAGGAAGCATAAAACCAAAAAGCAATCCGAAAAGGAGAATCATTGATCATGGATCGCTTGGAAGAGATCGTTGCGCAGAACCTGACGGAACTGCGCAAAGCACAAAAATGGACGCAAGCCGAACTTGCCGAAAAACTGAACTATTCCGATAAGTCGGTTTCCAAATGGGAACGCGGAGACGCGCTTCCCGATCTCAAAGTCCTGACGCAGCTATCCGAATTGTTCGGCGTCACGCTTGATTATTTCATCACAGAAAACGCGGGCGCGAGCAAATCGCAGTTCGATATGCCCAAACGGGAACGGGGTTTCCGCATCGGCGTGATGCTTCTTTCGGTGAGCGCTGTATGGCTGATCGCACTTTCGGTATTCGTCTTTACCGCGGCGTCCCCCGCCATTCAACGCGGCTACTGGCTTGCGCTGATCTGGGCGATCCCTGCCTCGGCACTCGCTGTTGCCATATTGAGTATTCACTGGAATTTCCGAATTCTTTCCATCATTTTCGAATCGGTCTTGTCATGGACGCTTCTGACCGCGGTTTTCCTGCAACTGCTGGTCGGTTATTCCTGGAATCTTTGGATGCTCTTCTTGGTCGGAATACCCATGCAAGCTGCCATCATCCTCTGGGCGCAGATCCGTTCCCGCCGTATCTGAGGACAAAACGCAAAAATCCGCTCTCGGATCAGTAGAATGCACGGTAGATTTTTACATCATCCGGAACGCTGAAATCAATCGGCGTTCCTTTTTTTATTTTCCATAAATCCAAAAAACGGCTATTTTAAGCCATTTTCGAAGCTCTACCGACAGTAGAATGCGCTTCTATGGTTCTTGGAGACGGCATTCCCCAAAAATAGACAAATCGAACGAATTTGTAGGTTGCTCTACCGGTTCTTTTCCTTTATAATAAAGGAGGTTTTTGAATATCTTTGCGCGCGAGAGAAACGGGCGCGAAATCTGACCGGAAAGGAGTGTTCCCCATGACTGCCGAAAAGAATCTGACCGACCGCAAAATTCCGGTTCGCTACTATCGGGATGAATTGCACGACGAGTTTTCCGGAATCGTGCGCAAGCCGTTTCCCGTTGACGGAAAATACAAGTACGCAAGAAAAAATCCGGTTTGGAAACTTGCTTCGGTTTTGTTTTACCGCGGGATCATGACCCCTTTCGCGTACCTCTGGTGCAAGATCAAATTTCATCTGCGGGTCGAAAACCGGCAGGCGTTCCGACAAATCAAAAGAGGGAGCGGCTGTTTCGTTTACGGCAACCACACGCTGATGGCAGGGGATGCTTTCATTCCCTCTCTCGCGGCGTTCCCGAGGCGAACCGACGTCGTTGTCGGCTCCGACAATCTGGCTGTTCCGCTCACACGTCCGTTTATCGAAATGGCAGGCGCGATCCCGGTTCCGACCGAGATGCACGCCACGCGCGGATTTCTCAATGCGATGGAAAAGAAAATTCTGCTCGGGCACAGCGTGCAAATCTACCCCGAGGCGCATATCTGGCCCTATTATACCGGGATCCGCCGGTTTGGCTCCGCTTCTTTCCGCTATCCGATCAGATTCGGCGCACCGGTCTTTTGTACCACGACGACCTTCCAGAAAGGGCGAGGGAAAACGCCTCGCGTGACCGTGTTCGTGGACGGTCCGTTTTATCCGGATCCCGAAAAGCAGCCTCGCGCGCAGGAGATCGAATTGCGGGATCTCGTTTATGAAACCATGTGCCGCCGTGCGCGGGAGAATAACACCGCCGAGCTGATCCGGTATATAAAGAAAGACAGCGCGGAGGGTGAAACCCCATGAAAATTCCGCTCCTCTACTGCGGGAACGCCCGCGTGTTCGACGGCATGGTCATTTCCCTGCTCTCGGTCACAAAGCATTGCAAAAAGCCCCTCGACGTTTGGCTCCTGACGATGGATCTGCAAGAGATCGATCCGGCGTATCGCCCGATTCGGGAAGATCACCGCCGCTATCTCGAAGAGATCTGCCGTGCGGTCAACCCCGAGAGTTCGGTCACGCTCTACGACGCAACCGCTCTTTACCGGGAAACCCTCCTCGGCGCGCCTAATGAGCAAAACAGTTACACGCCCTATATGTTTCTGCGGCTCTACGCCGACAGGATCGCGGGAATGCCTTCCCGAATCATCTATCTGGACACCGATACCGTTGCGGCAAGGGATATATCCGCTCTGTATGAGCAGGATCTGCGGGGCGCGGAATACGGAGCCGTGCGGGATTATTACGGCCGCTGGTTCTTCGGTCCGAACTACATCAATTCCGGCGTTTTGCTCCTTGATCTGGATCAGATCCGCAAAACCGGGCTTTTCCGAAAAGCTCTTGAACTTTGCGCCGGCAAAAAACTGTTCCTGCCCGATCAAAAAGCCCTGAACCGGATGGCTCGGAAAAAGCGGATCCTGCCCCGCCGGTTCAACGAACAGCACAAGCTGAAAAAGGACACCGTGATCCGTCATTTTTCAATGACGATCCACTGGATCCCCTTTTACACGAAAAATATCAAACCGTGGAACGTGGACGCGGTTCACACCGAACTGCACCTGCATGCGTTTGACGAAATCCTGAACGACTATCTTTTGCGGAAACCGGGATTCCCGGATTGAAAGGAGTATTTTTGCAATGAAAACCAAACAGCCCATTCCCGTATTCTTTTCGATCGACGATAACTACATTCCGTTTCTTGCCGTTTCGATCCGGTCGCTGATCGACAATCTTTCGGAGCAGAATACCTGTCGCATCCACATTCTGAACACCGGGTTGAACAAAGCCGACTGCGAGCGGATCCGCGCAATGGAAACCGACCGCGCATCCATCGTGTTCGTGGATGTGAGCCGAGAGGTTGCTCCCATCGCGGCGCAACTGAATTTGCGGGATTACTATACCGCCTCCATCTACTTCCGGCTGTTCATCGCTTCCCTGTTTCCGCAATATCACAAGGCAATATATCTGGACGCCGATATTGTGGTGACGGGCGACATTGCGAATCTGTATCAGAAGCCGATCGGAAACCGCCTGATCGCGGCGATCCCGGACGCGGTCATCGCAAGCAATCCGCTTTACCGCAGTTATCCTGAGCTGGGCATGGGGATCCCTTACAAACGCTATTTCAACTCCGGCGTGATGCTGATCAACCTCGATCAGTTCCGTCTGCAACAGATCCAGCAAAAGTTTATCTATCTGCTCAACACCTACGCGTTCGATACCGTTTGCCCGGATCAGGATTACCTCAACGTTCTCTGCCGCGACCAGATCCTCTATCTGGATAAGGGATGGAACAAAATGGCGATCGACAGCAATTACGACGGTGTTCCCTATATTATTCACTACAACAATTTCTTCAAGCCCTGGCAATACGATAACGTTGCCTATTGCGATTACTTCTGGAAATACGCAAAAGAGACCGATTTTTACGATGAGATCATGAAAATCCGCCGCGCCTTTGACTGGAAGAAAAAAA
>CAMYUQ010000050.1 GCA_947302045.1 uncultured Clostridia bacterium
GCCTGGCGATCACGGTCAACGGAGCGCCCTACGATCCGCTGGATACGTTCGATTTTGAGAGCAAGCTGGAATTTGTTCTGACCGTGAAAGACGGATTTCCCGGCAGACTGGTGAAGTGGAACGGAGAAGATATTCCGCATACCGATTCCCTCTCTGTTGCGTTGACCGTTCCGGCGGCAAATCAAACCTATGTTGCGGTCGTTTTGCAGAAAGAAACGACCCCGTCGCTCGGCATTGATTACGGTCGGGAAATTCTGACCGGATTCAAGCCCGGAGATTACAGGATTTCGACAAACGACGGAGCAGGTTATGCCTTCCGTTATCATTCCGACGGTACGTTTACCGGAACGCGTCCCAATCCGTCAAAAATCAGTGATTTCTTCGGCACCACCGTTTTGATATCGCGTATGGGAGACGGGGAGACTACCGCCGACAGCGATCCGCAGCGGATCTCGTTGGCACCCCGGATGGACGCGCCGACCGGAGAGATCGTTCGCGTCAACACCGAAGAGATCGGCGTGATCCGGTTGGAAATGGGAAATTCGGAACCGATCTACGAATTTGCATGGACGACGGATCCGGTGCAAAACGAAGACGCGATCACAAACTGGCAGGATTCGCCGGATTTTGAAAATCTGGATCCGGATACCGTTTACTACGTTTACGTCCGCGCCAAGGCAAAAGCCGGGATTTCGCCGCACGGAACGTCGGCGGTCTTGCAGGTCAGGACCTCGGGGGAAACGATGGACGCATTCGTGATCCTGTTGCTATTGAGCGTCATTGCGTTGCTGCAAGTGGCGGCGATCCTGCTTCTGATCCTGCGCAGACGTGCGAACCGGAATGCAACGGTGCATTATTCCCTTGCCTTCCCGCTGATGCTGTCTGCCCTCCCGGCAATGGCGAAGGGCGACCGGATCGCCGTATTGGTGCTTGCCGGCGTCGTGATCGGTTTGCAGATCCTGCTCACGGTTTTGCTGCTGCGCACGTTCGTCTTCAAACCGCACTGGACGCAACCGCTGGTGATCCCGGAGAAAGGATCCGCAGACGAGGCAGCGACGGTTCCGGAAAACCCGGGTGCAGCGGAGGAATCCATGCCGGAGCCGGAGAAAATGCCGGACGAGCAGGCAGAGGCGCAGTCGACGCCCGATGCAAAGGGATCGGAACCGGCAGACGAACAGGTCGATGACGTGACCCTGACAGAGCCTGCTGATCCGACGGTCTGTTATCCGGCGGATGGCACCGATCAGATTCCGACGGGAGAAGTCCCCTTGGAATAAGCGTTCCGATAACGCAAACAGAGACCGGGATCCTTTCCCTTGGCGGAGAGGATCCCGGTCTCTGTGCGTCTGCCGTATTGAATCCGTAAAAAAGCGTCCCCCAAAAAAGGCGTCGACCCTTGAAAAAAAGAGGAAAATCTGCTATACTATCAGCAGGGACAGTGAAAAATCGGAATCGCGATTTTTAACTACAATTAAGTTTTGTCGTTTATCATAGAGCCGGATCACGGGATAGGAGGACAAAAGAATGCGGATTTTACTGGCAGAGGACGAGCGGTCGCTGTCGCGTGCGCTGGTTGCCATCTTTCAAAAAAATAACTACTCGGTCGACGCGGTTTACAACGGCGAGGACGCGCTTCTCTATCTGCAATCCGGCAATTATGACGTTGCCGTTCTGGATATTATGATGCCGAAGATGGACGGGATCACCGTCTTGCAAAAACTCCGTGCGTCTGGCAGTCAGTTGCCGGTCCTGATGCTCACGGCAAAAACCGAAGTGGACGACAAAGTGCTGGGCCTGGACAGCGGTGCGAACGATTACCTCGGCAAGCCCTTTGATACCAAAGAATTGCTTGCCCGGATCCGCTCGATCACGCGCAGTCAATCGGTTGCCGATACGAAACTGCGCATGGGCAATATCGTTTTGGACAGAGCAACCTTTGAATTGTCCTCCCCCACCGGTAGTTTCCGGCTTGCCAATAAAGAATTTCAAATGATGGAATTTTTTATGTCCAATCCGCGCCACGTCATTTCCGCCGAACGGTTTATGGAGAAAATTTGGGGCTACGACACCGAAGCGGAGCTCAACGTGGTTTGGGTCTACATTTCCTATCTACGCAAAAAACTTGCCGCGCTCGGCGCCGATATTCAGATCAAAGCGTCCCGGAACGCGGGCTATTCGTTGGAGGGGACGGTATGATCAGACGACTGAAAATCAAATATATTGTCTTGGCGCTCTCATCTCTTTTCGTTCTGCTGGCTCTGATTATCGCAGGCATGAATCTGCTGAATTACAATGAGATCGTCAAAGAAGCGGACGCCACGCTTTCGGTGCTTCCGCAGAGCCGAGGCGGCGACCTCCCTCCCGAAGCGGAGGATATGGGTGCGGATAAGCCGCTTCCGCCCGGAATGTCCCCCGAAATCCCCTTTGAAAGCCGGTTCTTTTCGGTGTTTGTAAACGGGGAGGGCGAGATCACCTCGGCAGAAACGAGCAGGATTTACGCGGTTAACAACGAAGCGGCCGTTCAATATGCGAAAAAAGTTCTGCAAAAGAACAGTGAACGCGGCTTTATCGGAGATTTTCGCTATATTTGCACGAATGAAGCCGACGGGGTTCGCATTACCTTCCTGGACTGCGGCAGAAAATTGTCGCTCTTTCGCAATTTTGCCGCGTTCAGTATCGGTATCTCGCTGTTGGGATATGCGATCACAGCCGTTTTGATTTGTTTCTTCGCCGGTCGCTTCATCCGTCCGGTCGCCGAAAGTTACGAAAAGCAGAAACGCTTTATCACCGACGCAGGACACGAGATCAAGACGCCGCTCACCATCATCAGCGCAAACGTTGACGTTCTGAGAATGGATCTCGGAGAAAACGAATATCTAAGCGATATTGAAAATCAGGTCAAACGTCTCTCCGGTCTGACCGGCGATCTCGTCAGTCTTGCCCGTATGGAAGAGGCGCAAAAATCCGTGCAGATGGTCGACTTCCCTGCTTCCGAGATCATCCGCGAAACGGCGGAGCCCTTCGGAAGACTCGCAAAATCGCAAAACAAGGAACTCATCTTGCAGATCCAGCCGGACCGTTCCATCTGCGGAAACGAAAAATCGGTTTCTCAACTGGTATCCATTCTGCTGGATAACGCGCTGAAATATTCTCCGGAGGGGAGCGCGATCCGGCTGAACTTTGAAAAGCAGGGACGCAAACTGATCCTGAGGGTCTGCAATCCCTGCCTGTCTCCGATCACCGAGGAAGATCTGCGCCACGTGTTCGACCGCTTCTGGCGCGCCGATCCCTCGCGAAACTCCGAGGCCGGAGGACACGGCATCGGGCTTTCGATGGCGCAAGCGATCGTGACGTCGCACGGAGGAAAGATCACCGCGACTCTGTCGGGCGAAAACGAGTTTATGATCACCGCAATATTCCCCGCATAATTTCAAATAGAATCCACATAAATTTTGCCGCTCGAAAATCGGGCGGCAATTTTTTCAAAAAGTTTTTCGCCTTTAAGGTTCGTTTAAGTTTGCGCGGCTATAATACAGTCAGTTCAAGGGAAAAAAACTCAAAGAACAAATTCATTTCAAAGGAGAAAAACCATGAAAAAGATTCCAAAACACCTCGTCGTTCTTTTGATCCTGTTGCTGGCTGTATCGCTCGTTGCCTGCAACGCACCGGCAAGCGGCGGAACCGAAAAAGCCGGAACTGCGGAACAAACCGGATCGGTTGATACGGAAAGCGGACAAAATGAAATTGCGGACACATCCGAAACCTACAACTCGATCTCCTCGGCAACAACGGCACTGGTCAACACTCTGACCGATGACCAAAAAAATACCACGCCCCCCACCGATTGCATATCCGGCGTTTCCTCCATTGAAGAAGCCGGATCCTACTACTTTACCGGTACGCTGACGCAGGCGATCACGGTCTCCAAAAACGCCGGTGACGTTCACATCTATCTGGAAAACGTGACGCTTTCGGTGGAAGATGACAACGTAATCTCCTCCAAAAAAGGCGCATACGTTACCGTCACGCTGCTCGGCGCGAATACCCTTTCCAACAGTCTTGGAAGCAAAAGCAAGGATAAACACGTGATCGACAGCAAAGAGGATCTGGTTCTCAACGGCACCGGAACGCTGACGATCCACTCCACCAAATCCGCTATTGCCTGTGATCAGACCTTTATCGGGCTTGGCGGAACCGTGACCGTTTACGCGGAGAAGCACGCGGTCACCGCGGATTCCATCTACCTGAACGGCATATCCCTCAACGTCGATAGCTGCGGAAAGGACGTTCTGCACGCGGAAAGCGACTACGACGAAGTGGAAACGGCTCCCGAATTTGACTACGGCAAGGGATTCGTTTATATCGAAAACGCTTCCATTACAACCGTCTCCGTTCTCGGCGACGGCATTCAGGCGGACAGTTTCGTCTATATCAAAGCCGGAACGTTCAATCTCTCCACCACTCCGACGTGGAACAACAGCTACGTTGCAACCGAGAATCAGGAAAAGGGGATGTTCAGCGTTTCCACGCACCAGAAGGTATCGAGAGACAGCGTCCGGCGCGGTTCCACCTACGCCGTTTTGGAAGAAAGCGTGAAAGGGATCAAGGTCGGCGAGATCGACTATTATCTTGCGACCGATACCGAACAGACAAACGAACTGACCGTTGCAAGCGACAAATATGCCATCGTGATCGAGGGCGGAACCTTCAACATCAACACGGTTGACGACGCCATTCACGCAAATTCCGGTTCGGTACTCGTTCTGGGCGGAGAGCTGACCATCAACACCGACGACGACGGGATCCATGCGGACAAAAACCTGAAAATCAGCGGCACCGCCGTGATTACGATCGAGAACAGTTACGAAGGGATCGAAGCCGAAACGATCGATATTTCCGGCGGAACGACCACCATCACGGCGCTCGACGACGGCGTGAACGCGACCAACAGCAATTTGACCGAAAGTCAGCAGAAAACGGTATGCCAGATCAATATTTCGGGCGGGCGGCTGGACGTGACCGTCAATCCGAACGGCGACCGGGACGGGATCGACTCCAACGGCGGCATCAAGATCACCGGCGGCGTTGTCATCACCCGCGGCCCGAACAGCCAGATGGCAAGCCCGATCGACTCCGCAAACACCGTTTCCGTAACGGGCGGAACGATCATCGTCATCGGAAATGCGCCGGGATCCGGCGGTAGATTCAGCGGACCCGGCAGAGCGGGAGGTCCCGGCGGCGAAGGAAGCTGGTCTGTTGCAAGCAATGTCACCAAAACGCAAAGCAACTCCAAGGGTCTGTCGAGCGGAAATCACACCGTTACCGTGGGCGGTACGACCGTTTCCTACTACAACGCCTATAATTACAGCGGCTATACCACCGTTTATGCAAGCGGGACGGCTTCCATCAGTTAAACCCGAATACCCGTATAATGCACGGGGGCTTGAAATTTTTCAAGCCCCTGTGCGCGTATACCGGCGCTCTTAAAAAATGATAAATATGCTTCATATCCGATTTTTTCAAAAAAGGGATTGCTTTTTCGAGATGTTTATGGTATACTGATGTGCGGAAAGAGCAACGCTCTTTTCTATCAAACGCAATCAGAGAGGGATAGGTATGGACAATTTCTCAATCTACAAGAAAACGCTGTGTTTTTCCTGGCGAAAAATAGCATTTGACTTCGCCATGCTTTTGCTGGTTGCAGGGTTCTGCATCGGCGGATTCCTGATCACCAACCGGACAATGAGCGATGGACTCCTCGGGCTTCTGATCGGCTTGCTTGCCGGCTGTGTGATCGCAGGCATACTTTCTCATTTCTTTGCCTATGTGTTCAAAGCGGCGCAGATCGCCATGATGACGCGCGGCATTACCGAGGGAGAGCTGCCCGAGAACGTTTATGCCGAGGGCAAAAAGGCGGTGAAAGAACGCTTTTTGACCGTTGTGGCGTTTTATGCCGTTACCAATGTGATCAAAGGAATCTTCGATCAGCTCGGAAGAGCGGTCACCTCGATCGGAAAAGCGATCGGCGGCGACACCGGTCAGGGGATCGGATCGGCGATCTCCTCGGCAATCCAGATTCTCGTCGGGTATCTTTGCGACTGTTGTCTGGGGTGGGTATTCTACCGCAAAGAGCAAGGCACTGTACGGGCAACGCTGGAAGGCGGGGTTCTCTTCTTCAAACACGGAAAAACGCTGCTCAAAAACGTGGGGCGCATTTTCGGCATCGGTCTGCTGTCGCTTGTCGTGATCGGCGGCGCGTTCTTCGGAATTACGTATCTCATCTTCTCTTTCTTCCCCGGCGCGTTTGCACAGCTCGGTCAAAACATCGTCAACGCCGGCGTGCATTTTGAATGGGATCTGCCCGCATGGATCAGCAATCAAACCTACCTCATGCTCGCGGTTGCCGGGATCATCGGCGTCGTGCTTTGGAGTTTCGTCCATTCGAACTTCATCCGCCCCTTCATTCTCACAGGCGTGCTCCGCAACTATCTGGTCTCGGGCATGAACGATATTCCCTCCGAGGAATCTTTCGGTATGCTCGACGGCAAGTCGCCGAAATTTGCAAAACTTCACGCAAAATTATCGAGCGAGGAAGGTTAAGAAAGCCGCCTCGCATGATTGACGGTTTTGAAATACCAACGGATGGCAAGCGCGTTTTTATTTCGGTATTGACAGAGACGTGAAAGCGTGCTATAATGAAATCAGCCGAATGGCTCGCATTGTTACATCGACGCAAAGGAGAACAGAAAAACATGGGAACGGTCATCGATACCAAAGAAAGCAGAGCTGTGCAAAATTTTATTCTCAAATCGAAAGAAGCGTTCGCTTCCAAAGTCGCGCGCAATAAGGTCAACAATATCGACATTTCCAGTTGCGCTCAGGACGACGCATATACGGCAGGCGTCAGATTCGCGGTTATGGGTTCGGTGGAAACCACTTCTCCGACCGGCAAGCTGAAAACGTATCTGTACCGCGCGTCTGTCGACGTAAACGGGAAAGAATGCAAATTTGCGGAGCTGAACGTTCTTCCCCCGGAAGAAGCGTAAAAAAGGTACTCTTTCATACCGAAAAAGGGATCTCTTTTGTCCATCGTTGCAAAAGAGATCTCTTCTTTTGGTGCAGTGACGCAGAAATTGCGGCCGTTTTTTTATTTTCTACTTGAAATTCCTGCCGCAAAATGATATAATAGTAGCGTATTATGCAACGTACGAACCGAAAAGTGCGGTAAAAGCCGCAAAAACCTCAAGCGACACGACATCAAATAACTCCGGAGGAACATATTATGGCGGAAGAAAAACGGTTTGCAAAAGCAACATGGCAGATCATGGAGCAGCTTTTGGAAGTGAACAATCTGGAAGACGCTCTTTCCGGAAGCTTGGAGATCATCGTCAAAACCCTCAACAGCGAAGCGGGTGCGATCTGGTTTCTGGATCCCAAAACCGACCGGTTGAGTCCGCTGTTTCATATCGGCCCGGCGGATATTTCCAACATCACGGTCGAAAACGGTCTCGGCATCGAGGGGATCGTCACGAAAACCGGCAAATCCATGATGATCGCCGACGCGATCAACGATCCCCGTTTTGAAGGGTCGGTGTTTGACGACAACGGTCTGATCACGAAGTCCACCATCTGCGTTCCGCTCAACAATCTGCACGACGTGATCGGCTGCATCCAGATCGTCAACAAAAAGGATCATACGCTCTACGATGAAGAAGAGCTTCAACTCTGTGAGCGCATGGCTTCCCTTGCCGCTATTACCATTGATGAAAAGGGTCTGCTTGTAGATCTCGGCGAAAAGAAAGAGATCCTCGCCGTTCTGAAAGACGTTGTGAAAGAATTCCCTTCCGGCGACGGCGTTTCGCGCGTTCTCAAAGGCATCAACCTGGAAGTTTATAAGAATGAGTTCGTCGTGGTGCTGGGCGAATCGGGCTGCGGCAAATCCACTATGATGAACATCATCGGCGGAATGGACTTTCTGACCGAGGGAACGCTGCTGATCGAGGGAAAAGATTTTTCCCGTCCCTCGGACGCTGAGCTGACCGCTTTCCGCAGAAAATACGTCGGATTTATCTTCCAATCCTATAACCTGATGCCAAACCTGACCGCGCTGGAAAACGTGCAGTTCATCGCAGAGCTCGTGGATCACCCGATGCCTGCGGAAGAAGCGATCGATAAGGTTGGACTGAAAGCCAGGGCAAACAACTATCCGGGGCAGATGTCCGGCGGGCAGCAACAGCGCGTTTCCATTGCGCGCGCCATCGTAAAGAACCCGAAACTGATTCTTGCGGACGAACCGACCGCTGCGCTTGACTACGCGACCAGTATCGAAGTTCTGAAAGTGATCGAAGATATCGTCAGGAACAACGGAACCACCGTCATGATGGTGACGCATAACCCGGAGATCGCGAAAATGGCGGATCGTGTCGTAAAAGTCCGGAACGGAAAGATCGCCAGTATCAAGAAGAATATGCACCCCCTGCACGCCGAAGAATTGGTTTGGTAACGACAGATGAAAAAAACGCAATTCAAGGACTGTATCAGGAATATCCGGAAGCAATGCGTCTCGTTCATTTCCATCCTTGTCATTACGCTTCTCGGAATAACTGCTTACCTCGGAATCGATTTTACCGCGCGTGCAATGCGAAGAAACGGGTCGGATCTTTATAATGACCTGAATTTCCGTGATATCGAAACGGTATCGACACTCCTGTTTACCGAACAGGATTTTGAAAGTTTCCGGAATATTGAGGGCGTTGCCGATGTGGAAAAGGTCAGATTCACAAATGCAAAAGCAACGTTTGGCGATCTGTGCCGGGACGTTGGCGCGATTTCTCTGACCGAACGGATCAACCGCATTGTCTTAACGGACGGACGCCTGCCGCAGACGCCCGACGAATGCGTCGTCGAGCAGTGTTTTGCGGACGAAGTCGGATTACGTCCGGGCGATAAGATCCGATTGCTGAATTCGGACGGTGAAACGGCGGAGTTCCTCGGTGTAAACGAAGTTACCGTGACCGGGATCGGGAAGACCCCCGATCACGTCAATTCCCTGATCGACGAACAACCGTACATATTCCTCAGATGGGACGCATTTGACACGGAACAACTGCGCGACTGTTTCATGAAAGCCGAGATCGTTGTCCAAAAGCCGGAGAATACCGACCGTTTTTCCAAGCAGTACAAAGAAACGGTTGCTTCGGTGCTGGAAAAGATCGATGAGCTTGCCGCCGATCGTACCGTGATGCGAAACGTCGAAGCGATCGTGGACGGGATTCTGACCGCGGAAAATCTTCCGATCCCGGAGGAGTGGCTGGCGAACCTTTATGAGCAGATCACAAAGCGCAGCGCTCCGCGCAAAGAGGACAGCACCTACAACGTGGAAGCGATCAAAACCGAACTGAGAAGTTCGGTCATGGAGTGGGGAGAGCAGTACCGCGAGTTTGTGGAAGAGTTCACGGCATGGTATGAAAAGAATGCTCCGTATATTGAGGAACTCAGTGCTTATCTCAATATTTCTTCCTCGTTTACGCCCTGCCGGTGGATCTCATACGGCATGAACGGCAACGCAAGTTTCGTGCAAATGTCGGTGGGAAGCTCGAATTTTGCAAATCTGAAAAAAACCTTCTCTACCCTGTTCGTGTTTGTCGGCGCGCTTGTGATCTTTGCAACGGTCGGAAAGATTGTGGATGAGCAGCGCACGCTCGTGGGAACGACCAAAGCACTCGGATTTTTCAATCGGGAAATATTCGTCAAGTATCTCGGCTTCGGTGTATCGGCGGTTGCCCTCGGCGCGCTCCTCGGCATGGTGGTCGCCCGATTCTTCATCGAACCGTTTCTGCTCACCGGATTCGGCAATTTCTACTACTTCGAGATAGCAAAACCGCTCTTCTTCACTCTCCCGTCTGTGATCGCGTTCCTGGCAGGCATTCTGCTGGCGATCGTTGCGATCTGGTTCGCCTGCTCCAAGCTTTTGCGTGAGCCGGCGATCAGACTCATGCAGGCAAAGGCGCCGGGAGTAAAGAAAGGATTCGGCGGCAAACGGGGTTTATCCCTGTATTCCCGTTTGATCCTTCTGAATATGCGAACCGATATCAAACGCGTCATTGTCACGATCGTCAGCGTTGCGGGATGCTGTGCGCTTGTCATCATCGGATTTACGATCCGGTCATCGGTACAGGAGGCGCCCAAGAAGCAGTACGAAGAGATTGTGACCTACGACGTATGCGCGACCTACGATCCGAACGTGTCCGCTCTCGCGGGGAGCAAAATCGAAACGGTTTTGCAATCCTTCAAAACCGAGTACCTGAAAGTATATAAAAGCGATGTGACGTACCGGATAGACGGCTTACAGATCGCAGAACTGATTTGCGGAGACCTCGAAAAGATCAACGAATATCATCATCTGAATGACTGGAAGACCGGAAAGGCACTGACACCGACCGACGAAGGCGTTTTCATCCCGCGACGGGTCGCGGAGATATACGGTTTGAAAGTCGGAGATGAGATGGAGCTCTCGCTCGGCGGAGTCCGTCCCGGAACGGTCCGGATCGCGGGGATCTTTGAGAACTACATCGGCAAATCAATTTTCCTGAGTGAAAAATACTTCAAAACAATTTACGGAAGAAGCGCGTTGCAACCCAATACTTTCCTTGTGCAGCTCCGGGGAGCCGACGCCGACAGTCTGGAAAAATCCATGCATCAGATCGACGGATTTGAAGTCATGACGCGCGCGGATACAGATAAGAGCATTATTGAGTCCTCCACTTCGATGATCAACACCGTTGTCCTGCTGTTCATTCTGATCGCGGCGGTACTGGCGGGAGTCGTGCAGATGAACCTGACCAATATGTATATCCTGCAAAAGAGGCGGGAGCTGATCATTATGCGCGTCAACGGGTTCTCAACGAAAGAGGTTGTGAACTATGTCCTGCGGGAAACGGTTGTAACGACCGTTTGCGGAATTCTGTTCGGGCTCGCGGCAGGTTCCGCTCTGGCGCACTGGATCGTTCGGACGCTGGAACAGGAATTCATCCGGTTCGGACGTGGGATCGATCTTATCGCGTGGCTGATCGCGATCGGCATGACGATCCTCTTTACCGTTATTGTGAATGCGATCGCCCTGCGGGACGTCAGACACCTCAAACTGACCGATATTGCCTAAACGAATTGATAAAGGAGAAGAAAAGCCATGCTCAACATCAAAAGCACCGTTGAAAACGGAAAAGCCGTTTTGTCGGCAGAGGGACGGCTGGACACCGTCACCGCTCCGGAAATGGAAAAAGCCATTCAGGAATTGCTCCCGGGACTGACCGAACTGACTCTGGACTTTGAAAAGCTGGATTACATCTCTTCCGCCGGGTTGCGCGTCCTGCTTTCGGCGCAGAAAGCAATGAATCAACAGGGCGAGATGAACATCTGCCATGTCGGTGAAGCAATCATGGAAATTTTTGAGGTAACCGGTTTCTCGGATATTCTTACTATTCTTTGAAAAACGAAAGAGAGGAAAGCAACATGAAATCAAAAGTGATCACCATCACCGATGAGGGGATCGGAAGGCACGATGCGCTTGCGCTCACCGAGGCGTGCGGGACAGAGAGTGGGCTGAACAAAAAAAGCATTCTGCATCTCCGTCTTTTATCCGAAGAACTGATCGGCTTGCTTCGCGGGATCGCCGGAAAAGTGGAAGCGGACTACTGGCTGACAACCGAAGGGTCCCATTTTGAACTGCATCTGAAATCGGAGATCAACATGACCTCCGAAATGCGCGCGCAATTTCTCGCCGCCTCTTCGGACGGAAAAAATTTCGCCGCAAAAGGCATAATGGGAAAGATCCGTGTGATGATCGCCGGGGCGTTGCTTTCGGTGAAGGAAGCCGCCCCCTATGCCATGATGAATACCGCCGCCGCATATTCGGCAGGTTGGAATTTGAGCGAGGGCGCTTCTATCTGGTCGATGGTAAGCTACAAAGATGAGATGCAGGCGCACCGCTATGAAAGCAAGGAAGCCACCGAGGCGTGGGATGAATTGGAAAAATCCATCGTCGCAAACATTGCCGATGACGTCAAGGTCAAAATCGTCGGCAAAGCCGTGGAAATTATAATCGACAAAACATTTTGAAAAGAGGACTGAAAAATGACTATCCGTAAAACGAAAAACGAAAACGCACTCGTACTTTCCCTGGAAGGAAGACTGGATACGCTGACGGCTCCGGATCTGGAAAAGGAACTGCAATCCTCGCTTGTGGGGATCGCATCGCTCACGTTTGATCTTGAAAAATTGGAATACATCTCCTCCGCGGGACTGC
>CAMYUQ010000051.1 GCA_947302045.1 uncultured Clostridia bacterium
GGTCCCAGAACGCCGATCGCGCCGAGCGTCACGCCGTCTTTGACGATCGGTTTGAAGACCAACGCGGAATTGTTCATCACCTGCACCCGGCTCTCCGAACCGATCAGCACGCTCACGTCCTGATCCCGGGGCGTGCTCTGCGAAACAAGATTCAGGATATCTTCCTTGTTTTCCAGCGCGCCGAGCAGTTCCTGAAACTGAGTTACGTCGCTATATTCGGGATATTGAAGCAGATGGTTGATCCCCGACACCTTCATCTCTCCGCGGTCCATTTCGCTGAGCAGATCGTAAACGACCTTAATGACCGGACTGACCAGATCGCTCTCGACTCCCATATCCGATTCCAGTTCCATGATGGTAGGCAGGGTGATTTGATTTGCGGAAAGGCCGGTCAGACGGTTGTTCAGAACCTCGGTCAGGTGCGTCACCGTTTCGGGCGCGATCTCGCGGATCAGGTGAATATGTTTGGTCTTGACCGTTCCGGTCGACGCCACAGCCACCAGAATAAAATGCGTCGGTTCAAGGTAAATCCCCTCGAATTTATTCACGCTGACCGAACCGATCCGCGGCTGAACGGCGATCCCGGTATAGTTGGTCAGACTCGACGCCAGGTTGGAAGCCGTAGCAAGGATCTGGTCAAGCTCGCCCATTTTTGCCCGGAGCAACCGGTTGATTTGCGCGATCTCGTGCGTGGTCATCGCGTAATGTTCGAGAAGCGTATCGACGTAGAACCGGTAACCGAGTTCGCTCGGAACACGTCCCGCAGAAGCGTGCGGCTGTTCCAGGTAGCCCATTTCTTCCAGCTCCGCCATCTCGTTGCGAATGGTAGCAGACGAACAGTTCATCTGCTGACTTTGCAGGATCGCTTTGGAGCCGACCGGTTCTCCGCCCTCAATGTGCGCGTCCACGATCGCTTTTAATATTTGCTTTTTGCGTTCGCTCAATTCATGTCGATCCGGATTCATAAGCTCCTCCCTCCTGCTTTTTATCAATTTTAGCACTCGAATCTTTTGAGTGCTAAAACTATACTACAAATTTACCACTTTTCTCCGAATTTGTCAATAGTTTTTTCCAATTTAATTGTGAACTTTTTGTAAACACTGTGTTAGAGTGCTAAAAAACGGCTTTGGAAAAATGTTTTCAAAAGCATTGACAGAAGCGACAGAAAAAGGTATAATAAATAGGTAGGACAAAAATGAAACGGAACGGTAAAAAATATGGAGCAATTGCTTGAAATTCTGGAAAATTTACACCCCGGCATGAACATTGGGGAAAACGACGATCTGATCGGCTCGGGGTTGCTCGATTCTCTCGATATTGTAACCTTGATCACCGAGATCAACAGTACCTTTGACGTGAATATTCCCGCCGAGGAGATTCTGCCGGAGAATTTCTGTTCGGCAAAAGCCATCTATGCCCTGATCCAACGGCTGGACGAGGTCTGACCCGATGCGCTTCACCTCTTTGGCGTTTCTTGCCTTTGCGGCATTGACCGTTTTGCTCTACTATCTTTTTCCAAAAGCAAAAAGATGGTGGGTTTTGCTTGTTGCCGACTACGTGTTTTACTTCTTCGCCGGAAAAGAATTCCTGCCTTTTATTCTGTTCACGACGCTGGTAACCTATTCCTTTGCCCGTTGGATGCAGGCACTCACCGACCGGGAAAGCCGTTACCTGGAAGAACACCGCGATTCCCTTTCCAAAGAGGAACGCAAGGCGGTTCGGTCAAAATATAAAACCCACCGGCGGTGGGTTCTGGTCAGCGGTGCTATCCTCGGGTTCGGAATGCTCGCCATTCTGAAATATACCGGATTCATTGTTTCCATCTTCCGTTCAAGCGGGATTCCCAACCTGATCCTGCCGCTCGGCATCTCTTTTTATACCTTCCAAAGCATGGGCTACCTGATTGACGTATCGAGAGGAAAAGTCGCGGCGGAACGGAACTTTTTCAAAACTGCTCTCTTCGTTTCCTTCTTTCCGCAACTCGTGCAGGGGCCGATCAGCCGCTTTGCCGATCTCGAACCCCAACTAATCGAGGGACATCCGTTTGATTCTTTCAATCTGCGTGCTGGGTTGCTCCGTGCCGCTTACGGTTATTTCAAAAAGATGGTGGTCGCCGACACCGCCATGATCGCGGTGCAAACGCTCGCCGCCCGGTCGGACGAGCTGACCGGCGGCTATGTGGTCTTGCTGATCCTTTTATATTCGGTAGTCATCTACGGAGACTTCACGGGTGGGATTGACATTGCGCTCGGCATTGCCGAAATGCTCGGCATCCATCCGGCGGAGAACTTCAACCGTCCCTTCTCTTCCCGTTCGGTCAAGGAATACTGGAACCGTTGGCACATCACCATGGGTTCGTGGTTCACCGATTACGTTTTCTATCCGCTCTCGGTTTCGATCCCGATGCAGAAGCTCTCGAAATGGTCGCGGGCGCATCTGGGACAGGCGCTCGGCAAACGCATCCCGGTCTATCTGGCAACGATCTTTACCTGGTTTTTGACCGGTCTTTGGCACGGTGCGGGTTGGAATTTCATTGTCTGGGGACTTCTCAACTGTCTTTTGCTTCTGGTTTCGCAGGAGCTCAAACCGCTCTGGTCGCTCTGGCAAACCAAATTTCCAAAGCTCTGCGCCTCCACCCCTTGGCATCTCTGGCAGGCGACGCGCACTTTCCTGCTCATGGGGCTGATCCGCAGTCTGGACGTTTACCGGAACGTTCCCAAAACCTTCCGGCTCTGGGGGACGATCTTTTCCACCTTCAACTGGGGCGAGATCTTCTCAGGCGGCTGGTTGCGGCTCGGGCTCGGCATTGCCGATTATGCCGTTCTCGCGGGCGGAATCCTGATCATTTTCCTGGTTTCGCAGCTCGGAAAAGCCGAAACGCCGTTGCGGGAGCGAACCGCGAAAAAGCCGGTTCTGACCGTTTTTCTGCTTGGCGCGTTTGTCTGCGTGATCCTGATTTTCGGCACCTACGGGATCGGCTACAACGCAGGGGACTTTATCTATCGTACTTTCTGACGGGATATTGCTTATGAAACAAATTCAACTGAAAAGATGGCTTGCCGCCGCGGCTATTTTGATATTGCTCGCGCTCTTGCTTTGTGCTCTGAACCGGTTACTATTGCCGAAGTACCGGTCGGGCAATACCGAGGGGCGACTCACCGCAGACTATTATACAGACGTCAAAACGCGGCATCAGGTATTGTTTTTGGGCGACTGCGAGGTCTATGAAAGTTTCACACCGCCGACACTCTGGGAAGAATACGGCATCTCCTCTTATATCCGCGGCAACGCACAGCAACTCGTCTGGCAATCCTATTATTTATTAGAAGATACGCTTCGGTATGAAACGCCGGAGGTGGTGGTCTTCAACGTCTATGCCCTCAAATACGGCACGCCGCAGAACGAAGCATACAACCGTATGACGCTCGACAGCATGAAGTTTTCCCCGGTCAAGCTCTCGGCAATCCGCGCCTCGATAACAGAGGAAGAATCTTTCGCTTCCTATCTGTTCCCACTTCTGCGGTTCCATTCACGGTGGAAAGAACTGACGCAGGACGACTTTACGTATTTGTTTGATTCCTCCCCGGTTTCGCACAACGGATATCTGATGAAAACCGGCGTGGAACCGATGACTTCCTCGCGTGCCGGGTCGCCGCTGACCGACTATTCCCTGCCCGTTTCTTCCATGGAATATCTGGAAAAAATGCGCCTGCTCTGCCTGAAAAACGGAATTGAGCTGATCCTCGTCAAATCGCCCACCAACAGTTGGGGATACTGGTGGTACGATGAATGGGACGCGCAAATCAACGATTACGCGGCAAAGAACGGTTTGTCCTACTATAATTTCATTCCGGAAGCGGAGAAGATCGGGCTTGACTTCACGACCGATACCTACGACGCCGGCGTGCATCTCAACGTTTCCGGTGCGGAAAAACTGACGTCGTATTTTGGGAAAATTCTGCGGGAAAACCACGGGTTGGAAGATCTGCGATTTGATTCGGGGCTCTCTGCCGTCTGGCAGGAAAAAGTCGTTCGCTATCAACAGGAAAAGGAAGGTTTGCTGAAATGAAAAGAATCGGAATCTTTTGTTTGATACTGCTCTTTTGTCTGGCTTTTTCGGTCGGTTGCAAGAAAGAAACGACTGTTGAAAAGCAGGATTATTTCTTTTCCCATCAGTCCGTGAGGGTCACGACCGACGACGCCGCGAAGCCGCTTCTGGACGCGCTCGGCACGCCGACTGAACGGATCGTTCGCCCGTCCTGTCTGTTCGGGAACGCCAACGACGTCCTCTACGTCTATCAGGGGTTGGAGATTGAGACCTACACCAAAGACGGCATAGAGTATCTTTACAATATCGAGCTTGTCGACGATACCGCCGATTGGAAAACGCCGGAAGGGATCGGCGTGGGTGACGCGCGCGGGGCGGTCGTCAAAGCCTACGGCGAGCCGGATTCGGTTTCCCAAAACGGCACGGCGGTCTACAACGGAAAAGATATGACGCTCAACTTCTTCTACACAGGCGACACCGTCACCCGCATCGCGTATCGGAAGAACGTGTAAACAGATCAAACCGCAAAAAAGAAGCCGCTCCAAGCGGCTTCTTCTTTTGTGCTGAAATAAATTTCTGTTATTTTGAAATCGTGCCATCCGTGCAAGTGATCGTGTAGGAGCCGGTATTATCGTTCCAATCCCAGCCCTTGATCGTGTTCCATTGCGCTTTTGTGCCGTGGAAAGTGATGCTCGTAAGCCCTGTACAACCGTAGAACGCAGAAAATCCAATGCTCGTGACGCTGTTCGGGATCGTGATGCTCGTAAGCCCTGTACAACCTTCGAACGCAGAAGATCCAATGCTCGCGACGCCGTCCGGGATCGTGATGCTCGTAAGCCCTGTACAACCTTCAAACGCAGAAGATCCAATGCTCGTAACGCTGTTCGGGATCGTGATGCCCGTCAGACTGCTACAACCGGAGAACGCAGAACTTTCAATGCTCGTAACGCTACCCGGGATCGTGATGCTCTTCAGACTGCTACAACCGGAGAACGCACGCCATCTAATGCTCGCGACGCCGTCCGGGATCGTGATGCTCGTAAGCCCTGTACAATCGTCGAACGCCCACTCTCCAATGCTCGTCACACTGTCCGGGATCGTGATGCTCGTAAGCCCTGTACAACCGGAGAACGCCCGCTCTCCAATGCTCGTGACGCTGTCCGGCATCGTGATGCTCGTCAAACGGCTACAATCGTAGAACGCACGCTCTCCAATGCTCGTGACGCTGTCCGGCATCGTGATGCTCGTAAGCCCTGTACAACCGGAGAACGCATATCGATAAATTTCATAGTTCTTTCCATTGTAATTAGCAAGCAAGGTCAGTTTGGTCAAATTGCCGTTATATTTAACCAGATAAATATTCGTCCCATCATCATAGAACACAAAGCCATCGTCCGTTGTATGCAAATAGCTTTCTCCTTCGGAATAGATATGCTTTGCGTAATAGCCGACATAACCATTTTCAGTAACGCCTGCTTCGATTGAAAGTTTGGATAGATTTTGCACCTCTATCAAGCTATAACAACCTTCGAACGCATACTCTCCAATACTCGTGACACTGTCCGGGATCGTTATACTCGTCAAACCAGAGAACTCAAATTGTTCATGGATGGTTATGACGCCGTTTTGAATGTAGATCTGCTCACTTCTAAATGCACTACTATGGATGAATTTGGTTTTTTCATGGATGGTACAGGATGTAATAGATGTATCCTTTGCTTTTACCAATACCACATACGGATTGCTTGCGTTCCCTAAATAATATCCATTGTCATATTCGTTGTACTGTAAGTTGTTGCAACCGGAGAACGCACCACTTCCAATGCTTGTGACACTATCCGGCATCGTGATGCTCGTAAGCCCTGTACAACCGGAGAACGCACTTCTTCCAATGCTCGTGACGCTATCCGGAATCGTGATGCTCGTTAAGTCTCCACAACCTTCGAACGCAGAATCTCCAATGCTCGTGACGCTGTCTGGGATCGTGATTCTTTTAAGTCCATTAAAGTGCACCTGATTATTCAGATCAACTAACATAACATTGAACGCCCTATTTCCAATGCTCGTAACAGTATCGCCATCTGGGGATGTAGATGGAATGACAATTTGAGAGCCCTTACCGGGAATGAATCCAGACACATAACAAGTTCCATCTCCGTTTGAAGTGAATATTAATTTGTTTTCATTGCTGATTATGCCACATGCTGTAAAGATCAGCGTCAGCAATAGGATCAGCAGGGCGAGGAGTACGAGGGGCTTTTTCGTTTGGTTCATGTGTTTTTCCTTCCTTTTTGCTTTTTCAGTAGTAAAAAGGTGCGTAGCAATGAAGCCACGCACCGAAAAACGCAAGCTCCATTGTTACCACACAATTTCCAGATTTGTTCCATGAAGGACGCAAAAACGGAGAGCACGCATTTTTGCCAAAGCAAAAATACATCCCCTATGGAACAAATTCTCTATGAAATTGTGTGGTACTGTTATTTTACCATGCTTTTCCGATTTTGTCAACCTTTTTGTCAAGTTTTTTGGGAAGGTGGGGCGGGCAAGCCCGGCCGGCCCGTGCCGGCAGACGATAATCGATGCCTGTTCCGCAAATTGCCGAACTTCATCATCCGACAGGATAGATATTGGAAACGCTGTATGAACTCGTTATCGTAATGCCGGAAAGTTTTTTGCCAAGCTTTTTTTCAAAAAAGCGGGCGGAAACCGGTTTTTTCAAAAAACGGTTTCCGCCCCTTCGCGGTCTTAAATTACGCGCCTTACGCGATCGGCTCGAAGTCTGCCGCGCCGTGCTTGCAGAGCGGGCAGACAAAATCTTCGGGGAGTTCCTCACCCTCGTAGACATATCCGCAGATCTTGCAGACGTAGCCCTTCTTCCCTTCCGTTTGGGGCTTCGGCTTGACGTGTTCCTGATAGTAGGTGTAAGTCATGGTCTCCTGACTGCCGATCACACGCGCCTCGGTCACCTTGCAGATGAACATTCCGTGCGTGTCGAGGTCGACATACTGCTCCACTTCGAGCGACATCACCGCGTTGATATACCGCGGCAGGATCACCAGACCATTGTCGGTGCGGTCGGTTTCCATGCCCTCGAATTTATCCACGTTCCGTCCGCTTTGGAAGCCGAAGTTTTCAAACACCGAGAACGGCGCCTCGACCGAGAGACAGTTGACGTTCAGCTTTCCGGTCTGCTTGATGATGTGGTGGGAGTAGTTCGCTTTGTTGATCGTCACCGCCACGCGGTTGGGCGTGTTCGTCACCTGCGTGACCGTGTTCACGATCAGTCCGTTATCCTTTTTGCCGTCGTTGGAGGTCACAACATAGAGACCGTAGCCGATCTTGAAGAGAGCGGTCAGATCGTTCTTGTTCGCCTTCTCCTGCGAGCGGGCGATATAATCCTGACAGAGTTCGTCCGCCATTGCGGCGATCTCCTCGCGGTTGGTCGCGTTCATCGCGGATTTGATCTTCACGGTGGTGCCGAGGAAGGTCAGGTCCTTGCAGGGCGCGAGCAGTTCCTTCATGGTCTTGGCTGCGAGCGGCGCCCAGGAGCCGTTCTCGATCAGCCCGATCGTGCGGTTCCGATAGCCGCGCTCTACCAGATGCTCGATGAAGGTATGCATGAAGGGGAAGATCCCCGCGTTGTAGGTTGTGGTGGCGAGCACGAGTTTACCGTACCGGAACGCATCCTCGACGGCTTCCGCCATATCCTCGCGGGCAAGATCGCAGACCGAAACCTTCGGGCAACCCTTTCCTTTGAGCTGTTCGGCGAGCGCCTGCACCGCCTTTTTCGTGTTGCCGTAAACCGACGTATAGGCGATGAAGATGCCTTCGCTCTCCACACCGTAGGATGACCAGATTTTATAAAGGTTGATATAATAGCCGAGATTTTCGGTCAGGATCGGACCGTGGAGCGGACAGATGGTTGCGATATCCAACCCCGCCGCCTTTTGCAGGAGAGATTGCACCTGCGCGCCGTATTTGCCGACGATCCCGAAATAATACCGCCGCGCCTCGCAAGCCCAATCCTCTTCCACGTCGAGCGCACCGAACTTGCCGAATCCGTCCGCCGAGAAAAGAACCTTATCGGTCGCGTCGTAGGTCACCGTCACTTCCGGCCAATGCACCATCGGCGCATGGATAAAGGTCAGCTGATGACGACCGAGCGAAAGCGTTCCGCCGTTTTCGGCAATAATCTTCTTCCCTTCCAGCCGGATGCCCTCGAAAAAGTTTTCCATCATCACGAACGCTTTTGCGGTCGCCACGACCGAAGCGTTCGGATAAGCTTTGAGAAAATTCAGAATGTTTGCGGAATGGTCGGGCTCCATGTGCTGAACGATCAGATAATCCGGTTTTCTGCCGCCGAGCGCGTTTTGCAGTTGATCCAGCCATTCGTGCGTGAATTTGACGTCCACCGTATCCATCACGGCAATCTTTTCGTCGAGAATGACGTAGGAGTTATAAGCCATCCCGTTCGGGACGTCGTATTGCCCCTCGAAAAGGTCGATCTTGTGGTCGTTGACGCCGATATACAAAATGTCGTTGGTGATTTTCATGGCAAATCCTTCCTTTTTTATACTGTATTATCATGTTACCATGAAAAGCGGAAAAAGTCAAGAAAATTTTCGGAAAATGTTTTTTGAAAAGCCGATACTTGACAGTTTTACGAAAAAATGCTATACTGTTACAGATATGAATGAAAAGAGGGCAACTCTATGGCAAAAATTCTACTCATTAACGGCAGTCCGCGGCAAAACGGATGCACCGATCGTGCGTTGCGGGAAATTGCCGAAACGCTCGAAGCGGGCGGCGTTCAAGCAGAGGTCGTATGGCTCGGAAATCAGCCGATGCAGGACTGCATCGCCTGCGGATCCTGCCGCAAAACCGGAAAATGCGTTTTCGATAAAGACCCGGTCAATGAGATCGCCGCAAAAATGGATTTTGTCGACGGGATCGTGATCGGCTCTCCGGTTTATTACAGCGGCGCTACCGGCAGACTGACTTCATTTCTCGACCGTCTCTTTTTCAGCACGCCGAAAGAGAAATTTGCAGGTAAAATCGGAGCCGCCGTCGCATCGGCGCGGCGCGCCGGAACGACCGCAACCTTTCAGCGGCTGAACCAATACTTCCTCATTCAGAATATGATCGTTGTTGGCTCGCAATATTGGAACGAGGTACACGGCGCAACGCCGGCAGACGTTGAGCAGGACGAAGAAGGTTTGCAAACGATGCGGACTCTGGCGCGAAACATGATCTGGCTCCTCGGGTCGATCGAGGCAGGCAAAAAGCAGGGGTTGACTTTCCCGCCGGATGAGCTGCCGCGAAAGAAAACGAATTTTATTTGAAAGAAGACGATTCCATGATGCCAAAATTTGTGATCGCGCCGGACTCCTTCAAGGAGTGCCTGCCGGCGGATGAAGTTGCAGAAGCACTTGCAAACGGGATCCGGAAAGGTTGCCCGAATGCCAAAATCGTAACACTTCCGATCGCGGACGGCGGAGAGGGTACTCTGCAAGCCGTCAGTCGGGAGGACGAGCGCGTTTCTGTTACGGTGACAGGACCCGACCGATCCCCTGTCCGCGCCGCATACGCACTGCGCCAAGGCACCGCCATCATTGAAATGGCAAGTGCCGCGGGGCTTATGCTGGTTCCGGAAAAGAAACGGTCCGCCGCCGACGCAACGACCTACGGCGTCGGCGAGCTGATCCGCCACGCGATCGAGCACGGTGCCGACCGCATTTTGCTGACCGTTGGGGGGAGCGCCACCAACGACGGCGGTTGCGGAATGCTTGCTGCGCTCGGCACCCGTTTTCTGCGTGCAGACGGGAGCAAATTTCTGCCGACCGGAGGATCGCTCTCCGAAATTTGCAGGATCGACACTTCCGCTCTTCTGATCGCACAAAAGCCCTGCCGCTTCACGATCGCCACCGACGTTCAGAATCCGCTGACCGGCGAGAGTGGTGCAACGCGAATGTTTGCAAAGCAAAAAGGGGCGTCCGCGGCAGACCTTGACCGCATGGAAACCGGAATGGAGCATTTCGCGGCGGTTCTGGAAAAATCCTGCGGACGAGCTGTTGCAAAGACCCCGGGTGCCGGTGCGGGCGGTGGGATCTCCGTTCCGTTGCTTGCTTTTGCAAACGCCTCTATCGTTTCGGGAGTAGACGCGGTTCTCTCAGCGGTCGGCTTTTCCGATGCGATCCGGGATGCGGATGCGATTTTGACCGGAGAGGGCAAGATCGACTGTCAAAGTCTGCTCGGTAAAGCGATCAGCGGCGTGGTACGGGGTGCCGGAAGCGTTCCGGTTTACGCGTTTGTCGGGCGTATCGGCGATGAGAAGGAACGATTGCTCTCGCTCGGACTGAACGGGATCTACGAGATCAGAGAACTCGCAAAGTCGGACGCAGATTCCCTTAAAAGCGCGAAAAAATACTTGGAAATACTTGCCGAACGTTTTGTAAAAGAACATTTTCAGGGAGATTGATTTTCGTTCAGCCATGAAAAAGATCGGGTTTCTCTATATCATTATTGCGGGATTGCTCTGGGGATCCTCCTGCCTTTTCATTCATTTTCTTTCGCCGTTCGGCTTTACCGCCGCGCAAATGACAGCGGCTCGCGGGGGCGTATCTTTCCTTTGTATGGCGATTTATACGCTGATCCGGGATCGAAACAAATTTCGCATCCGCCTAAAAGAAATTCCCTGGTTTTGCGGGATCGGGATCACCCTGTTTACAACGGCGTTCTGGTATTACCGTGCGGTGCAGCTGACCTCTTCCTCAACCGCGGCGGTGCTGATGTATATGGCTCCGGTTTACGTTATGACCTTTTCGATCCTCTTTCTGAAAGAAACGTTTACCCTCCGAAAAGGACTTTCGGTTGCTGGTATGCTGGCAGGATGTTTTCTCGTTTCCGGGATCGTCGGCGGACTGCAATTCAACGGAACCGGCGTTCTGCTGGCAATTCTTTCGGGCGTAAGTTACGCAACCTACATCCTGTTGACCAAAATGTCCATGCAAAGAGGATCCGACCCGACGTCCGCAACCGTGTATGGCTTCCTGGTCATGGCGATCATCGCAACGTCGACGGCAAAACCGTGGCAAATGCCCGCGCTGATCGCGCGAAATCCGGCTGTGATCCTTTTGCTTCTGGTCGGGCTCGGCGTGATCACCTTTGTCGTTCCCTATTTTCTTTACGCACTCGCGATGCGCAGTCTCCCTGCGGGAACAGCGTCTGCGCTTGCCGTGATAGAGCCGTTTTCCGCGACCGTTTACGGCGTAGTGTTTCTGCACGAAACGCTGACCGTTTTCTCGGTCATCGGCATCATTTTGATCCTGTTATCGGTCATCGCGCTCGGACTGCTCGAAACTGGCAACACTGCCGGACGTACAAAAAAGCGCTGAAAGATGTTCTACCGTTCCGACTTCAACGCGACGGGGAAAAGTTTATTTAAAAAAACTCAATACGAGCAAAAGCCGCAGGATACGGAAACCGTATCCTGCGGCTTTTGCTTTACGCAGCATTTTCATGCTACCGAAATGGTGCGGGAAACGGGACTTGAACCCGTACGGTGTGAACCACACGCCCCTCAAACGTGCGCGTCTGCCAGTTCCGCCACTCTCGCATATTTGCCCCGCTTTTTTCAAGCGGCGGATTCTATTATACATATTTTTTTTCATTTGTCAAGTAGTTTTATAAAAAAAATGATCGCTTGGCGTAAAAAATACGTTATGCTTGACAAATACATATTTTAGTGCTATTCTATAATCAGAAAAATACAGAGGTGAGTGTTATGAAAATCTGCGCAAGTACATACCGCTACGGTCGCTACGGCAAAAACGGCATTGA
>CAMYUQ010000052.1 GCA_947302045.1 uncultured Clostridia bacterium
TCTGCTTGCCGCGGAGGGCTTTGCGCGAACTTATATCGACTGGCTCTACGGGGTCAATCTGACGCGCTATGCAACGCTGCGTACCGGAACACTTCTGCGCGTCGGCAGAGTGATAATTCCGATCGTGAAAGCGATATACGACAGAGATCTTTCCATCCGAAATTTCGTGCCCGGAAAATATATCGCGCTTTGCAGCAGGGAAAAGACCAACGGCGAACTCGTGGAATTGACTTCCAAACACAAATTCGAGCCGGAAAAACGAAGCGAAGCCGAAGCACTCTGCAAAACCTATAACGAAACGGGCGCGGTCGTTACCAACGTCAAAAACAAGAAAGACAAACTGTTTGCCGGAAAATTATATTCGCTTTCCAAACTGCAAAACGTTCTCGGAAAAAAATATAAGATGTCGATGCAGGAAAGTCTTTCCATCGTTCAGGGGCTTTACGAAAAAGGGTATCTCACCTATCCGCGTACGAACTCGGAGTACCTTGCAACGGCAGAAAAGGGGAAAATTCGGCAGATTTTGGAAAACTGCAAGAAAATCGGCTATCCGGTGACTTTCAAAGACAGTAAATCTATCTTCGACGACAGCAAGATCGAATCGCACTCTGCGTTGACGCCCACCTATAAAATTCCGCAAAAATCGCAGCTGACCGAAAAGGAAATGCAGGTTTATTCCACCGTATTCCGCCGCTTTGTTGCCGTTTTTTGCGCGGAGGATTGTATCGTTTCCAAAACGGAGATCACCATTGATATCGGAGAGTTGGAACGCTTCGTTCTCAAAGGCATGAGCATTTTGGAAAAGGGATGGACCAAATTCGACGATTACAATCAAAAAGATAAAATTCTTCCCGCGTTAAAAAAAGGCGATATTGTGAACATCGACTTTAACCGACCGAAAAAGAGACCGTTCCGCCAAAGCACTATACGATCGAAACCTTGAACAACTATCTGAAAAATCCATTCAAGGAAGAAAAGAACGCGCAGCCGGAAGACGTTGGTCAGAGTGAGGATGATACAGCCGATTACAAAGCCATTTTTGAGGGATTGGAGCTTGGAACCGAAGCAACCCGCACGGGAATTATCGACAACGCCCGAAAAAGCGGTTATATCGAACTCAAAAAGGACGTTTACTATATTTTGCCCGGCGGAGAATTTCTGATTGAATCGCTTGCGCAAATGCGGATCAGCATGGATAAATACAAAACGTCCACGATGGGGCAGGCACTCAAAAAGGTTTACCACGGAGAGATCACCGTCTCGGATAGCGTCAAGCTTGCGGAAGCGGAAATTGCGGAAGTATTCAATCCCGAAAATCAGTCGGAAATTCATATGCAAAGCGACATCGGCTTTTTCGGAGACCTGATTGGGAAATGCCCGGTCTGCGGAAAAGAGATCAAACGGCAACGCAATTTCTACGGATGCACCGGCTACAAAGAGGGCTGCAAATTCTCGGTTCGCACATCCATTTGCAAACGGACGATACCGGTCGCGCAGGTACAAAAACTGATCACGGAAGGAAAAACCGATCTGCTCGAAGGATTCGTTTCTCCGAAAACGGGAAAAACGTTTTCTGCGTATCTCGTTTTGAAAGACGGTCGCGCAGAATTTGATTTTGAGAAAAAGAGCAAGCCGGTTTTGCCAGCAACCGATGAAGAACCGCCGCTTCCGGAACCGCCTCCGGAGAAATAAAAAACGCATCAGAAAACCCCGGTCGACTTTATCGACCGGGGTTTTGCTCATTTTTCTTACCGCTTTGAAAGCACGTCTTTTTCGTACCGCTTCACTTCATCAAACCAATGCTCCGAGCCATCGGTTCCGTTGCGGCGGCAGAATTCTTCCCAAACGGCTCCGATCGGACAAAGCTTCAATTCCTCCTGGAGCATCATCAGTTCGGTGAACTGCATCGTATCTTGCAGTTCTTTCAGCTTTGCGTTCGGGAGCAGGAGAGCGTTCAGCAGAGCTTTCTGCACCGAGCGCATTCCGATCGCCCACGCGCCGATCCGGTTGATAGACGCATCGAAATAATCGGTTGCGAGAATCACGCGGTCAAGCGCGTCGTTGCGGACGACCTCTTTCATCATTTCCTGCGTTTCGTCGTCGTAGCGCACAACATGGTCGGAATCCCAGCGAACGCCGCGGGTGATATGGAGCGCGATCTTCGGCGCAAAGCAGAGCAGGGCAGGGATCTTATCCGAAACGACTTCGGTTGGATGATAGTGACCGTTGTCCATGAGGGGAACGATCCCGCGCGTCATGGCATAGCAGAGCGCAAATTCACCGGAACCGGCGGTATAAGATTCAAGCCCGATGCCGAACACTTTGGATTCCAGCGTCACAAGCACTTTTTTCTTGTCGTATCCGCAACCGAGGATCTGATCAAGCGAATCCATGTAGCGCATCCGCGGACCGAGCCGGTCGGCAGGAATATCCTTAAATCCGTCCGGGATCCAGATGTTCATCAGACACGGCGTTCCGGTCTGCTCGGCAAAGTATTCCGAAATGCGGATGCAGGCGATCCCGTGACGGATCCAGAAGGCGCGGATCGATTCGTCGGGGTTGGTCAGCGTTCCGTGCTCCGCCAGTGGATGGGAAAAATAGGTGGGGTTAAAGTCGAGCCCCAGTTTGTTCTTCTTGGCGTAATCGACCCAGGGCTGAAAATGCTCCGGTTTGATCTGATCCCGCGCGACCGGCTTTCCGTCCTTATAAATGCCGTAGCAGGCATGCACGTTGACGCGGTGCTTTCCGGGAATGAGAGAGAAAACCTCGTCCAGATCCCGGAAGAGTTCTTCCGGCGATCCTGCAACGCCTGGATAGTTTCCGGTCGTTTGGATTCCCCCTGTCAGTTTCCCGGGATTCTCAAAACCGCGTACGTCGTCGCCTTGCCAACAATGCATCGAGATCGAAACTTTGGAAAGCTTTTCGATCGCGGCTTCCGTATCAACTCCCAGCGCCGCATAGCGTTCCTTTGCCAATTCATAGCGTGTTGCCTGATTCATAAATTCAAAGCACTCCTTTATTTGTGTTGAACTCATTATAACATATTTTTCCTTCTTTTGCAAGTAAAAAAACATTTAATTTTTGTAGTTTTTTTGAAAAAAAGAATTGCCATTCGCATCAAAATATGGTATAATAATTCCGATGGAAGAAGAATGAGAGGTACACTGCCAATGGGAGAACGGCGAATTTCACAAACGCAGGAGCTGTTGCGCTTTATCAAGGAAAGCCCAACGGCGTTTCACGCGGTAGAATCTATCGAAAAACGCCTTTCCGAACACCGGTTTGAACGGTTGGAAGAGGGGATGGCATGGAAGCTTTGCCCGGGAAAAGGGTATTATGTGACCCGAAACGGCTCTTCGATCGTTGCATTCCGGATCCCAAACGAAAAGCCGAAGCAAATGCTGCTCACCGCCAGCCATAGCGATTCTCCCATGTTCAAGCTGAAAAGCAACTATGAGCTCACCGCTTTTGAACAATATCTCAAACTGGATACCGAAGTTTACGGAGGAACGATTCTTTCCAGCTGGCTGGATCGACCGCTTTCGGTCGCGGGGCGGGTGATCCTGCACAGGAACGGTTGTTTTGAGGCAAAGAACGTTTGCCTCGACCGCGATCTGCTATTGATCCCGAGCGTTGCCATTCACATGAACCGGCAATGCAATGACGGTATAAAATGGGATCCGGCGGTCGATACCGTTCCGCTCTTCGGCAAAGCCGATCAAAAGGGCGTGCTGGAACGTTTGCTTGCCGAGGCGGTTGATGCAAGCCCCGATGAAATTGCAGACGCAGACCTCTTCGTATACAACCGGATGCATGGAAGTATCTGGGGGGCGGATGACGCCTTCTTCTCAGCGCCGCGGATCGATAACCTGATGTGCGCCTTCGGAACCTTGCTTGGATTTTGCGAAGGCGTTCCGGCAAAGGATTCCCTGAATGTTTATTTTTGCGCGGACAACGAGGAAACAGGCAGTTCCACCAAGCAGGGTGCCGGATCGGTATTCCTCTCCGACGTACTGGATCGAATCTGCGAAGGGTTTGGAACGGATAAGCGCAGACTGCTTGCCTCTTCGTTTATGGTGTCTGCCGACAACGCGCACGCAAGACACCCGAATCATCCTGAACTATCCGATCCGATCAACGCACCTAATCTGAACGGAGGCGTTGTGATCAAAACCAATGCGGCGCAGCACTATGCAACCGACGGTTTATCCTCTGCGGTTTTCAGAGAAATTTGCCGGTGTGCAAACGTTCCGGTACAGTATTTTGCGAATCGGAGCGATCTGCGGGGAGGTTCCACGCTCGGTTCTATTTCCAATACGCTGGTGCCCGTCGCTACCGTTGATATCGGAATGGCGCAGCTTGCGATGCATTCTTCCTACGAAACCGCGGGAACCGATGACCTTTGCTTCCTTTATGACGCGATGCGGCAATTCTATTCCGTCACCGTTCGCTCGGCAGGGGACGGAAAAATCACACTTGAAACTCCAAAAGTTCCGGATAAAACAGAAAGGACATAACGCAATATGTATAAACAGGGATTTGACAATGAGCTGTACATTTCCAAACAGTCCGAGCACATTCGCCGCAGAATCGACCAATTCGGCGGAAAACTCTATCTGGAATTCGGCGGAAAGCTGTTTGACGACTATCATGCCTCGCGTGTTCTTCCCGGATTCGCGCCGGACAGTAAAATCCGGATGCTGATTCAGCTCAAAGAGGAAGCCGAGATCGTGATTGTCATCAACGCAAACGATATTGAAAAAAATAAGGTGCGCGGAGATCTGGGAATCACCTATGATCTGGACGTGTTGCGCCTGATCGACGCATTCCGCAGTTTCGGGCTCTACGTCGGGAGCGTGGTTCTGACCCGCTGGCAGGAACAGCCGGCGGCGGTCAAGTTCCGGATGCGTCTGGAATCGCTCGGCGTCAAAGTTTACAAGCACTATTCGATCCCCGGATACCCCTCGGATATTGCAAAGATCGTCAGCGACGAAGGTTACGGCATCAATGAGTATATTGAAACGACCCGTTCGCTCGTGGTCGTCACGGCACCCGGCCCGGGAAGCGGAAAGATGGCAACCTGTCTGAGCCAGCTTTATCACGATCAGAAACGGGGGATTCGTTCGGGATACGCAAAGTTTGAAACATTTCCGATCTGGAATCTGCCGCTCAAACATCCGGTCAACGTGGCTTATGAAGCGGCAACGGTTGACCTAAACGATATGAATATGATCGACCCATACCACCTGGAAGCGTATGGAAAGACCACTGTCAACTATAACCGTGATATTGAAATATTCCCGGTGCTCAACGCGATGTTTGAAAAGATCAGCGGATCCTCTCCCTACCGTTCTCCCACCGATATGGGCGTCAACATGGCGGGGTACTGCATCATTGACGACGAGGCGGTTTGCGAAGCCGCCAATATGGAAATTATCCGCCGGTATTATATTGCGCTGAGCAACCGCCGGAAAGAAGGAAATATCGGGGATAACCATGACGTAGAAAAGCTCGAATTGATTATGAAATCGGCAGGGCTTGATATCTCCGACCGGAAAGTTGCGGTCGCCGCGATTCAGAAAGCCGAACAAACCGGTAAACCGGCTGCCGCTATTGAATTGCCGGACGGAACGATGGTAACCGGAAAAACATCACGCCTGCTCGGCGCCGCATCCGCGGCACTCCTGAACGCACTGAAAGTGATGGCAGGGATCGATGACCGGATCGACCTCATCTCTCCGGAAATTCTCGAACCGATCACAGGTTTGAAAGTAACCACTCTCGGAAGCAAGAATCCGAGATTGCATCCGAACGAAGTTCTGATCGCACTGTCGATTTGTGCGGTATCCGATCCGACAGCCGCAAAAGCCATGGCACAGATCGGGAAACTGCGGCGTTGCGAGATGCATTCCTCGGTCATCCTTTCCGAGAACGACGACCATACCCTGAAAAAACTCGGCATCAACCTGACCTGCGAACCGCGTTACGAGAGCAAACGCCTGTTCCACGGTTGCTGATTTGTTGCCGATTTTGCGGATCTTGTGGGAAAGGAGAAAATGAAAATGGGAACGCTGTTTGATTATCTGACCTGGCGTGGAGATTTGCCGTTTGAACATGTGCCGCCGAACGAAGTGGACAGTCTGATTTTTTCTCTGATTTCCTATCTGGATTTCAACGGGATCGTTTCGGATTCCCATTCCGATTCTCCGGTTTCTCTGCAAGCGGTCGCCAATACCTTTTTTGCCCGTCATCCGGACGGACGGGACGTTTCGCTCGGTCTGATCATTCCAAAGGGAATCATCAAGCTTTTTCAGCAGGTAAAAGGATGTAAGCGTTTCCGGAACGTAGGGATCAAAGCGTATGTCAACCGCATTGATCTGCAAGAGCAAACGCAGTTTTCGGCGATGACTTTTCTCCCTTCCAAGAACCGTACGATGGTCGCCTATCGCGGAACCGATGATACCATTGTCGGATGGAAAGAGAATTTCAACATGAGTTTTCTTCCGGTCGTCCCGGCGCAGGTCTATGCGGCGGAATACCTCAATGCCGCGGCGGATCACACCGCAGGAAAGCTTTATGTGACCGGGCACAGCAAGGGCGGCAATCTTTCGGTATACGCGGGCGTGAAATGTCGGGAAGACGTACGTGAGAGGATCGTTTCGGTATGGAGCAATGACGGTCCCGGATTCGGGAAGGGAATGCTGGAAGATCCGCAATATCTTGACGCGCGGCACCTGATCCATACGCTTGTGCCGAAATCCTCGGTGATCGGAATGCTTCTGGAACATGATGAAAACTATACGGTCGTCAGCAGTCGACAGACCGGGATTTTGCAGCATGACGGACTGACGTGGAACGTCTTGGGCGGAAGCTTCGTGCATTTACAGGCGGTCAGCGAAGAATGCAAACGAACCGATCGCACGCTGAACCGCTGGATCAACGAAATGTCGCCGGAACAGAGGGAACAGTTTGTAGAGGCGATCTACCGGATCCTCTCGGCAGGAAACTCTCTGACGCTCACAGAATACGTAAATTTGAAAAGACATCCGTCCTTGCGGGAATTTGATCCGCAGGTTCGGAAAACCGTTTCCAAAACGCTGGCGGCTCTTTTGGGAGAGAACGCGAAAGAGTGGTTCGGAGAATGGTTTCGGATGCAAAAAGGATAAAGATAGAAAAAGCGCCCTCCCGCAATCCAAAACGGGAAAGTGCTTTTTCTTTATGTCTTAAATGGATAGTTGTTCGCTTGCACCGGGTTTTCCGGGATAGGGAATGCCGAGATGCTCATAGGCGAGCCTGGTGACGCAGCGGCCGCGCGGCGTGCGGCTGAGAAAACCGATCTGCATCAGATAGGGTTCGCAAACGTCCTCGATCGTGACCGATTCTTCTCCGATGGTTGCCGCAAGCGTTTCAAGCCCGACAGGACCGCCTTCATAGAATTCTATGATCGTCCGAAGCATCCGGCGGTCAACGTTATCAAGCCCCAGACGGTCGATTTCAAGTTTGTCCAACGCGTATTTTGCGATTTCCGAGTCGATCACGCCGTTCCCGCGCACCTGCGCAAAGTCCCGCACCCGTTTGAGCAAACGGTTCGCCACACGGGGCGTACCGCGCGAACGGCTTGCAAGCTCAACGGCACCGTCGTCGGAAATCTCCGTTTTCAGGATTCCTGCACTCCTGCGAACGATACAGGCAAGCTCTTCTGGCGTATAAAGTTCCAGTTTGAGAACGACACCGAACCGATCCCGCAGGGGCGTTGTCATCTGTCCGGCGCGGGTTGTCGCGCCGATCAATGTGAATTTCGGCAGATCAATGCGGATACTGCGTGCAGACGGACCTTTTCCGATGATGATGTCCAGCGCAAAATCCTCCATTGCGGGGTAGAGAATTTCTTCCACCGATCTCGTCAGGCGGTGGATCTCATCAATGAACAGAACGTCACCTTCGTTGAGATTAGTCAGGATTGCCGCAAGATCCCCCTGTTTTTCAATGGCAGGGCCGGACGTGACGCGGATATTGACGCCCATTTCTGCCGCGATGATATTGGAAAGCGTCGTTTTGCCGAGTCCGGGAGGGCCGTAGAGCAGAACGTGATCGAGCGGATCCTGCCGCTCCTTTGCCGCTTCAATGAAAATTTTGAGATTTTCTTTCACCTTTTCCTGCCCGACGTAATCTTCCAGACGTTTCGGCCGCAGGGAAAGGTCGTTTTCTGCGTCTTCCGCGGTGTAATTCGTACTCAGGATTCTGTTTTCAAAATCAAATTCCGTTTGATCCATCGTGAGAGATTCCTTTCTTTTGCCTGGTTGCGGTTAATTAAAACCGGTTCAGCTTTTTGAGCGAGATCCGGATGATCTCTTCCAGTTCCATTTTATCTGCGTCGATCTCTTTGAGTGTTGCCATGGCTTCCGAACGGGAGAATCCGAGCACGATCAGCGCGTCGATCGCTTCGCTGAGTTTGCTTCGGTTGCCGACGGTATTCTCTATGATCGTACTTCCTGCCGAAATTTCTCCGCCGGTCTCCTTTATCATCTTGTCTTTGAGTTCCAGAATCACGCGCGCGGCGGTTTTGGGGCCGATCCCGCTTGCTTTTGCGATCGCTTTTTTATCGTCCGTACAGACAGCGAGTGCAAATTTTTCCGGAGAAAGCGTTGAAAGAATGGAAATTGCGGCTTTCGGTCCCACGCCGGATACCGTGATCAGCATCCTGAAAGAGGAAAGCTCGGCGAGCGTATAGAATCCGAAGAGTTCGATATCGTCTTCGCGCACGGCAAGGTGTGTGTAGAGCCGCACCGGCTCCTGACTCATCCGCGGGATCGATTCATAGGTGGTTGTGCTGATGGTGAGTTTGTAACCGATGCCGCCCACGTCCAGAACGGCAAAATTCGGTTCAATATGCGCCGGGTTTCCGGAAATATAATAGAACATGGTCTACTCCTCTCTATGTCTGAGAATGATAATTTCATAGCCGGGGGCTTTGGAATCCGTAACGGTTGTTTCGGATTTTTCTTTTGTCTTTTCTTCGCCTGGGGTAACCGAAACAATTGCGCGCAGGAAGCGGACCTTCTTCATTTGTTTCTCTAAGATGATCAGCAAAAGAAACAGAACAAGCGACAAGCAGGTGATAACAAGCCCTACGATCAACGGCTTCGGGCGGTAGACCATTTCAATCGTATGCACCCCGGCTGTCCCGTCGATTTGGAAAGCAACGAGAGCCCCGAGCGCTTTCTGAATTTCGACCGGCTTTCCGTCAACGGTGATCTTCCAGCCCTTATCATAGGCGATGGTCGTCAGAATCCATTCATTATCGTTCGATGTGGAAACGGTACCGCGGAAAGAATGTTCGGTATAGTCTGCGATTTGAAACTGATCGGACGCAAGCCGCTCCATAGCGGATCGGAAAACGTTCATATCCAAATAGTAGAAGCACTCTTTGCCGGTGATGAAATATAGATTTTTTCCTTCGAGCGTCATAGTCAGTTTCAGCGTGTCTCCGGACGTCTGATTGCCAAGCGAAATAATTCTCGTGGAATCGCTTCCGCCGAAGGAACCTGCGTCAACCGACGTTCCGTCATTCAGATGCAGAAGTTCCAGATCGGTTTCTCTCGGATAATTGGTCGGCTGATAGAAATACAGCTCTCCGTCCACCGGCATTTGCAAGGTATAGGAGAACGACGCTTTTGCGTCGGCTTTGCTTTTTGCATAGCAGGTATGTCCCTCTGCCTGATATGGCGTCGCGAGATTAACGGTTTCGGTTTTTTCAACCGGTATTGCCACGAATGCCCGTACGGTCTCGGTCTCTCCCAGCATCGCGGTCAGAATTGCGTTCAAGCGCTCAAAAGGACTGTCATATAGATCGGTGTATTCGTCTCTGCGAATTGTTTCGTCAATATCAAGCAGGCGATTCAGAAAGGATTTGACCGACGCGATCGCATCTTCGATTTGGGACGTTTTTTTATCGCTTTTCTGATCCGTTTCGACATTGTTACCAAGATATCCGAGCGGAAATTCCATCAGATCCTCGCTCACGCCGTATGCGATCGAGAGTGCGTACGGATTTCGGTAGGCAACATAACCGTTGATCGGATCCCGATCAAAGATTTCGTAATAATCGGCGTATTTGTCGTCGTCGGAGAGCAGATAGCGGATTCCGAGCAGGGAATCGTTCACGGGCGTTCCGCCCAAGTATTGCGACCAGTGCGAGACCGACGCATACCCCATCTTATCCAAGAAACGAATTGTTTCCTGATCCAGCGTGGAGGTGGATCCCGAAAGCCCACGCATTCCAAGCCCCATATTGTCGTTGACTTTCCGGAAATAGGTCTTTTCCATGCGGTAGAATCCGGTATCTTTGCTCTGTACCGATTCCACAAGGGGTTCGGTTTTTTTCAGAAAATTATTGTAATAGCTATAATGCGTGTAAACCACGTCGTCGTCAAGCGCGTTCAGACTCCACAGCCCGTTGAGGAATACTTCCAGAGAGACCACGACCGCCATACCGATCGCCGCGATCTGTTTTTTGTTTGCAGAATGGTAGACGGCAAGCACCGAAAGATTCAGGAAAACGGCGCCCAGGGTGAACCAGATGTAGGTAAACGTTTTCGGCGAAACGTAAGCGTCGTCGGTGTATTTTTGCAGAAAAACACAGAGCAGCGCGATCAGTCCGCCCATCCCGAGCGCGGCCTTGACCGAATGCGCGTTGAGTTCCTGCAACGAGCGGCAGGCAAGGACGCATAGGAAAAAGCAGAGCATGAAACTGTATCGGTAATTGAGCCAGTTCGGCTGTTGCATTCCGTGCCAGAAAAGGTCGATGACAGAAAGCGAGAAACTGACGACAAAAAGCAAAACCAGCACGGCGGAAGATATCTTTTGCCGCATGGTGAACTTCCGGGAGAGAAAATATCCCGGCAGGAGCAACAACGTCAATATTCCGCAATAGATGAAAGGATATCCCTCCGGGCGAACGGTATCGTATGATCCGGGCAGGAATTTATAGACCAGTTCCAACAGATCCAGATTCGTCTGCCACTTCCAGTTGGTATTGGAAAAGGTCGTTTTCCCGAAATTCAGCGAATAGTATGCTCCCAACAGAACGAGCGCGGCGATCCCGACAGAGAGCAGGGAGTAAAAGAGAAACCGCAGAATACTTTTGAGTATGTGCAGACGTTCCCCGAGCGGATTTGCTTCTTTCCCCTCGGCGATCAGGTAGAACAGGAAATAGAGCACACACCAGAAGCAAACCATATAGCCGATATAGAAGTTGCTGAAAACCGTCAGGGCAAGGAAAACGGTATAGAATTTGAATTTACCGTATTTGATCAGTTGTTCGATCCCCAGCGTAATCATCGGCAGCCACATCATGGCGTCGATCCACATGGTGTTGTGCTGTTGGATGATCCCGTAACTGCAAAGCGCGTATAAGATCGAGAAGATCAGAATGGCAATTTTATTTGGATTTTTGGACGTTTTATGCAAATAGAAGCCGAAAGATCCTCCGCAGATCGCGGCTTTGAGCAAAAAGAGCGTCAGGAGCGCTTCCTGCATCCATCCCTTCGGGAAAAGACAAACCAGATAGGAAAAAGGACTCGCCAAATAATAAGCGTAAATGCCTGCAAATTCGCCGCCCAGCGCACGCTCAAAGCTGTAAAGCAGACTGCCGTCACCGTAAACGGCGTTGCGCAATGCCTCAAAAAACCAGACGTACTGTCCGTTAAGAT
>CAMYUQ010000053.1 GCA_947302045.1 uncultured Clostridia bacterium
CCCACGAGGAGAAATCACATTCCGGATACCGTTCGCAACTGTAAAAAACAGTTTTCGATTTGCCACGTTTGGCAACGATTTTCGCGCCGCATTTCGGGCAGGCAACGCCGGTATCCTTGACGTTCGGTTTGGTAAATTTACACTCCGGATAGCGGCTGCACGCATAGAAGCTTCCGAACTTTCCGGTTCTCAAAATCATGTCCGCGCCGCATTTTTCGCACTTCATATCCGATGCGACAGGCGTCTTCTTTTCCGGAACTTCCTCATCGGCGGGCGGCGTGAGCGGCTTTGTGTTGCGGCAGGTCGGGTAATTGGGACAAGCGGCAAACTTCCCGAATCTGCCGTTCCGGACCACCATCCTGCTTCCGCATTTTTCACAGATCAGGTCGGTCTCTTCCAGCGGAACTTCGATGGTGTTTTCCCCGATCTCTTTCTGTGCAGCTTCCAACTGCTTGGAAAAAGTGTCCCAAAATTCGTTCAGAACGTGATCCATCGTATCGGATCCCTGTTCGATCTTATCCAGATCGTTTTCCATCTCCGCCGTAAAATGGTAGTCCACAATCGACGGGAAATGCTCTTTCATCAACTGATTCGTGATCTCACCGAGCGGAGTCGGCACAAACGCCTTGCCGTCCCGCTTCACGTAGTTGCGCGCCAGGATTGTTGAGATAATGGTCGCATAGGTACTCGGACGGCCGAGCCCCTGCTCTTCCAGCATCTTGATCAGCGAGGCGTCGTTGTAGCGAACCGGCGGTTCGGTATCGTGCTTCTGCGGAGCGATATTGCTTGCCGAAAGCAACTGTTGCTCTTTCAGATCCGGCAGACGGATGTTTTTAAGTTCAGCAGGATCCTCGGCGCTGTTGACCGTTTCTTCCTCGCTCTCCTCATAAACCGCCATATAGCCCTGGAACGACACCGCGTATCCGCTCGTTCTGAACAGATAATTCTCGCAGAAAAAGTCCGCCGTTACGGTATCGAGAACCGCCGACTCCATCTGGCTTGCGACAAACCGCTCCCAGATCAGTTTGTAGAGCTTGTATTGATCTGCGGTCAGCATTTTCCGGATCTGCTGAGGTTCCAGCTCCAACCGTGCCGGACGAATCGCCTCATGCGCATCCTGCGCTCCTGCCCTTGCCTTGTAAACTCTCGGCGTTTCGGGACAATACTGCTTTCCGTATTTATTCAGAATAAACGATCTCGCCGTTTCCTGCGCCTCGGCGGATACCCGGAGCGAATCGGTACGCATATAGGTAATCAAACCTTGCGTTCCGCCGAATTCCGATCCGAGATTCACCCCTTCGTAAAGCTCCTGCGCGACCCGCATGATCCGTTGAGACTGGAATCCCAGTTTCCGGGACGCCTCCTGCTGCATGGTGGAGGTGGTAAAGGGCGGCGCCGGCAGTTTATGCTTGGACGCTCTGCGGATTGACGCCACCTGAAACGGCTTGCCGGCAACGGTATCCACGACCCGTTTGGCGTCCGCTTCGCAGTGCAGACGAACTTTCCCCCTGCGGTTTCCGTAGAAGTGAACCGGCACGTTTTTCCCGTCTTCGGTCGTCAGGATCACGTCGATCGTCCAGTATTCTTCGGGCACAAACGCGCGTATCTCCTCTTCCCGCTCTACAATGATACGGGTCGCCACCGACTGCACTCTGCCGGCACTGAGTCCGCTCTTGACGTTTTTCCACAGAAGCGGAGAGAGCTTATACCCCACGATCCGGTCAAGGATCCGTCTGGTTTGCTGGGAATTGACCAGATTCATGTCGATCTGCCGCGGCGCTTTGATCGCCGTGCGAACCGCATTTTTCGTCACTTCATTGAAGCAGATTCGCTGCGTTTTCTCAACCGGGATCCCGAGGGTTGCGGCAAGATGCCACGCGATCGCCTCGCCTTCGCGGTCCGGGTCGGTCGCGAGGAAAATTTTATTGGCGTTCTTCGCCTCTTTCTTGATCTCCTTGATGAGGTCTCCTTTTCCGCGAATACTGATATAATGCGCCTCAAACCCGTTATCAATGTCCACGCCCAGCGTGCTCTTGGGCAGATCGCGCACGTGTCCGATGGAAGCGATGACTTTATAGTTGCTTCCGAGATATCCTTTGACGGTATTTGCCTTTGAAGGCGACTCCAAAATGACCAGATTGTTTGCCATGATGATTCCTTTCTCTCTATAAGATCCTCCCGGTTCAATCCCGGTCGGGTTTCTTTCTTGTTCGTTTTTTCAGGTTTATTTTTTCAGATAGAGCGATCCCGGGAGCTTCCGTACCCGCCCCGTCAATTCCAACGCCGTCAGCGTTGCAAGAACTTCTCCGAGCGAATGTCCTTCGATCTGCAACGCGTCTGCCGAAACCGGTTCTCCGTCCGGCATCGCTTTCAGGATCGCCTGTTCGATCGCGGATCCGGTCGGAGCTACTTTTTCCGGCTCCGGTCGACCGACGGCAGCCGGTTCTTTCCTCTCTGTCCGCTTCTCCGGCACATCCGCTTTTCCATACGGTTCCCGAACCGTTTTACAGGCACGGTCTTTTCCGATAACGCCGTACCGTTCCAACGCTTCCTGATCCGCCTTCTGCGGCAGGTTGCGGGGGCGGTTCCGCAAGTGGTCGTCGCCGAAAAGATACCTGTATTTTTGCATCAGGACGTTGGTGTCCACAAGGAATTTTGCGCCGTCCTGCAAGAGCTGATTGGCTCCCTCCGCCGCGCCGGTTCCCACGTTTGCCGGAACCGCGTAGACGTCCTTGCCCTGCGTGATCGCCGCTTTTGCCGTGATCAGAGAACCGCTCCCGATCCGCGCCTCAACAACGATCACGCAGTGGGAAAATCCGCTGATCAACCGGTTCCGAACCGGAAAATGATAGGGCATCGGTTTGGTTCCGGGCGGATATTCCGACATCACAACGCCGCCCGAACGCACGATTTCGTTCATCAGTTTCCCGTGATGTTTCGGATATGCGATATCCAGTCCGCAGCCGGTGATCGCCGTTGTGATCCCGCCCGCCTCAATGGTGGCCGCCGCGCATACGCCGTCGATCCCTTCTGCCAGACCGCTCACGGTCAACGCGCCCGCACTTGCCATCTCATACGCCAGCCGGTATGCGTTGTGCATTCCGTAGTCGCTCATGTTCCGGGTTCCGACCATGCCGACCGTGAATCGATGTTCATAGTCCGGCAGAGTCCCGGCGTAATAGAGCAAACAGGGCGGATTTTGAATTTCAGTGAGCTGCTGCGGAAATTTCGGATCTCCGAAATGCAGGATCCTGACGCCGATCTGCTCGCAGGCATCCAGAATTTCCGACGCCCTTCTCAGATCCTTATCCGCCAACCGTCTCCGCGCCTGCGCACCGACGTCCAACGACGAATTATCCAGATCCGCCGGTCCCATGCGAAAAATTTCGTAGGGATCCTGATATGCTTTGTATAGCTTTTTGAAATCCGGGCTGTCTGCGCCGAGCTGTTCCGCCAGCCATACCCAATATAGTTCTTCTTTGGAAAACAACCCGTTCGCCTCTCTTCCGGTCCTTTACTTGCGCTTTCCGAACTCCCACATAAGAATCCCCGCCGCCACCGCCGCGTTCAGCGATTCGGCGTTTTCCTCCATCGGAATGAACACGCTCTCGGTTGCCGCCCGGCAGACTTCGTCCGAGAGTCCGTGCCCCTCGTTCCCGATCACGACGCAATCCCCGGGCAGGGGCTCAAATGTTCCAAGCTTTTTTGCCTGCCCGTTCAGCGTTGCCGCGAAAACGCGTCTTCCCTGTTCCCGCAATTGCCGGATGACTTCCGGGAGACGGTCCGTGCGGTCGATCTTCTGGTGAAACAGCGTTCCCATTGACGCCCTGACCGTTCGGGAATGGTAAATATCCGCGCAATCGGTACTCAGAATCAGTCGGTCGACGCCGAGCGCCGCGGCGCATCGGATGATCGCGCCGAGGTTGGCCGGATCCCGCACCGATTCCAGAAGGACGATCCGTTCGCGCTCCGAAAAATCGCGTTCATTATATATTGTAACGATTTTTTGCAATTTGTCAAGATATTTTGCGCAACAGATAACGCCTTCCGGAGATTTTTCTTCCGATATACGATCAAACAGGTCGTCCGACAGGGTGTAAACCCTCCCGACCCTTTCCTGCAACGCACTTTTGCCGAACCGTTCCAGCTCCTGCAAAATGGTATCTTTTGAAGATTCTTTGAGGAACAACGCCGGAATTTCCAGCCCTGCCGAAAGTGCTTCTTTCGCGAGTTTGATCCCGTCAAACCGAAAGGTCCGGGTCTCTTCGCGCACGCGGCGGTCATTCAGTTTGACAAGCTCCGTCACCGCCCGATTCTGACGGGATCTGACAACTTCTTCTGCTTTCCACATTGCTTTTCTCCCTGCATTCAAGCGGTTTTCAAGCACCGCCCGAGGTCTGCTATCTATGACAAAAACCCGATGAGAACATCGGGTTTTCGGTTGATCGGCTCAAAGCGCCGCCTTTGCCTGCTCCGCCAATTTTGCGAATGCTTCCTTATCGGAAACGGCAATCTCGGAAAGCATCTTTCTGTTGAGATTGACGCCCGCCTTTTTGAGCCCGTGCATAAAGGTTGAATAGTTCAGACCGTTCACCTTTGCCTGCGCGGAGATTCTGGTGATCCAGAGAGAACGGAAGTCTCTCTTTTTCATCTTTCTGCCTGCAAAAGCATAGTTGCCGCTCTTCAATACGGCTTGTTTCGCCATCTTGAAGTGCTTGGATTTTGCTCCCCAATATCCCTTTGCCGCTTTCAGCGTTGCTTTTCTTCTCTTGCGCGTCATCATTGCGCCCTTGACTCTTGCCATTTTTCAATTCCTCCGTTTCGTCTTATTTGACCATTGCTTTGATGTTGCTCGCCATCTTGCCCTGCACGGTCGCGCTCGAACGCAGGTGACGAAGCTGCTTGGCACTCTTGTTGCCGGTGTTGTGGCGGTGCGAAGCATGGAACATCTTCACCTTTCCGCCGGAGGTCACGGAGAATCTTTTGGCCGAGGCCTTATGTGTCTTGATCTTTCCCATTTTGATAACTCCTTTTCTTCTGTTTCCGGGGAAATCTCCCCGTTTTTTTCATAAAATCTTTCCGATGAAAGAATAGAATGAACAACTCAAATCCCCTTATTTTTTAATCGGGGTCAGTACCATACTCAAAAACCGACCGTCCAGCACCGGTTTCTTTTCAAGCGTACCGCTTTCGGAGCACGCGTCGCGGAACTTATCCAGAACCTCCTGACCGATGTTCTGGTGGCTCATCTCACGCCCCTTGAACCGCATCACAACGCGGACCTTATTCCCGTCGGACAGGAAGCGGAGCGCGTGCCGCACCTTCGTTTCAAAATCGTGCGTATCGATCCGGCAGGATAACTGGATCTCTTTGAGCTCCACGGTCTGCTGCTTCTTTTTGGCTTCTTTCTCCCGTTTGTCACGGTCGAAGCAGAACTTGCCGTAATCCATGATCTTACAAACGGGCGGATCCGCCTGCGCCGCCATCATCACAAGATCCAATCCCTTGTCATAGGCAATTTCCAGCGCTTTCTGCGCGCTCATGATCCCGAGCGTTTCTCCTTCGGAACCGATCAAGCGCACCTCTTTGGCGGTAATGGCTTCGTTGAGCAACGTGTCCTTTTCTCTCGCGCTAATCGTGATACACCTCACATTTCCAAAATAAAAGTCCGCACAAAGACAGCGTCTCCGTACGGCACCTGTTCCCCCGCTATCGGGCGGAACCTTGCAATATCAACCGCGGCATAACCGAAATGCCTGGGTGAGAGCGGACACTCTGCTTTGTTTTCACGTTATTTTACCACATCCATTCCGGTTTGTCAAGCCCTTTTTTCAATTTTTTTGCATTTTTTCAAAAATCAAATTTCCATTTTTTGGTACGACAAGCACTGTCTATCGGAAAAACCAACAAAAAGGGAGGCGGCTGATTGAATAAAATTCTCCACGGTCATTTTTCTCACAAAAAAAGAGGGTGATTTTCGTCACTTTTGAATATTTACAAAACCGCCCGCGATGCGGTATAATAGACCTACTGCCGGACACGCCGGCAAGTTCCCCTATGTTGCACACTGCGAACGCTGTTCTGCGAAATGCCAATCGGATGGCATGTTCCCCGCGGAAAGAGCACGGTCGGTGTGCAATTTTTATTTACAATTTTTTTCGTAAAACTATGGAAATCCGGGTGGGAATGTGCTATAATATTGTGATAATTATTATATTTGGAAACTTTTGAGTCAAATCGTTTTCCGAAAGGATCTGTAATGTCCCCTTATATCGAAAAAGCTGAACAAATCACCTTGCCGGTCGCCATTCTGCGCGGCACGGTTGCCTTCCCCTCGGTTCCGATCAATTTCGAACCCGGTGACGACGCCACCGACGCCTCGGTCAAAACCGCGGCCGCCGGCAGTCCTTTTCTCTTTCTGGTATCTCCCTGCGAGCCGGTTGCCGACCGGAACGTTCCGACCGAGAACCAACTCTACCGGATCGGAACGGTTGCCAAGATCAAGCAAATGCTGCACACGCCCGAGGGTTCGACCCGCGTGGTGTGCGAAGGGTTTGCTCGCGCCGTCGTTTCGGAATACCGGATCCGGGAAAACAGGATCGAGGCGGACGTGATCTGCAAAACCGTCTCCATGCCCGATCGCGGAGGCGTTCGCGGCGAGGCGTGCATTCACCAGTTGCTGGACGCATTGCAGGACAATCTGAAACTGTTGCCGACCGGAACGGCGGATCTGCTCAACGCGGCCCGTCTGATCGACAATCCCGGTCAGCTTGCCGATTTTATCGCCGCTAATATTCTGGTTCGCACGCAGGACAAGCAAACCGTTCTGGAATGCTTCGATCCGCTCGCCCGAACGGAGATTCTGCTCCTGATCCTGCTGCAGGAATCCGAAATCATGTTGGAAGAGGCAAAGATCCACCGGCGCGTCAACGACCGGCTCAACCGCAATCAGCGGGAGTATTATCTGCGCGAGCAGATCAAGGTCATTGAAGAAGAGCTGGGCGAAGGCGGCTCTGACGTGGAGGAATACAGCGAACGGATCCGCAAAGCCAACCTGCCGAAAGAGGTTGCCGCAAAGCTCCGCCGGGAAGTCGACCGGCTGGACAAAACGCCCTACGGTTCGGCGGAATCCACCGTGATCCTCAACTATCTGGACACCTGTCTGGAAATTCCGTGGAACAAGGCCACCAAAGACCGGATCAACATTCAAACCGTTGAAAAAGTCCTCAATGCCGACCACAACGGTCTGGAAAAAGTGAAAGAACGGATCGTGGAATACATTGCCGCAAAGCAAATGAATCCCGAGCTGCGTGGGCAGATGCTCTGCCTCGTAGGCCCTCCCGGCGTCGGAAAAACCTCGATCGCCGCGTCTGTTGCGCGCGCCCTGAACCGCAAATACGTTCGGATCTCGCTCGGCGGTGTGCGGGACGAGGCGGACATTCGCGGTCACCGGAAAACCTACATCGGCGCGATGCCGGGACGGATCATCTCGGCTCTGACGCAGGCAGGCGTGAAAAATCCGCTCATCCTCCTCGACGAGATTGATAAGCTCACGCGCGACGCGCACGGCGACCCGACTTCCGCTCTGCTCGAAGTTCTCGACGGCGAACAGAACAAGAGCTTCCGGGATCATTTCGTGGAGCTTCCTTTCGATCTCTCCGACTGTATGTTTATCGCAACGGCGAATTCGCTCGAAAATATTCCGCGTCCGCTCATGGACCGCATGGAGATCATCGAGCTTTCGATCTACACCCGGCGCGAAAAGCTGGCGATCGCAAAGGATCACCTGATCCAAAAACAGCTTGCCCGCCACGGACTCAGCCGCAAGACCTTGAAATTCACCGATGGCGCGATCCTGGAAATCATTGATTTTTACACGCGCGAGGCAGGCGTGCGCAATCTGGAACGCACGATCGCATCGCTCTGCCGTAAAGTCGACCGCCGGTTGCTGACCGACGAAAAGAAATCCTACGTAATAGACGCCAAAGATGTAGAATCCTATCTCGGTGTTCGTAAATACCTGCCCGAAACGGTCGGGATGGAGGATCACATCGGTGTGGTCAACGGGCTTGCCTATACCGAACTGGGCGGAACGCTCCTGCAAGTGGAGGTCGCCGTTCTGGAAGGAACCGGCAAGATCGAAACGACCGGTTCTCTCGGCGACGTGATGAAAGAATCGGCGAAGATCGCCGTCAGTTACGTGCGCTCGATCGCCGAACGCTACAGCATTCCGACCGACTTTTATAAAACGAAAGACATTCATATTCACTTCCCGGAGGGAGCCACCCCCAAGGACGGTCCGTCGGCAGGGGTGACGATGGTCACGGCGCTTGTCAGCGCGCTGACCGGTCGCCCGGTGCGGCATGACGTTGCCATGACCGGAGAAATCAGTCTTTGCGGCAGAGTGCTTCCGATCGGCGGTCTGAAAGAAAAGACCATGGCGGCGTATACCGCCGGAGCCGCAACCGTGCTGATCCCGAAAGAAAATCTGCGCGATCTGGAAAAAATTGATTCCATGGCGCGGGAAAATCTGCGGTTTGTGCCCTGTGAACGTGCCGAGGAAGTGTTGGCGGAGGCGTTGCTTCCCGCGGCTTCCGTGCTGCCGGAGAAAAAAGAAAAGGAACGTACAGCACCCCTTTTCGTTCCCACCCAACCGACGCCTGCCGGCGTCCGGATCTGATCGCCTTATCAGGAGGTTACGCCATGCCGGTCAATCTCAATCGTGTTTCGCTTAAAATCAGTGCCGGCAAGCCGGAGCAGTTCCCGCGGGACGGTTTGGCGCAGGTCGCGTTTGCGGGGCGCTCCAACGTCGGGAAAAGTTCGCTCATCAATTCCCTGCTCGGCAGAAAATCTCTGGCGCGGGTCAGTTCCGCTCCCGGGAAAACGATCACGGTGAATTTTTACGATCTGGACGGGCAACTTTATTTTGTAGACCTTCCGGGTTACGGTTTTGCCAAACGGACGAAAGAAGATCAGCTCCGGTGGTCAAATCTGACCGACGGTTACTTTACCGGACGGGGACAGGTCGCCGCACGACTGGTCGTTCAGCTCATCGACAGCCGGATCGGTCCGACCGCGGACGACGAAACCATGCTGCACTATCTGATCCAAACCGGCACACCCTTTCTCGTAGTTGCAACAAAATGCGATAAGTTGAACGCAGGCGAGCGAAAAAAGGCGGAAGAGCTCTTTGCGAGCCATCCGCTCATTCCGACCGGAACGTCCGTGATCTTCTGTTCCTCCTCGTCGGGAGCGGGCAAGGAAGAACTGCGCCGGCAGATCGCCTCAATCACCGGAATCCGGATCTGACCGCATATTCTTAGAAGGAGTTTCCACCATGCTTTTATCGTTTCTCTCGCAAGGAGATTTCAAATCCTTTCTGATTTCGATGCTTCTCTCCCTTCCCGTTATTTTCTTTGCACTGTCGGTGCATGAATCGGCGCACGGACTGGTTGCTTCCTGGATGGGAGACCAGACCGCGCGCAACCTGGGGCGCATCACGCTCAATCCGCTCAAACATATTGATCCGATGGGCTTTCTCTCTATGCTTCTGTTCGGCATCGGTTGGGCAAAACCGGTTCCGATCCACGCGCGGAACTTCCGGAACCCGAAGTGGGGATTTGTCTTCTCCTCTCTCGCAGGTCCGCTCTCGAATTTTCTGCTCGGTATCTTCAATGCCCTGCTCTACGGATTCGTTTACGCGCGGTATGTGCTGTTGTTTTACCAAAGCGGCGACTCTTTTCATACGACCGTTTTGTTCTGGCTTGCCCGGTTTCTCCTGATCGGCGCTATGATCAACTTCATCTATTCGGTCTTCAATATGATCCCGATTCCGCCCTATGACGGTTCGCGGATCCTCTTTGCCTTTCTGCCGACCAAAACCTATTTCGCCGTCATGCGGTATGAACGGCAGATCATGATCGCTATGCTGATCATTCTGTTCATCGTGTTCTATTTCTTCTCCCCATTCTCGTGGGTCGCGGAAAAGCTGACCAATCTGTTCGCGGAACCGATTTACAGTCTTGTGATCAAAAGTGCCCTGAAGAATATCTGACCAAACCCAAAAGGAGTCCTCATGGAAACCATCACCTACCGGCTGGATCAGTTTGAAGGTCCGCTTGAACTGCTTCTGACCCTGATCCAGAAAAACAAAGTGAATATTGAGGATATTCCGATCTCGCTCATCTGCGATCAGTACCTTGCGTTTCTGCATGAGGCAGAGCAGATGGATATGGAGGTCGCAGGCGAATTTATCGTCATGGCGAGTGAGCTGATGCTCATCAAAAGCCGGATGCTCCTGCCCCGTCAGGAAGAAGAACAGGAAGACCCGCGCCGTGAACTCGCCGACGCCCTCAAACGCTATCAGCAGGCGAAACTTGCCGCCGCGCAAATGGCAAAGCGATACCTGATATACAGCGGACGCATGGTCAAAGATACCGATGAAATCTCGATCGACACCTCCTACGTTGCCGATCAGTCGGTGATGAGTCTTGCGCTTGCGGTGCGGCGGATCATTGCCGCCAACGAGAGCCGGCCGAGAGCCGAAAAAACAGTTTTTGCCCCGATGATCGCCAAGCCCATCGTGCCTGTGGATATCAAAATCGTGGGGATCCTGCACCGCATGGAGAAGCGGAAGGAGACCTCGATGAAAGAACTGCTCTCCGACGCCGCTTCCCTGCCCGATCTGATCGCCATTTTCCTCGGTATTCTGGAACTGATTAAGGTTCGGAAGATCAAAATTGAAAATGATGAGGACGGGAATGATTCGGTGCACGGAACCGATACGAAATTCTGCCTGAACAACGATCCGCCCGAGGGAGAAGAGCCAAGCAAACGCATGCTCCCGATGGACAACGAACCGATCCCGCTTTCCTCCAAAGCAGAAATGCACCGCGAACAGCGCAGGATACTGCGCGAGCAAAAATTGGAAGAAAAGAAGCGGGAACGTGCCGCCGCTCGTGCGGCACGCAAGCAGGACGTCCCCGCCGACGACAGCGATCTGGAAGCAGAGGAAAAGATTCAGGCAATGCTGGAAGACCGACTCTCGGAGCAGGAAGAAGATCTGCTCGATGATATCGGTCTGGATTTAAGCGAGATCGCGGCACACATGGCAAACGAAGCAAAACATTTTCCGGATCAAAACAACTAATCAGAAAAAGGAACCGATATGGAAGAAAAGAAACAATCCACTACCCCGGTCTTGGAACCGCTCGCGACCGCACAGGAAACCGAGCAGGCGATCGAAGCCATTCTTTATGCGGCGGGTCACCCCGTCCGGTTTGATAAGCTGGCAGAGGTGTTGAGTATTACCGTCAAGGACGTCAAAACGATGGTACAGGATGTCGAAAAAAAATTATCCGCGGATGGATCCTGTCACGGCATTCAGCTTCTGGTCTACCCCAATTCCTGTCAGCTCGCGACCAAAGAGCAGTATGCTCCCTACATCCGGGAGGCGCTCGGCATCCGTCGGGGCGGCAATCTTTCGGCTTCCTCGATGGAAGTGCTTGCCGT
>CAMYUQ010000054.1 GCA_947302045.1 uncultured Clostridia bacterium
CCCACCCGGTTATGGAAGAGGTGAGCTCCGAGAATACAGCCCCCGACAACGGCGCGGAATACGGTGCCAATCGATTGGCAATGGCATATATCCCGAAACAGGCATGGCAGAATTTACTCTCAATGGAAAGTGCATTGAAAAACGGAACGATATTCCGTGAACTGGTGCTTCCGTTCGAGGGAAGAACCGTTCGGCGTCGCTGATGAGAGGGGGGGACCATGATGAACCAAATGAATGAACAGCCACGCTGCAAAAGCTTATTGCGCGAATTGCAACTGGTGGACTTTTCTCTCTATGATACCGTTCTTTATCTGGATGCTTATCCAGATTCCAAAGAGGCACTGGAATATTACCGTACACTTTTGCAAGAGCGGAAGTCTTTGGCGGCGCAATATGAAAAAAATTGCGGTACGTTGACGATCGAGAGTGCAGAGAATACGCAGTATTGGGATTGGGCAAAGCTCCCGTGGCCGTGGGAGCTCGGCGCGAATCTTTGATACGGAAAGGATAGCAGAACAGAATTATGTGGATCTATCAGAGAAAATTGCAATATCCGGTGCATATCAAAAATCCGGATGCAAGAGCCGCTCATATCATCGTTTCTCAACTGGGCGGACCGGACGGGGAACTGGGGGCAAGTATGCGTTATCTCAACCAGCGGTACAGTATGCCGTTCCGCGATATTACCGGAATCCTGACCGACGTCGGTACGGAGGAATTGGCGCATCTTGAAATCGTTGCCGCTATTCTGCATCAACTGACGGCGAATCTTTCGCCGGAAGAGATTCAAAACAGCCCGTTTGCGGCATATTTCGTTGACCATACAACTGGTGTTTATCCGGCCGGTGCGGACGGCGCACCTTTTAACGCACGCGCGCTTGCCGTAAAAGGAGACGTTATCACCGATCTGAATGAGGATCTTGCGGCAGAGCAAAAAGCAAGAACCACCTACGATAATATTCTTCGTCTGGTGGATGATCCGGATATTATCGATCCGATCCGTTTCCTGCGTGCCCGAGAGATCGTTCACTATCAAAGATTCGGCGATGCGCTCGGAATTGCGCGGGATCGCATGAACAGCCGCAATTATTACGCGACCAATCCGGAATTCGATCGATAAAAAAGGGAAGTCTGCTATCTCCCGAAAAGATAGCAGACTTTTTTCATATTTCAGAGCACTTTGCTCAAAAAATCTTTGGTTCTTGGATTTTGCGGATGATTGAAGAGCTCTTCCGGCGTTCCTTCCTCGGAAATGACGCCGCCGTCCATAAAGAGAACACGGTCGGCAACCTCGCGCGCAAATCCCATTTCATGCGTCACAATGACCATTGTCATCCCTTCGTCCGCGAGCTGACGGATCAAATCCAGCACTTCTCCAACCATTTCAGGGTCGAGGGCGGAGGTCGGCTCGTCAAAGAGCATGACCTTCGGATTCATGGCGAGCGCACGAACGATGGCGATCCGCTGTTTCTGTCCGCCGGAAAGCGTGGAAGGGTAGACGTTCGCTTTATCGGAAAGTTTGATCCGTTCCAAAAGCTCCATCGCACGCTTCTTTGCCTCTTCCGGCGTTTTCAGCTTCAACTGTACGGGAGCGAGCGTCATGTTTTCCAGAACGGTCAGATTGTTGAACAGATTGAAATGCTGAAATACCATTCCGATGTTTCTGCGGGTGTAATCCACGTTTTGGAAATTTGCCCGATAGAGATCGCGCACCGCTTTCGCAAAGGCGGAACCCTCGCTTTTGCGGAGCAGATCGCGCTTTTTAATATCAGCGATCACAGCCGCGTCCGCATCCGCTTCCGCAACGCCGGGATGCTCCGCGGTATATGCCGCAAGCAGTTTTCCGTAGGTCTTGGAGAGACGGATCACGTCAAAATGCAGGTAGGGATCAATCGGCGTGAGCAGTTTGTCCTCGAACCAAACCTCTCCGTAGGTTGGTGTTTCCAATAGGTTCATACAGCGCAAAAGCGTAGATTTTCCGCTTCCGGATGCGCCGATGATCGCGACCTTTTCGCCCTTGCGGATGCTGCAGGAAACGCCTTTAAGAACTTCGAGTTTTCCGAAGTTTTTGAACAGTCCCTTGATCTCAATAAAGTTATCGTTCATTTTTCTTCAACTTCCTTTCAATCAGATGTTGGAGAAGCGTCAGCAGCATAACAATGGTGAGATAGATGAGCGCCGCGATATATAGAAAAGTATTATAAACCGCCGGCTTTGCATTCGCCATTTTACTGACGAGTCCCATCAGATCCCATGCCTGCTGACCGCCCACTCTCAAAGCGATAAAGCTGACGACAGAAGTCTCTTTTACCAGAATAATGATTTCATTGAAAATGGTTGGAATAACCACTTTGATTGCCTGCGGAATGATGATTTTAAGCATGGTAGTCGTCCAAGAGAGTCCCACGCTTCTGCCGGCTTCCATTTGCCCTTTATCCACCGAGTTTATCCCGGCCCGGATGATCTCCGCCATATAGGCGCCGCTGTTGATCCCAAACGCAATGATCGGGACGAGCAGGTTCGTATTGACGTATTTGAACATGACCAAAATGGAACTGTACATGATCAAAAGCTGAACCATGGTAGGCGTACCGCGGATCACGGTGATATAGGTTTGGGCAAATCCATCGAGCACCTTGATGACGGGATTGGTTTTCGGAGCAATTCGGATGACTGCGAGGATTACACCGATGACAAAGCCGATAATAACCGCACTGAACGCAATAAGCAAGGAAATTCCGAGGCTTTCAAAAAGCAAGCCCCGGAGTTCCCAAGCGTAAGCGAGTTTATCTGCAAAAGACATATTGCTTACCCTTTATTTCAGAAATTATTTTCCGCTGCTGTGGTTGATGATGTACTGATTGATGCTCCCATCGGCGATCAGCTTATCAAGAACCTTGTTCACTTCTTCTACCAGTTTGGTAGCGTTCTTGTTGAAGTAGAGAACATAGGATTCCATCTCTGCGTCGATCTTCCAGCAGGCGAGGGTATCCTTGCTGTCCGCGATCTGCTTAGCAGGAAGCTCATCGATCACGACTGCACTCAGCGTAGAGCCGATATCCTGGCTTGCAACGATCGCATTGGAATATTCAATGGTCTTTGCGGCATTTTCGCCTTCGTCACCTTGAATCAGATACATACCGGTGGTTCCTTTTTGAACGCCGATCTTCTTTTCCAGCGCGAGGATCTGATCAACCGTCACGACCGCACCGTCGGCAAAGGTTCCGACAGGAGCGATGACGTACTGAACGGAAGTAGCGTAAACTTTGGATGCGAGAGCAACTTCGTCACGGGACGCCTTCTTGGACATACCGGCGGCGCCGACTGCGTACTCATTACCCTGAACCTCGGTCAGAATGTTGTCGAACTCAATGTCGCTGACGACGATTTTGTAACCGAGCTCTTTGCCGATGGCGTTCATAACGTCGATGTCAACACCAACGACTTCGCCTTTTTCGTTGACGTATTCAAACGGTGCGAATCCGGCATTGGTGTAAACGTAGAGAGTCTTTTCTTCTTTCTTGCAGGATGCGAATGCGGCGAGCATTCCGGCGATCATCAGGATCGCAAGGACGAGCGACAGAACTTTTTTCATGGTATTTTCCTCCGAAAATAAAATAGTTTTTTCAGGGAACGGTTCGGATCGAAACCATCTGCGAATCGACCGATCATTTCCTGTTGTGATTGTATTATACTGCATAATTATTCGTTTGTCAAGCTTTTTTTGAAAAATTTTTCATTTTTTACAGATTTTACAAACGGGGGCTTATTTTCCGTATTCTTTTGTATTAGTAGCACAATTTCAGAGTTGCTATTTGCTTTTATAGATGAAAAATCATGCGAACACAAAATGATAAATATTCATTATACAATTCACATTATGCAAATAAAAAATCCCTGACGCTGTAAAAAACAACGTCAGGGAAGCCTCAACCTCACGGATTTACGAGCCGAAGATCAGCCCCAAGATCAGAGAGAGCGCGCCGCCTGCCAGCAGAACTGCAAGAGCAATCGCCAGAATTCTGGTGGGTAGAGAATGTGTGGGGCGGTTTTTGTTATCCATCGCTGTATTCCTTCCTTTTATAATACATTTACTTAATACTGTCCATCGGGACGCCGGTCGCCGGGATTTTCAGCTTTTTCAGTCCTTTTGCGCCCTCCGGAAGAGCGGAGAGATCTATGCTTGCGGAAACCAGGATTTGTCCTTTTTTCAGTGTAAAGACCTGAACGCCGCCCGAAGTACGGGTCGATTTGAGCGGGATGAGGGAAGATTTGAGAATCATTCCGCGGTTGTCCGACGATACAAGCAGGATATCCATCGGCGTTTTTTCATAAAACGCCGCCACAATCGGTGATGTTTTGGAAAAGACCGATGTCAGCTTGCGGCGATTTCCGGTCGTTTCATAATTCGCGGCCGAAATGCGCACACCCTTTCCGTTGGCAAAGAGGAAAACGAACGCTTCTTTTTCGGGATAGCCGTTTTGAATATTCATCAGGATCGGCTTTTCATCTGCGTCCATTCCGAGCTTGACCGGCAGATAGTCGCCGAGGGCGGAAGCTTTCGTCGGATCAAAATCGTCTGCTTTCGCGCGGTACATCTGCGCATGATCGGTCAGGAAGATCAGAACGTCCTTGTTCTCTCCATCGATAATCGAGAGGATCTCATCCCCCTCTTTGCATTTTTGTTCATCGTTACCGCGCAGGGACTGGAAGGTGATTTTTTTGAAGTAGCCCTCTTTCGTTAAAACGAACCGTGCGGGATAGTTGACAAACTGGTCGTCTTCCGAATAGTGCGTAACGGTGTCGGCATGAACGATCAGGGATTTGCGCGGCTGTCCGTATTTCTTTTTGATCTCGGTCAATTCCGAGATAATAAGTCCTTTTTGCTTGATTTCGTCGGCGAGGATCTCTTCCAACTCGGCGATCTCTTTTTGCAACCCCTCAATATCCGAGATCCTGTTGAGTATATATTCACGGTTGAGATTCCGCAGGCGAATATCGGCAATATAATTTGCCTGGATCTCGTCGATCTCAAACCCTTTCATCAGGTTCGGTACGACGTCCTCGTCCTTCTCGGTTTTGCGGATGATCCGGATCGCTTTGTCGATATCAAGCAGAATTTTACCGAGCGCGAGGAGCAAATGAAGCTTGTCTTTCTTCTTTTGCAGATCGAACGCAAGTTCCCGGGTCAGACACCGCAACCGGAATTTGATCCACTCCCCGAGAATTTCGGGAATACCCATCGTGCGCGGAACCGAATCGATCAGAATATTGAAATTACACTTGAAACTGTCTTCCAGTGGAGTCAGTTTGAAGAGTTTTGTCATCAGTTTGTCAGGATCCACGCCTTTCCGCAGATCCAGCGTCAGTTTGAATCCGGAAAGATCAATCTCATCCCGGAAGTCGGTAATCTCTTTCAGCTTTCCTTCCTTATGAAGAGTCGAGAGCTTCGCCATAATGAGTTCAATGGTTGTGGAATAGGGAATTTCCACAATGTCAATGCAGTTCGCGGCTTTATCATAGACGTACCGCGCCCGGATTCTGACCGATCCCTGTCCGGTTTCATAGATCTGGCGCATCTGCTCTGCGTCGTAGAGGATCGCGCCGCCGCCGGAAAAGTCGGGGGCTTTGATGAGCTCCATCATCTTCTCGATCGGAAGATTCGGTTTGCGGAGCAGGGCAATGGTCCCGTCGCAGACCTCCGCCAGATTGAACGAACAAATATTGGATGCCATTCCGACGGCAATACCGGTATTCGGCATAATCAGAACATTCGGGAAAGTGGTCGGAAGCAGAACCGGCTCTTTGGTCGTAGCGTCATAGTTATCCACCATGTCGACCGCATCTTTCTCGATCCCGTCAAAGAGTTCCTGACAGATCGGATCCAGTTTGCACTCGGTATACCGGGACGCGGCATATTTCATTTCCGAGGAATACTGTTTGCCGAAAGATCCTTTGGAATCAATCAGGGGGTGTAGCAGCGTTGCGTTGCCGCGCGTCAGACGAACCAGCGTTTCATATATGGAAGCGTCACCGTGCGGATTGAGCTTCATGGTTGCGCCGACAACGGTCGCGCTTTTTTTGCGTTCTCCTTTGAGCAGACCCATGGAATACATGGTGTAAAGCAGTTTTCGGTGTGCCGGTTTGAGTCCGTCGATCTCCGGAATGGCACGCGAAACGATCACGCTCATCACGTATGGCATATAGTTCTTTTCGATCGTTTCGGTGATCGGCTGGTAAACCACCGGAGCATACCGGATGACTTTGGGGTCCTTTTTTGTCTTCGCCATGAAATGAAAAAGTCCTTTCTATAAGGGTTACGATATCTGCTGGACGGTATGCGCCGCGGCACGGATCATGCGGTTATAAAGCGCGAGCCCCATGCCGGTTTGAACCGGCAGGTGCGCATAGATGATCTCTGCTTCGGAGAGATCGGCTTCACGTAGACATCGGAAGAGCGATTGCGCTTGCGCTTTGAGGTCGTTCCGCCCTCCGACGGGGAATAACAGCCGGGGAGTAAGAAAATCCAATTCTTCCATGTAACAGAGGATCGCACAGGCGCGTTTTTTCTGCTCGTCCTGCAAAAATGACAGCACCTTTTCCGGCGCACCGTCAAGCAAAACGACAGGTGCCGTTGGCGCATAGTGACGGTATTTCATGCCGGGCGAGAGAGGGCGTTCGTTTTCGGCAAGCTGTTTGGTCACGGCATCGGCAACTTTGACCTTCGGCACGACCATACAGAGCGCGTCATAGGTGATCCCGCCCGGACGCAGGAGCGTCAGAGAGCCGTCCGCCTCGATTTTGACAATGGTGGATTCCAAGCCGATCTCACAGGAACCGCCGTCCAGAATCATTGGAATCCGACCCGAAAGATCCCGGATAACGTGCGAGGCTTCGGTCGGAGACGGTTTCCCGGAAAGATTCGCCGAAGGCGCCGCGATCGGCACGCCGGCAAGCTCGATCAGGCGGTGTGCCACCGGATGGGAGGGACAGCGGATCGCCACGGTATCAAGTCCGCCGGTGACAGATCGCGGCACGATCGCTTTTTTGGGAAGGATCACCGTCAGAGGTCCGGGCATAAACGCTTTTGCGAGGAGCGTGTATACCGGTGAGACCTCGGCATACTTTTCCGCATCGGTCGGGAAGGCAATATGCAGAATCAACGGGTTGTCCGACGGACGACCTTTTGCCGCATATATCTTGTGCGCCGCTTCGGCGTCAAGTCCGTTTCCGCCCAATCCGTAAACCGTTTCGGTTGGGAAAGCGATCAGTTCTCCGGATTGAATGATTCTCGCGGCTCTTGCCAGCGCAGATTCCTGCGGATTCTTGTCTGTTATGGAGATGATTTCGGTGTTCAAATCTGTTTCCTCTGGCCGGAATAGAATTATTGTTCTGCGCTTTGCTGGGATCTGAGCTTTTCGGCAGTTTCCGCAGTCGCCAGCGCATTGATCATCTCGTCCATACGGCCGGCAAGAAAACTTTCCAATGAGTAGATGCTGAGCCCGATCCGATGGTCGGTAACGCGGTTTTGCGAATAATTGTAGGTACGGATCTTTTCGCTCCGGTCGCCTGTTCCCACCTGGCGCCGGCGGTCGGCAGCAATTTTATCGTCCCGTTCCCGCAGCGTCCTGTCGTAAAGGATTGTTCGCAGCATCCGGAGCGCTTTATCCTTGTTTTTGAACTGACTGCGTTCTTCCTGACATTCCACCACGATCCCGGTCGGCTTATGGGTCAGGCGAACGGCGGATTCTGTTTTGTTGATGTGCTGTCCGCCGGCACCGCTGGATTTACAGGATTCAAAAATCAGATCTGCGGGATTGATCTCCACCTCGATCTCCTCTGCCTCCGGCAGAACCGCAACGGTCGCCGTAGAGGTCTGGATCCGCCCCTGCGATTCGGTTTCGGGAACTCTTTGCACCCGGTGTACGCCGCTTTCATATCGCAACCGCGAATATGCGCCGGCTCCCTCTACCCGGAAAATAACCTCCCGGAATCCGCCGAGCTCGGTCGGAGTCGCGCTCATCAGCGCGCAGGTGAAACCGTTGGCGGCGGCGAACATATTATACATTCGATAGAGCACCGCCGCGAAAAGCGCCGCTTCCTCTCCGCCTGCGCCTGCGCGGATCTCCACTAACACATTCTTTTCATCGTTCGGATCATGCGGCAGAAGCAAAAGCGTCAATTCCTCTGAAAGGGTCTCTGCCCGTTCCCGCGCTTCCCGTAGCTCGTTCGTTGCAAGTTCGCGAAGCTCCGGATCGGATTCCTCCATTAAACGGAGTGTCTCCTGAATCGTTTTATCGGTTTCTTTCAGCGCGCGGTATTTTTCAATCACGGGGGTCAGAGCTTTGAATTCCCGCATGACCTCCCGGCATTTTAACGGGTCGGAGGACACGGCAGGATCGGAAAGGGATGCTTCCAGATTGCAGTACCGCTCTTCTGCTTCCTGTAATTTTTGAGAGAGAGAACGGTTCATTGGAAGTTATAGAACGCGCGGAAGGCGCGATAGCTTTCGTAAAGATCGACTTTGGAAATGATCTCGTAGGGCGCATGCATGGAAAGAACGCCAACACCGAGGTCCAGGGTATCAATGTTTTGATTTGCCATATATTTTGCGATGGTTCCGCCGCCGCCGATATCGACCTTTCCGAGTTCACAGGTCTGCCAGACAACGCCGGCCTCGTTCAGAAACCGCCGCACCCAGGCAACCAGTTGTGCAGTAGTGTCGGATGTGCCGGATTTGCCGCGCGAACCGGTGAATTTGCACATAGCGACGCCGCAACCGAGCAGGGCGGCATTGTTCTTTTCAAATACGTCCGGGAATGCCGGATCGAAAATAGCCGCCACGTCACTCGAAAGACATTTGGAGTTGGCGCGAACTTCCGCTTCGTTTCCGCCCAGCGCACGAGCGATTTCGGCGATCAGATCGACCACGATGCTGGACTGCGCGCCTGTGACGCCGTCGCTCCCGGTTTCTTCCTTGTCGACCAAGGTACACATGGTCGTGTGCAACTTTTCGTCTGCGTCGATCATGGCGGTGAGGGATGGATAGGCACAGCAGCGGTCGTCATGCCCGTATCCGCAGATCATGGAACGGTCGAATCCGACGTCCCTCGCACGCCCGGCAGGAACGATGGAAAGCTCCGCCGATTGAAAATCTTCTTCGGTAATGCCGTAGGTTTCATTCAGATAGCGCAAAACCCCTTCTTTGACAGCTTCTTTTTCCGCTTCTTTTGCAGGGCGGCTCCCGATCAGAATGTTGAGCCGCTCGGCAGGGAAGGCGTCGGCAACCGTTTTTCCGTTTTCTTTTTGTGCCAGATGTGGAAGCAGGTCTGTGATATACATGACCGGATCGGATTCGTTTTCTCCGATCGAGAGGGTAACCGTTTCTCCGTTCTGCTTGACCACAACGCCGTGAAGCGCCAAAGGCATGGCGAGCCATTGATATTTGCGGATTCCGCCGTAATAGTGCGTTTTGAAATAGCAGAGGTCCCCATCTTCAAAAACCGGATTCTGTTTGAGATCCAGCCGGGGAGAGTCGATATGCGCCCCGGTGATCCGGATACCGTTGTTGATCGGTTCCGTTCCGATTCTGAACAGAAACAGATTTTTACCGCGGTTGTTATAATACCGCTTGTCCCCCGGTTTGAGGGGATCGCCAAAGTGATAGGGGCGGTAGCCGGCAGCTTCTGCGAGCCCGATGCTTTCCGAAACGGCTTCGCGTTCTGTTTTGGAGGCGTCCAGGAACCGGACGTAGCCCTGCGCGTAATCGTATGCAAGCTTTACGATCGCCTCGCCTGCTTTTTCATAAACTGTTTTCTTCTCATAACGAATCTTGGATTCAGACATATTTGTTTGCTCTCCTTCACTTGTTCAGTAATAAAGTTTCGTATATTTAAGGACTGATTTCGAAACGGCTTCTACAAACTGTTTGGTATTCCGATCCGGAATCTTTTTCAGTCCGCCCAATCCGTTTGCGGTGCTATCGTCGGCAAGCCAAAGATCAATCCGGTCTGTTCCGGCAAACCAGGCGGCATAGACCGTTTCCCAGTTTCCGTATCGGCTGAAAAGATCGGATAGCAGAGCGGTCCCTGCGCGCAGGTTGGAGGATGGATCGTAAAGAAGCCCTGGATTGTTCTCGATATGCAGGAGCCGTTCGCAAATATCCGAAAATTGCTCCGGCGTCAACTGCATCAACCCGATCTCGCCGGCATCTCCTGTTTTGGAGCTGACGAATTTGCTTTCCTGCCGCACGATCGACCAGATCACCGCTTCCGGAACGCCGAATTCTGTCGAATCTGCGGCGATATATTCCGCATAAGCATTGGGCTTCGGATAGCGATGCCGATCAACTTGATCTGCGATTTTATCAAACGCAAAGCCGAATCCGATCGAAAACAGAACGATCGCCAGAAATATTCCGACTCTGCGGATATTCCACCTCACTCCTCAATCACCCCCAGACCCAGCAGGATCTTCCGGACTGCCGCAGGCAGATCGTCCGGGGAGGCGTTGTTTTCAATGATATAATCTGAGTGTGTACGGAAAAAAGCGTCGCTATGTTGCGCCCGAATCCGGCGGATCGCTTCTTCTCTGGAAATCCCGTCTCGTGTCATAATGCGGCCGAGCCGCAGTTTTTCTTCTGCCAGAACCGAAACAATGACGTTACAATCCCTGTTGCACCCCGCTTCAAAAAGCTGCGGTGCGTCCAGAACCACCGTCCGGACATTCTGCGTTTGCAGCTCCTGTAATTGACGCCGGATCTCCTGCATGACGTAGCGGTGAGAAATTTCGTTCAGCTTTGCAAGTGCGCGTGGATCCGAAAAAACGAGGTTTGCCAGCAGGGAACGATTTAATGTACCGTTCGGGAAAAGAATACTTGTTCCGAACGTGGCGGTCAATTCATCCAGACAGGCGGATGGCGGAAGTAGCAGTGCGTGATAAACGGAGTCCGCGTCAATGATCTTCAATCCGTAAGATGCAAACGACTGGCTGACAAGACCTTTTCCGGCGCCGCTCGGCCCGGTCAAACCGATTACAAGCATGGAAAATCCTCCGTCCTCCCGTTCTTTGACATCTTAATTTCCGGCACCTGTCCGATCTGAAAAGATATCATCCTATATTATAAGGCATTTTCTTCCAAATTTCAAGTGGGAAAATCGTTTTTTTGCAAATTTTGGAGCGTTATTGCATAAACGCTGCAAAACGC
>CAMYUQ010000055.1 GCA_947302045.1 uncultured Clostridia bacterium
TACAAACACTACGGAAAATACGGGAAGTATTATTCCTATTCCAAATACGGATACTCCCGGCAGGCATATAAGACTGCTGCGGAAGAGGACGGGAAGAAACCAGAATCCGAACAGAACACGGACAAATAATACAGAATATCAATCAATAGGAAAAAGCGCGGTGCCGATCGGCACCGCGCTTTTCAGATGCGTAATTTTGAAATTATATTTTATACAGTAACAAAGATGTTCAAATTTCTCAAATATGGATCCTCGATCGAATCATTGACCGAATAAGCGTGCTTTTCCAGATCGCCGCAAATGGCTTCCGTCAGCTTCTGGTTCATCAGCTCTTCTATCAACATGGAAGCAATATCTTCTATCACGGTATACTTGGTGTCAGCCGTACCTGCCGTGTTGTCGGTAGTCAGAAGAAATTCCAACGTATCTGCGAGTTCCGAAAATTTCTTCATTTGTCGCAACGCACGAAAGCTCCATTTATAGAAAGGTTGATAGGCACGATTCAACAGAAAAATCACCTCTGTCGCGCCCTTTACAAATTCACCGATCGCCAGCTGTGCCGCACCGGTTTCTCCGTGTGCCAGACAACGGTTGTAGTTATACTGCCCGGCTTGTGCCATTTGCAGAAGATTTCCGGCAAGTTTTTTCTTTCGGATATCTTCCGGCATATTCAAAAGATTTTCCCGAATTGCGGTGAATTGACCGGAACCGTCAAAGAAAATCTCACCGTTCGTGGCTTCTGCCAAAGCGTAGGAGGGAATTCTCAACCACTCCTCGGTGGATAGATTCCCGGACGGATTTCCGATCTTTTCACGGTAGAAATCGGAAATTCTGATCACACCGTGACGGTTGCCACCGACAGGGCTCATGGCTTGACGCTTGAACCCGAGAAATTCTTTCGGTAGTTTTGCATAGGCGCGTTCCAGGGAAAACGCCGTTTTACGGTCAACAGATTCCTCATCCGGCAAAAAAATACAAAATCCGGGCTCAAAATCATGATCTCTTGAAATTTCATCATCGAATCCGAAGCATTCGGATCCGCTTCCAACTAATCCGACGGCGATTTTTTGTTTGAGATGCGGAAACTGTTCTTCCAGCATCGGTTTTCCGCATTCCTGATAAAATTGACGGGCAAGTTCAATTCCGCGCATAGATCCTCCGTGCGCGCTCCTGTAATTCCTCTGCATATGAGAAGTGTCCGTAATAGGAAAAGGTGGGGGCGCATTTTTCGCAATAAAATGCATGGGTTCCATCGTGAGCAATATTTGGCTTATCCAAATTGATCCGGGCGAGCGCGATCATTTTTTCAATTTCTTCCGCACCGTCCAGAAGTCCGTGTTCTGCTTCTACCAGATTGGCGAGGTTCAGGTAAGTTGCCGCAACAAGCGGTTCTCCCCCCTCGGCCTTTGAAACGATCGCAAGTGCTTTTTCGTAGCACTGCCGCGCACGGGAATACTGTTTCAGATCAACGAGTGCCAGAGCCATATTATTATAAAGTCCGGCTAACATTGTGTCATTCGGTTTGAGATAGGATTCGTAGATTTCTTGCGCTTTTTCGTAAAGAGGAAGAGCATCTTCCGACATTCCAAACGCTTTTTGCACGGTTGCGATATTGATGTAGGCGGTTCCGGCGCCAACGGTTCCGTCCAATCCCGCTTCACGAATCAATTCCGACGCACGGGCGGCGTTTTCCAATGCTTCTGCCTTTTTCCCTAATTTTCGGTATAATCCCATCAGTTCGTTTCGCAACTGAAATTCACCGCGCAGATCCTGACCGAGAATTGCTTCCTGCAACCAGTATTGCAGTAATCGCTCTGAACCGGAATAATCGTTCCGGTTCAAAAAATCATCCAGCTTTTCAAGGATCCGAGAAGTCGGGATTTTTCGTGCCGGCGGTTCTTTTTGATAGGCGTCTGTGCAGAACGGGCAAGCAGGATCGGTATAATCCTCCCGTTGCATTTTGAAATTATCCATTGGTTTCTCCTTTCTCAAAGGACAAATGTTTTAATCGCTTTGACGGCAGGTCCCTCCGCGGAATCAACGATTTCTCCGAGTGCAAAGAAAACATCGCTTTCGGATATAAGGCGCAGCCGAGCACCAAGCGTGAAGTTACATCCGAGTTTTTTACAGGCGACAGCACATCCGCCGCGAATCAGCTTTTCATAGAAAGCACCGAGTTTCAGCCCATAAAGTGCTTCAAACAATCGCTCCACCGGCAAAAGACAATCCATACGCTCTGCAAAAGAGTATCCTTCCAGTTCTTCCATCGAATGAGCAAGCGCGAGTGGAAAGCCGCCTGCTTCGGTTCTGCAGAGGGATGCCATGGTTCCCCCACATCCAAGGGCTTGTCCGATATCGGCGCAAAGCGTTCGGATATACGTTCCGCCGGAACAAGTCACGTCCAGCACAATATCGGATTTCGTTTCGGTAGAAGCGGCGGTCAAAGAATAAACCGTGACCGACCGCGGCTCTCGTTCGATCGTTTTCCCCTGCCGGGCAAGATTGACCAGCTTCTGCCCGTTGATTTTCAGAGCGGAATACATCGGTGGGATCTGCTGAATTTCACCGCGAAACCGTTCCAGAACATTCTGTACGGTTTCAAAGGAGGGAATCTGATCGGATACCGAGAGGACTTTCCCCGTGATGTCTTCCGTATCGGTTGTAATCCCGAGCCGGAGCGTCGCGCGGTAGGATTTTTTCTCGCAGGACAGGTATTCGGACGCTTTTACGGCGCGGCCGATCAAAACGATCAGGACGCCTGTTGCCATCGGGTCCAGCGTACCGGTATGCCCCACCTGACGGGTTCCGAACAGGCGACGTACTTTTCCGACAATATCATGCGAGGTAACGCCGGCGTGCTTCCGAACCACCAAAACGCCGCTTGCTTCTGCTTCAACCGTCATTTTCGATCACCAGATCACGCAATGCGCGTTTCGGAACATAGTGAACCCCGTTGACGCGGTAATAATTGCAGTTGCCGTCGGGGGAGAGATCGGTCAGTTCCACTTCCTCATCCGGCACTCCGAGCGCAACGATCAGAACCGGGATCAGCTCTTGCGGAAGACGCAGACATTCCTTGACTTGATCGGCAGAAAAGTTTCCGATGCAGCATCCGCCGAACCCGTCGTTCGTTGCCGCTAAAAGAATGGTCTGCGCCAGGATCCCCACGTCTTTCCCATAGTTTTCCGCACAAGGATCTATCCGCCTGTCTGCGCAAATAACGACATACGCAGTCGGTTCATGCCCGAGCGGCGGCAAATGGAGCTGCGGCAACGCGCCCGCCCATCTCGTCAGGGGGAGAAGTGCCGACCGTTCGGCATCGGAGGTTACCAAACGGAATTTCATCATTTGCAAATTGCGGCTGGAAGGCGTGAGTCTTGCCAAATTGATCCATGCGAGCAACCGTTCCTTTGAAACAGGGCGATTCGTATCAAAGCTGCGGTAACTCCGGTTTTTTTTCACCAATTCTTCAAAATTCATATGTTTCTCCTTCGTTTGGAACACGCGCCCAAACCGAACAGATCGCTTGTCCGCGCGTGGAAAAATTGCGTTCATATTCGGTCATGACGTTATCTGCCGCTTTCTCGGATGCATGCAGATCTCTCGTTTGCCATTCAATTTTCCAGCCGCATTTTTCAAGCTCTTCCAGACTGAAATCAAAGAGATCGACGTTATCGGTCTTGCATTTGAGCATCCCGTCCGGTCGCAACCATCTCTGGTATAATCTCAGAAAATTTTCATGCGTCAATCGACGTTTCTTGTATCCGGACTTCGGCCACGGATCGCTGAAATTCAGATAAATACAATCAATGGAATGTGGCAGAATCCAATCGGAAAGGTTTTGGGCGTTCGCGATCAGAAAGCGTAAATTGTCCGGATAGCATTCTTTTTGCGCCATCGCCTTTTCGAGCGCAACGCAGGCAACGTCCGGAACACGTTCGACCGCGATCCAATGATATTCCGGATACCGGATCGCCATTCCAACCGCAAAATCTCCCTTTCCGCAACCGATTTCCAAACAGATCGGACGCACATGAGAAAAAATGGCTTGCGGTTCTTTCAATGCGGCTTCGGGATCTTCAATCAAAAGGGAAGAGCAGGCGGCGATCCTTTCGGCTCCGTGTTTTTTGTGGCGCATTCTCATGCGGATCAATTCCTTTCCGTGGAAAAAATCTTTCTTCCATTATATCAAAAACGTCCTTTTATTTCAATAGATTTTTATAAAATTGACCGGAAAATCAAAAAATCAGGAGAGTGCCTCGCGCAGTTTTTCCAAAGCGCCTTTTTCGATCCGTGAAACGTACGACCGGGAGATCCCGAGCTTTTCCGCTACTTCACGCTGTGCCATAGGAGAAAGACCGTCCAGCCCATACCGCATTTTTAAAATCTGTCTTTCCCGTTCCGAAAGGCGGGTTTGCAGCATCGACAGCATTTTACCGGTCAGGATCTGCCGTCCGATCTCCTCGGTCATATCCTCCTCGGAGCTGATCACGTCAATATAGGTCAGGGGATTTCCGTCACGGTCCACGTCAATGGTTTCGTTGAGAGAAACTTCCATGGATTGTTTCTTCTGCGCCCGGAAATACATCAGAATTTCATTCTGAATACATTTTGCGGCGTAAGTTGCGAAACGCGTCCCGTTTTCCACGCGAAAAGAATCGACGGCCTTGACAAGTCCGATCGTACCGATCGAAACGAGGTCTTCCGCATTTTTTGCGGTGGAGTAGTATTTGCGAACAATATGCGAAACCAATCGCAAATTGTGTGTGATCAGTTTCTGACGCGCCGCCTCGTTGCCGCCGGCGGCTTCCAGAAAACAGGCATATTCCTCTTTCTGAGGCATCGGTGGCGGATATTTTTGCGGCGTACCGATCCCCAGAATCAGGTGCGTCATTTTCAGCAAAAAAGACAGCAGGGCAACCAGCATAAGTTCGTCTCCTTTCCCGTTCTGTAAGACCTTATGCGAATGTGCGGATTTTTTTGCTTGTACCGCCTTTTTTCCTCTTTTCCGCTTGACAGAAAAAAGCAAAAATGATATAATGAAAACAGTAAAAACGACAAGACGGAGAGTTATTGAATATGAATCGGATTTTGATTGGAAACGCGGTGGTCGGGCAGAGCGGCGGACCGACTTCTGCCATTAACGCTACCTTATCCGGGGTGATTCGCGGTGTGTCCGAGAACCGCGCGGACGGAAAGATTCAAACGCTGTTCGGAATGCGAAACGGGATCGAGGGACTTCTGCGCGACGATCTGATCGACCTTACCTCCTTTTTCGATTGTGAAGAGAAATATCGGCTTTTGGAGCAAACGCCGGCGGCGGCGCTCGGTTCCTGTCGCCTCAAAATGCCGGAACCGGGGGCTGATCCCGCCTTTTACGAGCGTTTGATCCACCTGTTTGAAAAGAGGAATATTCGTTACTTCTTCTATATCGGCGGAAACGATTCGATGGATACCGTTCTCAAACTGACGAAATATCTGAAAACGGCTTCATATCAGATGTCGGTGATCGGAATTCCAAAAACGATCGATAATGACCTGATGGGAACCGATCATACTCCCGGTTACGGTTCTGCCGCAAAATATATTGCGGTGACCGTGCAGGAGATCCTGCGGGATTGCGCCGTATATCGGATCCCTGCGGTGACGATCGTGGAATTAATGGGGCGTGATGCCGGTTGGCTGACCGCCGCCTCCGCATTGGGCAGAAAAATTACCGGATCCGAACCTGATTTGGTCTATCTCCCGGAACGAATTTTTGAGATGGAGCGCTTTTTGAAAGACGTTCGGGAGGCACTTTCACGGCATCCGAACGTTGTGATCACAGTTTCCGAGGGGCTTCGGTTTGCGGACGGTCACTATGTCGGCGAGGGAAGACAAAGCGGAGCAACCGATGTTTTCGGGCACGCTTATCTTGCCGGAACAGGGAAGGTGTTGGAATCTGCCGTAAAAAATGCGATCGGATGTAAAGTCCGTTCCATTGAGCTCAATTTGCCGCAGCGTTGTGCCGCACATCTGGCGTCCGCTGTCGACCTTTCCGAATCGGTAACGATCGGAAAAGACGCCGTGCGTGCTGCGACGGGAGGCGTCACGGGAGAGATGATGGTCATGGATCGAGTGGATGCACCCGAATATACCGTTGCGTTTGGACATCGCGCAATCGGGGATATTGCAAACAAGGTGAGAAAAGTTGAGGATCGCTTTATCAACGCAGCAGGGAATCACGTAACCGACGCTTGTGTCGATTATTTGCTTCCGCTCATTCAGGGAGAGCCGGAGATTCTATATAAAAACGGGTTGCCGGAGCATCTGATTTTCTGACGCCTTTTCCGATAAAATAATTTTGAAAAACCGAAAAAGCTCTTGCATTCCTTATAAGCGTATGCTATAATGAGTACAGGAAACAGAAAAAGGAGAATGTTGGGACAATGTGGAAGAAGATCCGTCCTTTTGCAGTAATCGCCGCGGCGCTGCTTTGCCTGGCTTGCGCAGTTTTGCTGTTTGTCTTTTCCGGCAAGAGTGATGCCGCCTACAAAAAGATACTCGGAATCGTTTGCGGTGCATTGCTGGTAATCCTTGCGATTCTGTTTACCGCTTATTGGTATCTCGGCAGAGATACCGAGCCGAATTTCTTCCTGTTTGACAGGCGGAAAAAGCGGAATATACCGGTTGAAAAGCTGACGTCTATGAACGTCAATGAGCGCATGACCTTTTTCATGGGGCAGATTTGTGAGTCCCCGGAGGAATTGTGGTTGGGAGATGCGCTTGAAAATGAGAAGAATTTCGGCTACCGGAGCGTTTATAAACCGTTGGTTGCTTATAAGATGCTCTATGACCTCGGAGAAAAAGAACCGGATTCCAACTACTGGGATTATCTCAAAAAAGCTTCGCCGGAAGCGGTTGACGTCCTTTGCATCACGCTGGAACGTGCCGGAGAGGCGCAGCTTGTGAAAGCATTTCGGATGATTCGGGAAAAATATCCCGATGATGACGGAAAGATGAAAGAATTTCTGCGGAAAAACGTTCCGTATATTCGCGGAAAAATGTTGAGTTACGTGAAAAAGCATATTGAATTGTTCTATTGAACAGCAGGGCGGTCTCACCGAAAAAATTCGGTGAGACCGCCTCGTTTTTGGGCAGACCGTGAAACATTTGCGCATGTTTCGCGCTTTTCTTTCATATAGTGGTTTTGAAATTCTTTTCGGAAAGGAAATCAGACCATGAAAAAACGGTTTTCAAAAATGTTATGCATAATTCTCGCGCTTCTTTTGTCGGTAACTTGGATCCCGGCTTTTGCAGAGGAACAAGAGTATGAAGATGAAAGTTCCCATGAGAGTAATTCGGAACAGGTTTTCTCCGACGTAGGTGTAGAAGACGGCTTTTTGGATCTTAACTGCAAGAGCGCGATCTTAATGGAGGCAACGACCGGAACGGTTTTATATTGTCAGAACGCGGAAGAGGCGATGCCGCCGGCATCTGTCACCAAGATCATGACTCTGCTTCTGCTCATGGAGGCGATCGACAGCGACATTATTCATCTGGAAGATCAGGTGACCGTATCCGCAAATGCGGCGTCTATGGGCGGATCTCAGGTTTTCCTCAAAGAGGGAGAAAAAATGAAACTGGAAGATCTGCTGAAAAGTGTAGTGATCGCATCGGCAAACGACGCGGCGGTGGCTCTCGCGGAATATCTTTACGGAAGCGTTTCGGCGTTCGTTTCCAAAATGAACGAGCGCGCCCGCCAACTCGGTATGAAGGATACCTCTTTTGAAAACGTCACGGGATTGGACGACACCGCCGAGCATCACCTGACCTCTGCAAAAGATATTGCGATCATGTCGCGAGAGCTGATCTCCCATCCGACCATTCTGCAATACAGCTCGATCTGGATGGATACCATCCGGGATGGTGCCTTTGGTCTGACGAATACCAACCGTCTGGTGCGGTTCTATCCGGGATGTACGGGACTCAAAACGGGTTCTACCTCCAAGGCAGGTTTCTGCGTCAGCGTAACGGCTGAGCGAAACGGTTTTTCTCTGATCTGCGTCATTATGGGAGCAGAATCCAGAGACGTTCGGAACGCGGCGGCGGTATCTCTTCTGGATTGGGGTTTTGCAAATTACGGTCTCTATACTTCTCCCGGCGAGGAACTCGGAACGGTTCGCGTCGCAGGCGGCGAAGAGGAGACTTGTCCGGTCGGCTGTGCCGCTTTTTCCTGCGTTTTACCCAAAGCAGAACTTTCAAAGGTAGAAAAGCAGGTTCAACTTCCGGATCGTCTTTCTGCGCCTGTTATGGCTGGCGACCGGGTTGGCGAGGTTTTATTCCGGATCGGTGAGAAAGAAATCGGTAAAATACCGGTGATCGCCACTGCAACGGTTGAAAAACTGACCTTTTTTGAAATTCTGCGAAGGGCTGTCACGGCGTTCTTCCTGATTTGATTTCACCGGATAAAAAATGTATATCTAAAACTAAAAAACGTGCAAAAAAAGGAAAAAAGGTGTTGACTTTGAAAGGAAGAAGCGGTATAATATTCCTATAAAAAAATGAAAAAAGGACGGCAAAAATCCCATGTCAATCAAACTCAACACGCACTACCTTGAATCCTTTATTCGTCCGCATGAATATGCGCAAATTGCAGATCAGGTTCGCCTCGCCGACAAAATGCTTCGCGAGAAAACCGGTCCCGGAAATCAGATGCTCGGTTGGATCCATCTGCCCGAGAATTATGATCGGGAAGAATTCTCCCGCATTCAGAAAGCCGCGGAGAAGATCCGCAAGACCTGCGACGTTCTGATCGTGATCGGAATCGGCGGCTCCTATCTCGGAGCACGCGCCGTGATCGAATATCTGCGTTCTCCCAATTATAATTTGCTCCCCGGAAACAAACCGCAGATCTATTTTTCGGGCAACTGCATCAGTGCGGATGCGATGAATGAACTGCTCAAACTTTGCGAGGGCAAGGACGTTTGCGTCAACGTTATTTCCAAATCCGGAACGACGACAGAACCTGCCGTTGCATTCCGCGTTTTCCGCAACCTGCTGGAAGAAAAATACGGAAAGGCAGGCGCGCGGGAACGGATCTTTGTAACAACCGACCGTGCGCGCGGAACTTTGAAGGCATTTTCCACCGAGGCCGGCTACGAAACCTTTGTCGTGCCGGACGACGTCGGCGGACGTTTCTCGGTTCTCTCCGCGGTCGGACTGCTTCCCATTGCCGCGGCAGGAATTGATATTACGAAACTGATGGAGGGTGCCGCCGCCGCAAGCCGGGCCTATACCAACCCGGACCTTGAACAAAACGACTGCTATCGTTACGCGGCGATCCGGAATATCCTGTACCGCAAGGGAAAGGTGATGGAGATCCTTGCGAGCTACGAGCCGTTTTCGATGATGTTCAACGAATGGTGGAAACAGCTCTACGGGGAAAGCGAAGGGAAAGACCTCAAAGGAATTTATCCGGCGTCTGTGATCTTCTCAACCGATCTGCATTCTCTCGGTCAGTTCATTCAGGACGGCAACCGGATCATGTTTGAAACAGTCATCGATATCGCGGATACCGGTAACACCTGTAAAATCCCGGATGACCCCAATAACATCGACGGACTCAACTTCCTCTCCGGCATGGAGCTGGACGACGTGAAGAAAACCGCCATGCTCGGAACAATCCTGGCTCATGTGGACGGCGGCGTTCCCAACATCGTGATCGAGGTCAGCAAACGGGACGAATTTGTGCTCGGTGAACTGATTTACTTCTTTGAGATGGCTTGTGCGATCTCCGGGTATCTCCTTGCGGTTAACCCGTTTGACCAGCCCGGCGTTGAATCCTACAAAAAGAATATGTTCGCTCTGCTCGGCAAGCCCGGGTATGAGGAAATGGGCAAGGAATTGCGCAAAAGATTAAACTTTTGATGAAAATTCCGTGAATTGAGAGAAAAGCTATTGACTTTTTCTCGGAGATTTGCTATAATGAACGTACAGAGCAGAGGAGAGTTTTCCGAACGCTTTGATTTGTGGGAGGTAACATAATATGTTGAAACTGATCATTGGCGTAAAAGGTACCGGAAAGACCAAAACATTGATCAATCTTGTCAACGGTGCGCTCGAAGTCACCAAAGGAGACGTTGTATCCCTTGAAAAAGTTAACAAACTGCGTTAGTATAACTACGCTTACTCTCTTTTGATCGACGTGGATGAAGTTGCCGTCGCCGATGCGCAGTCGCTCTACGGATTTGTCGCAGGTATTCTTGCAAGCAACCATGACGTGACCGATCTGTTCGTCGACGGAACGCTGAAAATCTGCAACCATGATTTTGCCGCGTTTGAGAAACTGGCGCAGGAGCTTTCAACGCTGAGCAACCGTGCGAACATCAATCTGACGATGACGGTTTCTATGGCGGAGCAGGATCTTCCTGCAAGCGTAAAAGCGCTGATTTGATGATTACAGATGCAAAACAGCCGCAGTCCGAATCGGAACTGCGGCTGTTTTGATAGGGGAGAGAAGCTATGATTCTGATTATTGCGGAAAAACCGAGTCTGGCGCGCAATATTGCCGCAGGGATCGGAAAACTGCAAAACCGGCAGGGATACCTGGAAGGCGAGGGATATTTGATCACCTGGGCATTCGGGCATCTTTTTTCGCTTTGCGATATCGAAGCATATGCACCGTCATCGAACGGCTCTACCCGTTGGACGATGGATAACCTCCCTTGTTTTCCGCAGGAGTTTCGCTTTGAACTTCGCAAAGGAGAGAATAAACAGGTTGATGCGGGAGTTGCGCGGCAGTTTGAAATCATCCGGTCTCTTTGCAACCGACCGGACGTTGATACCGTCGTCAACGCGGGAGACGCCGACCGGGAGGGTGAGATCATCGTTCGTCTCTGCATCCAGAACGCGTTGACGACCCCTAAAAAGCTGTTGCGTCTCTGGCTTCCCGATCAAACGCCGCAGACGGTTTCTGCCGCGCTTACCGAGATGCAGGAGGAATATGTTTCCGAGAGCAAGCATTTACAGGATCTTATAGAC
>CAMYUQ010000056.1 GCA_947302045.1 uncultured Clostridia bacterium
GGCGACACCGGAATTCTCACCTGCCACGGAGCGGTTTTGCAGGTGACCGATACCAAAAAGACCGACGGCGTCTTCCTGCATCTCTGCACGGTGCAGAACGGAGAAATCAAAACCGGCGACGTTGTGGCGGCGCAGGTGGATTCCCGCCGTCGCGCGGCGATCATGCGGAACCACTCGGCGGCGCATCTGCTTCAAAGTGCTCTGCGCCGGGTACTCGGCAATCATGTGGAGCAGGCAGGGTCCTACGTTTCGGATACCGTTTGCCGGTTTGACTTTACTCACTTTGCCGCCATGACCCCCGAAGAACTGGCGCAGGTGGAAGCACTTGTCAACGAAGATATTTTTGCGGCGGCGGTCGGTTCGATGACCGAAATGCCGCTCGAAGAAGCCAAAAAGCTCGGCGCGATGGCACTGTTCGGTGAAAAATACGGCAAAACCGTTCGCGTGGTGCGCATGGGCGAACACTCGATCGAATTCTGCGGCGGAACACACGTGGACAACACCGCGAAGATCGGAATGTTCAAAATTATTTCGGAATCCTCGGTAGCGGCCGGTGTGCGCCGGATCGAGGCGGTGACCGGAGACGGCGTGTTGCAGTTGCTTGCCGAGAAGAACGCGATCCTCTCCGACGCGGCAAAAGCGTTGAAGGTGCAAAAGCCGACCGATCTCGCCCCCCGTGCAATACAGTTGCAGGGAGAGGTCGCGGCACTGAAAAAAGAGCTTGAATCGCTGAACGCAAAAATGGCGGCCTCCAAGCTGGACGACCTGCTTGCCAAAGCCGTTGACATCAGCGGCATTCGCCTGATCGTTGCCGATCTCGGCGACGTGGCGGCAGACGCGGCGAGGGCATTGGCGGATGAGATTAAAGCGCGCTATGAGGACGCGGTCGCGGTTCTCGCCATCCGGCGCGATGGGTCCCTGCAAGTCCTTTGCGTTGCAGGAAAACGGGCGGTCAATGCCGGCGCGCACGCCGGTAAGTTGGTCGGCGCCGTGGCGGCGGTGACCGGCGGCAAGGGCGGCGGTCGTCCCGATAACGCGATGGCAGGCGGAAAAGAACTCTCGAAAGCGAGCGAGGCACTCACCGCGGCAAAGCAGTTCCTTTCCGAACAGCTTTCCTGACCGAAACAGAAAACAGCCCGTGCGGATCTTGCTTCCGCGCGGGCTGTCTTTTCGTTTTTCAATTTTATCCGTGCCAGTAGAGACAGAGGTCTCCGATCGGATCGATCCCGAACGCGACCAGAAGAACATTTCGCAGGATCCAGTACCCTACGACCGCAGCCAAAGCACCGACCGCCAACGGTTTGGGGATCCGGACGGGAAGTTTTTTCCCCTTCAAAATACGGAAAAGCGTCATCCCGTCGTATATAATTCCGGCAAGCAACAGCAAGGGGAGCAAAGGGTGAAAGCGAAAGGCATCCCCAAGGGATCCGTGCAGGATGGCGCTGAGCGAACGGGTTCCGCCACAGAACGGGCAGTAGAGATGCGCGAAATCGTGCAGGATACATCCGAAGAACAGGAAAACGCGCCCGGACGTCCAGCGCAGATAATGCGGAAACAAAAAAATCCCGAGCAGCAAAGCAAGATGTACGGCGATCCAGATCCAAAGAGATTTTCGCTTCATGGAATTCCTTTCGTTTTTTCTTTTATTGTACCACATTTTTTCAAATTTGAAAAGATTTTTCGCCAAAAAGAGTTGCATTTTTCGCCGCCCCGTGTTAAAATAAATCCAACACTTATAAAGGAGGGTTCCTTATGAATTATGATTATCAGCCGTCTTTTGAAAGCGATCCGTCCATGCAGCCCTTGAACCCGCCGCCCACCGCGCAAAACGGAAAAGGGTTTGCGACCGCTTCTCTTGTCTTCGGAATCATTTCCCTTGTATTCCTTTGCTGCTGCGGAATCAATATGATTGCGGCGATCCTTTCCGTGATATTTGCTTTTGTTGCCAGATCCAAAGCCGGAAAGATGCCGACCATGGCAAAAGTGGGACTGATTCTGGCGATCATCGCGATCGTTCTCTTTGCGTTTTTCTACGGGATCTATATTTACGCCGTCAACGACGTCATTAACCATCCGGACGGTGAATTGGCGCGGAAGCTGGATCTGTTCCTCCGTCAGTACACCGGAAAAAGTTGGAGCGAATTGCTCAGCGAAGCTGAAAACGGTGTTGCGGCGCAGTCCTGAAAAGTGAAATGGAATATTTTAGATGGATCGTACTTTCGGCATCCGGTATTCTTCTGCTTCTGGCGCTTTCCTCCTGCTTTTCGCGGCTGTTTGAGGTCGCGTCTCTGACCGATTCCGTCGTTCGGTATGAAAACGCCGGCAAGTATACGGCAGGGAGCGGTTCGGTTGCCAAAACGATTGACGAGCTTGAAATCAACTGGGTCGCCGGGCAGGTGGAACTGCTCGTCTGCGACGGCGATACGGTGGAGTTTTCCGAAACGTCCGAACAGGAGATTCGGGACGCTTTCAAAATGCGTTTCCTGCAGGATGAAAAAACGCTGTATCTGCAATACGCCAAGAGCGGAAGATGGAAATTCGGCAAGCTCTCCAAAAAGCTGACCGTCAAGATCCCGCGCGATTTGCACTTCTCGCAGATCCGGATCCATACGGTTTCTGCCGGAATACAGCTTACCGACCTGCAAACCGATACGCTCAAAATCGAAACCGTTTCGGGATATACCCAATTCTCCGGCGGACAGGCAATGAACACCCTCTCGCTGGAAACGGTTTCCGGAAAAGCGGATATTTCCCTTTGGCGCGTTGCCGACCTGATCGTCAATACCGTATCGGGTTCGGTCAAGGTTCAGACAAAAGTCACCCGGCGCGCAAAGCTCGACAGCGTTTCGGCGGCTCTTACGCTGTTCCTTCCGCCGGACAGTTCGTTTTCCGCAAGTATTGACACCGTTTCGGGCTCTTTTACCAGTGATTTTGAAACGGTCACAGACGGTCGTCGACGCGTCTGCGCCGGCGGAGAAGTCCCCTTTGACATCGATACCGTTTCCGGAGACGTTTTCGTCCGTTTACAAGATAAGAATAATTGATTTACATTACAAAAAACGTCCGTTTTACGGGCGTTTTTTGACGGCGGTACAACGGCTGATCCACCCATCCAGAAACCGCATTTGCCCATCGGTATGGAACCAATGCTCTCCGTTTTCCATAACCGTTACGCGCGCATGAATCCGGTGGGCAAAACGACGCACGGTTTCGATCGATTGGAGTTGATCCCGCTCACCGTAGAGGATTTCGGTCGCCACATCCCAGCGGATCGGATGTTCCCTGACCCATTGCAGATAATGCCACGACAGTGTTTCGCCAAACGGCGTGACGATCGTTTTCTTCTCTTGCAGATCCTGCTCGGAGACGTTCGCCCGTCGCATCAGACCGGCAATCAGTCGTTCCATATCAACAATCGGAGAAATAAAGAAGGCACGCGCGATTTTTTTGTCATACAGAGCGTGCATCGCAAAAAAAGCACCGATGCTGTTTGCAACGATCTCAACCTGCGAATATTTTCGGTAGAGCGCATCAAAAAAGAGGCAAAATTCCTCACGCGCGCCCCACGGCGTTTCGGATCGGTAATCGAGCCCGATCACGTCATGATCCGGAAACAGCGGTTTATAATGTTCCGCTTCCGCCGCCGTTCCGCCCTTTCCGTGTATGTAAATCAGACCTCTTTCCATAATTCCTCCGTAAATGTGCAATACGTCCACCCCTTGTTCGGGTGGACGTATTGCTGTCCTCAGATTGCGTGAACGCCCAATTCTTTGTCGGCGTGTTCGGCATCGATCCGATATTTTTGTGCTTTGCGGTATTCAAAAAACTTTTTGGAAACTTCGGGGAACAGCGCGTAGGAGAGAACGTCCTCTTCCTGTTCCAGATAGGGTGCGATCTCCCGGCGGAGCTGTTCGAGCTCGGGTTTGAGATCGTCCGCCGGACGGTGGGTGATCCTTTTTTCGTCCCCGATGATCTTTTTGACAAACGCGGGATCGATCTCAACCGGCGTTTTGCCGTATTCGCCCCGCACGATGCCCTTGAACTCCTTGGTGACCGTCTTATACCGTTCGCCCATAATGACGTTATAGACTGCCTGCGTTCCGACGATCTGGGACGACGGCGTGACGAGCGGCGGATATCCGACGTCGGCGCGCACGCGCGGCACTTCTTCGAGCACCGCGGTCAACTGATCCGACTTCCCTGCCTGCGCCAGCTGGCTCATCAGGTTGGAAAGCATCCCGCCCGGTACCTGATAGCGCAGGGCGTTGACGTCCACTTTCAGCGCCTTGGGATTGAGCAATCCGCTCGCCAGATATTTTTCGCGCAGCGGCGTGAAGTATTTCGTCACCGCGTCGAGCTTTTCGAGACTGATGCCGGTATCGTATTCGGTTCCCGAAAGCGCCGCGACGATCGATTCGGTGGGCGCCTGCGAGGTTCCCATCGCCATCGGAGAGATCGCGGTGTCGATGATGTCAACGCCTGCCTCCACCGCTTTGAGCAAGGTCATGGACGCCAGCCCAGAGGTATAGTGCGTATGCAGCTGGATCGGGATCTTCACCGATTTTTTCAGTGTTTTGACGAGATCGTATGCGTCGTAGGGTTTGAGCAATCCCGCCATATCCTTGATGCAGATGGAATCCGCGCCCATCTCTTCCAGCTCTTTGGCGTAGTTGGCGTAATAATCCAACGTATAAACCGGTCCCGTGGTATAGGAGAACGCCGCCTGCACATGTCCGCCCTCTTTTTTGGTGGCGTTGATCGCGGTTTTCAGGTTACGGGGATCGTTGAGCGCGTCGAAGATACGGATGATGTCGATCCCGTTTGCGATCGACTTCTGCACGAAATATTCCACTACGTCGTCCGAATAATGCCGGTAGCCCAGAATATTCTGTCCGCGGAAGAGCATCTGCAACTTGGTATTTTTCACGCGCGCCCGAATTTGACGAAGCCGTTCCCACGGATCTTCGTTGAGAAAACGCATACACGCATCGAAGGTTGCGCCGCCCCACGCTTCGAGTGAATGGTAGCCGATCCCATCCATCGTTTCGAGGATCGGGAGCATTTCGGCGGTGGTCATTCTCGTTGCGATCAGCGATTGATGCGAATCGCGCAGAACCGTTTCGGTAATTTTCACTTTTGCCATGGTATCCTTTCATCCTTTCCGGTCAATGAAAATAGGAGAGCAGAACGCCCGCCGCAACGGCGGAACCGATCACGCCGGCAACATTCGGCCCCATTGCGTGCATGAGCAGGAAGTTTCCGGGGTCTTCTTCCTGACCGATCTTCTGACTCACGCGCGCCGCCATCGGCACGGCGGAAACCCCTGCCGAGCCGATCAGCGGATTGATCTTGCCACCGGTCAGCACGTTCATCAGTTTCGCCGTCAGCAGTCCGCCGGTGGTGGAGATGCAAAACGCGACCAATCCGAGCACGATAATGAGGATCGTCTGCGCGCTCAAAAAGTTATTCGCACTCGCCGTCGCGCCCACCGTGATGCCCAGAAAGACGGTGACGATATTCATCAGCTCGTTCTGCACGGTTTTGGAGAGCCGTTCGGTCACGCCGCAGACGTTGAGCAGATTTCCGAACATCAGACAGCCGATCAGCGGCAGTGCGTCCGGGACGATCAATCCCACGACGGCCGTAACCAGAATCGGGAAGATCAGCTTTTCGGCAAAGGAGACCTTCCGCAGCGCCGTCATGCGGATGGCGCGTTCTTTTTTGGTAGTCAGGAGCCGCATGATCGGCGGCTGAATAAGCGGAATCAACGCCATATAGGAATACGCCGCGATCGCGATCGCACCGAGCAGATTCGGCGCCAACGTTTTGGTGACCATGATCGCCGTCGGTCCGTCCGCGCCGCCGATGATCCCGATCGAGGCGGCTTCCTGCCCGGTGAACTGCCCCGAGAGGATCGCTCCCGAAAAGGCGACAAAAACGCCAAGCTGTGCGCCCGCCCCGATGAGCAGACTCTTCGGATTGGAGATCAAGGGGGTAAAATCGGTCATCGCCCCGATCCCGATAAAGATCAGGCAGGGATAGATGCCGAGTTTGACGCCGAGGTACAAAAGATCCAGAAGCCCCCCCTGATGGATCACTGCGTCATAGTCCACTTCGTTGCCGATGAAATAGTCCAGATGGAACATCCCGCCGCCCGGCAGGTTGGTCAGGAGCATTCCGATCGCGATCGGCAAAAGCAGAAGCGGCTCGAATTTGCGCACGACGGCAAGATAGACCAGAACGCCGGAAATCGCCAGCATGATCAGCGTTTTCCACCATACGGTATCCCACGTGGAATTCTCCGCCCCTTGCCCGAACATTTGCGCAATGCCGGTCGACCGCAGAAAATTGATAATTGCGTCTTTCATGTAAAGGTGCGTCCTTTCTTGAAATCGGAAGAAAGAATCAGTTGAAGGTCAGAAGGACCGCGTCGGATGCGACCGTCGTGCCGGCAGAAACTTCGACCGATGCAACGGTTCCGTCCTGCGGCGCCATGATTTCGTTCTCCATCTTCATTGCTTCCAGAACGCAGAGGACGGCGCCTTTTTTGAAGCTCTCGCCCACCTTGACGTTGACTTTCAGAATATTGCCCGGCATCGGCGCTTTGACCGCGTTTGCGCCTGCGTTGCCTGCCGGAGCCGCCGGTTTTTGCGCCGGAGCGGCTTTCGGTGCCGCCGGACGGGCAGGTTGTTTCGCCGGAGCGGCGACCGCGTCTGCGGAAAGTTCCTCCACTACGACGTCATATGCGATTCCATTGACTGTAACCCGATAGTTCTTCATTTTTGTTCACCTATATATCCTTTCCAGATTTGTCTTGTTCATTTGGTTCGTTTGCCGGGATGTATCCGCTTGAAGGACACCACCCGGAATCCGGTCGTGATCCCTGCGTCGGTTCTTGCCGCCAAAATTGCCGCCGTGATCGCCGCAACAATCGCGCCGTCATCTTCTGTCGGCTCTTCTGCCGTCGGTTCAACCGGTTTTGGTTCTGCCGGTTGTGCTTTCGGCTTTGTATCTTTCTGCTTCGGCATTACGAGATGCAAAAGCTGAACCACACCCCAGAGGAGCGCCAGAACCGCAAAGATCGTTGCCATTCCGAGAAGCGTGACGGTTCCCGCGCTCTTTGCGTTTTCGGCAAACGTCCCGTTGTATTTCATCGCCGCCGCTATCCACATATTCATTGCAGAAATCCCCCTCAAAGCGGCAGATTGCAATGTTTGCGTGCCGGATCGGTGATATTTTTTTCCAGAAGCATATAGACCGCCGCGCAGATCCGCTGACGCAGTTCCGCCGGATCAATGATGTCGTCCACGCTTCCGTCAACCGCCGCCGCTTCGGGAGCGGCGCAGTCCCGGATCCACTCTTGCACCAGAGTTTCCCGGCTGACCGTTTCTGTGATACGGTCGTTCCAGAGGAACGCTACCGCGCTTGCCGGTTCCATCGTGCTGATCTCGGCAGTCGGGAGCGCATATACCACGTCCGCGCCCAGTGCGCGCGAGCCCATGAGCGTAAAGGATGCCCCGTATGCCTTGCCCACTGCCACCGTGATCTTGGCGGTATCGGCGGTCGCGTAGCTCATCGCAAGCTTTCCAAGCTGTGCCGCAAGCGGAGCACGTTCTCCGTCGGACGCCGGGTCGATTCCGCGGCTGTCGATTAAAGTTATGATCGGCAGACCGAAAGCGTCGCACAACCGGATCAGCTTTGCCGCTTTTCTCGCGCCGTCCGCCGAAATTCTGCCGTCGTTCGGATTTCCGTTCGCAACGATTCCGCAGGCAACGCCGCCGAACCGGGCAAATCCCGTGATCATTCCATCCGCATAGCCGGCGAAGATTTCCAAAAAGGTTCCGGCATCGACGATCTCGGAAATCGTTTCCTGCATATTCGCTTTCACCGAAACGGCGCGGTTGGCGTCGTCCGTTGTATCTTCCTCGTAAACGCCCTCTTCGCAGGTTGCCGGGAACAGATCAATCAGCTTCCGCACCACGGCGATCGCGTTTTCTTCACTGTCCGCCGTGATCGAGGAAAGTCCGGTTTCCGCCGCGTATGCCGCCGTACCGACTTCTTTCCCGGTCAAAAACGGCGCGTTCACGAACAGACCGGAACGATCCTTAACCGTCACTACCAGATCAAAGCAGGCGGCAACCGTTGCGGCAAGTCCTGCACATACCCCGTCGATCATTGCGATTTGCGGGATCACACCCGACGCACGGCTCACTGCCGCCAGAAACTTTCCGTGTGCGGAAAGTGCGGACGCACCGTCCGTCACATAAGCGCCTGCGCTGTCGAAAATGCCGATCACCGGCGCACCGTTTTTGATCGCCGTAGAATAGAGCAATTCGATTTTTTCAGCCTGCAAAAGGTCAAACGCGCCCTTGCTTCGGTCGCTGTCCTGCGCAAACGCGTACGTCAGCTTTCCACCGATCGCACCGTAACCGCAAATAACGCCGGTCAGAGTGCCGTCCGCGCGTTTTCGATACGCGCCGAGTTCGCAAAAGGAACCGGCATCAAAGAGCGATTCTATTCTTGCTCTGCCCGCCGTTGCGTCTTTTCCCATCAAGATCACCTCCGGAAAACATGATAAATTTCGGAAAGAATCCGGTCGCAAACGTGGTAAGACCATCCTTCCCCAGTTTATTAAAATTTTACCATATCGGGGATAGATTGTCAATGATTTTCCGGAAGAAAGTGGAAAGAAATGAAAGAAAAAGCGGGATCGTTCCTTTTCGCAAAAAGAATATCCCGCTTTTTTAGAATAAAACCAATTCTTTTTCTAAATAATCAAATGGGTAGCCGATCGAAAGTCCGGGATCGTCCCGTTTTCAGTCCAGCACCGGAAGCGTCCAGACCGGCTCTTTCCCAAGCTCCCGAAGCGCGTTTTCGACCTCTTCTCCGGTCATGGGTCTGCTCAAAAACGCAAAAGCGCCCTCTTGCACCACATACTGCTCAAAGCCGAATACCGGTTTTGCACGTTCGGCACATTTTGCGCATCCCGGAAGGACGAACGCACGCCGCACGTTTCTCTCCCTCGATCCGGCGATCTCATTCTTCTCCGCGCGTTTCCAGACCGGCAAAACAAGATCGGAAGAGGTTGCATTGAGAATATCCGCGACAATGGCTCCCGCGGTCGGCAGTTTTCCTGCGCCCGCACCGTAGAAAAAGGTTTTTCCGAGCGGATCGGAATTGACCAGAATACCGTTGAAAACGTCCTCCACATGATGGATCGGATTGGATGCCGGGACCAGATGCGGACAAACCTGCGCCAATACGCGGTCTCCGATCCGTTCGGTATGCCCGATGAGTTTCACGGCGCATCCGAGCGATTCCGCAACCGCCACCTGATCCGAGGTGATTTTCGTGATGCCCTCGACTTCAATCTCGGAGGGCGGAATCAGCACGCCGAACGCAAGCGCACACAGAATGACGATCTTCCGGGCGGCGTCCAACCCCTCAATATCGGCAGTCGGGTCCGCTTCCGCGTATCCTTTTTCCCGCGCCTGCCGCAAAGCATCGGCGAACTCCGCGCCGTCGTTCTTCATCTTGCTCAGAATGTAGTTGGTCGTTCCGTTGAGGATGCCGCTGACCGACAGAATATTATCCGGAGCAAAATCGTTCTGCAAAGGACGGATGATGGGGATCCCGCCGCCGACGCTGGCTTCAAAGAGATAGTTGACGCCGTGCTCACGAGCGACATCCAGAAGTTCAACTCCGAAATTCGCAACGACCTCTTTATTGGAAGTGACAACGTGCTTGCCAGCCGCAAGCGCAGCTTTCGTAAACTCATACGCAGGGTGCGATCCGCCCATCATTTCGGCAACCACTGAAATTTCCGGATCGTTCAGGATCAGGTTGAAATCATGCACCACACGGTTCCCGAGCGGATGATCCGGAAAATCCCGCAGATCCAGAATATATTTGATCTCGATCTGTTTGCCCGAATGTTTTTCGATCAGGGAACGGTTTTTGGTCAGGACCTCGGCGGTCCCGCTTCCGACAACGCCGAATCCCAAAAGCGCAATGTGTATCATGTTCGTTTTCCTTCTTTTCTCTTTTCGTTCCTCTCTATCATACCACATTTTCCCGCAAAATGCAAGGAAAGTATTGAAAAAACAGAAAAAGAATGTTATAATAGAAAAAAACGGAGGGATGGAAAGCATGGGAAAGATTACGGAACGTAACGACGTCAAAATCTATATTCTCTATCTGATGCGGAATATCAACTATCCGCTGAGCTATCTCACGCTCAATGAAATCGTCATGCAAACCGACCTCGTGAATTATCTCGATTTTGACGACGCGTTTTACGAATTGATCGACCTGCAACTGATCGAAGAAGTTTACAAAGACGAAAACGATACCAAATATTACGTCGTCACGCGCAAGGGACGCATGGTTGCGGAAGAATTGAAAAGCGATCTGTTGCCTTCCATTCTGGAAAAAAGTCTTTCCATGGCGTTGCGCTATCTCGATTTTCAGCGGCGCGGAGTGGATTTTGACTGCGTGATCACAAGCCGTCCGCTCGATCAGACCTTCGACGTTTCTTTCAACATCACCGAACACGGGAAGGTTCTGCTCTCTACGACGCTCAACGTGGAATCCGAGATCCAGGCGAACCGCATCAAAAAGAACTTTTTCAGCCACCCGGAAGTCATTTATCACGGTTCGCTTTCGCTTGCATCCGGCAATGTGAACTACATTTATGACAAACAGAGGGAATAATCATTCATTATTTCTTCAAAAAAAGTTTACAATCTTTTCCGATTCAAAATAGACAGATTTACCAAACCGGTATGATTTGTATGTAAAAACTGTCTATTTTGAATCTTTTCTTTTTGTGGAAAAAGCATATTTTTTCAGAATATTGTAGAAAATTGTCAAAAACCAGAGAAAGAAAATAGTTGACATTGTG
>CAMYUQ010000057.1 GCA_947302045.1 uncultured Clostridia bacterium
CTTCGGATACATCTTCACTTCGGTTTGGTTTTTCAACCCCTTCGTATAAACGATGAACGTAAACATCCGGTAAGCGTCCGCTCCGGTTCCAACCGTCTTGACGGACTTCAATACCTGCGGAACACCCGCCTCCGCCGCCGCACAATCGGTTTGGATCCAATTCCAGATCACAGAATTGGAGGCAACGGTCGTTTTGGCAATGTCGGTCGAAAGGTATGCACGATAGGTATCCGCCTCTGTCAGATCGATCGATACCAGCGAATTCTGCCGCTTGACGCCGACAGGGTTCACCGCAGTTCCCTTGACCGAGTAGGAGAAAGAAAGCTGCGACATAACATTTTTCCGCCCGACGATATTGAAGATTGATAATTCGTAACCCGTGGAGGTTCCCGCGTTGTAGTTCACTTCCAGCTTTTCACCGTTGCTCTGCGCCTTTGAACTTCCGGCGGTCGCCGAAACGTCTTTGGTCAATGCGTTGTTGTAGACAAAGACGCGCATCGTGACATTCTGCCCGGATTCCAGATAGGTGGAGAATACGTAGATTCCCTTTTCTTCTTTTGCATCGCAGTCATTCAACCATGCGCCGATCTGCTTCTGCCGCGACAGGATCTCTTTGGAATACCCGGTTTGATAATCCCAGTTGTAACCGGCGGTGCCGATGGAAGCCGAGGATGCAGCCGAGCTTCCGGCTTGATTGGCAATCTCAAAGAAGTCCACGTCAAGCAGCGGATCCGCTCCGTTGACGTCCCGATTCTGCATTTTGCCGTCTTCCCAGAGAGCTTCGTCCACGTCCTCTCCCGGATAGGTGAGGAAAGCGTTGCCGGACTTATAGACGTCCATATTGTAGGGATGTTCGCTGATCGGCACAACGACCTGATCGTTCGATTGACCGACATATTCGAGTTTGTAGTTGAAGCCCTCCACGCCGTATTGCAGAATATTTCTGAATTCCGCGTTGGTATTCAGATGCGTTACAACCTGCATACTGCGGGAAACGTTGCGCGTATAGGCACAAACGCCGAACATATTTTCATAAACGTCGTCCGACAGAACCGTCGGATTTTTCAAAACCACCGGATAGTATTCGGAATCTTCCGCCCGGTAGGATTTCAGATCGCTGTAACTTCCGGTCACAATTTTCAGAGCGGCTCTGGCGGTTTCGTCTTCCGCGCCGAAATACCCGCCGTCGAGGCGATACTGGTTCAGTTTGAGGAACGCGTCGATGAACGACTGATTTTCAAACAGATTCTCAAACTTCAATTCCGTTCCACGGCTGATATGCAGAAGATCCTCATAGGTGTACCCCATGAAAGAAAAGCCCTCTTCATTTTCCAGCGTGTCTGGGTTGATATTCCAATAGTAGGCGAGCAGATTCAGACAGGTTTCATAATCCGACGCGATCGGAAGCACGCCGGTCAGCGTTCCGTTTTGGATCCCGTCCCGTACCGTTTCCAGATAGGAATAGACGTTGTCGTTGAACAGTCCGTCGATCTGCCCGAGCTTATAGAGCGAATCGAACGCGGTTTGCTCCATCAAATTCTTATCCAGAAGCATCATCGTATATTCGCCGATCGTATGGTTGTTCGGAATCGCGTAGGTTCCGTTGATCCCCAGATCGTTGTCGATATACTTTGCCGCGGAAAGCAACGATGCGTTGACGTATTCCTTGATCTTCTTGGAAGAGCTGGAAAGCTCTGCGTCCAGCGAGGTCAACCAACCGTTTTCAATATATTCCGCATACATATCCTTACCGCTGATGTAGATGATATCCACCTGATTCAAAAGCGGATCCGGATATTTGATGACGTTGATGCCGTATTTCTGTCCGTCTCCCGAATCGTCCTCAATGATGGAATGATCCTCATAGGTCTGCCCGGAAGAACGGGTTTCCAGATAGGAAATGATCGCGTTGTCCAAAATATCGCGGTACTCCGCTTCGGTATAAAACTTCACGATCAAACGCGTTTTGAATTTCGCTTTGGTAACGGCGTTCACCGCTTTGTTGATTTCGGAAACCGTTTCCGCATCCACCGGATCTTCCGACACCATCCACATCGTCAGCGTGACGGCAGACTCCGACGCGGCGTCCGACACCGTTTCCTCCACGCTCTTGTTTTTATTGTTACAACCGGTCAATATCGGCAGAAGCAACATTGCCAGACAGAGCACCAGGCAAATCCATCTTCTTTTCATAAGGTTCCTCCAATCCATCGTCCAGTCTTCCGATCGGTTTCTCCGCGATTTTCACGGATACTTCTATCTATACTATTTTACACCTTTTTGCCGGTTCTGTCAAGACATTTTTTCGCGTGCGCGTGCGCGCGCGGGAAACTTTTCACCGCTCGGAAACGATGCGTTCATATTTGCAAGTCATATTGCACAAAACATATCGGTTCACTTTTGACAGAACGACCGTTTTTCAGGCATCCTGACCAGAAAAATGCGCTCATTTTTGTCAGGTTGCAAAATTTCGTTATTCCATAAATCCTTTCAGATGCCGTGCCCGGCTGGGATGCCGGAGCTTGCGCAGCGCCTTTGCCTCGATCTGACGGATCCGTTCACGGGTGATGTCGAATTCCTTTCCGACTTCTTCCAGCGTTCTGGTTTTTCCGTCAAACAACCCGAAGCGCAGCCGGATCACGTGCGCCTCTCGCGGCGTCAGCGTATTAAGCTGCCGTTCAAGTTCCTCATGCAGGATATTGGTGGAAGTTGCCTCCGCCGGCGACGGCGTATCATCGTCCGGGATAAAATCTCCCAGGTGGCTGTCCTCTTCCTCGCCGATCGGGGTTTCGAGCGACACTGGATCCTGCGCGATCTTCATGATTTCGCGCACCTTTTCGGCACTGAGTCCCAGCTGCTGTCCGATCTCCTCGGCGGTTGCCTCTCTTCCGAGCTCCTGCAACATCTGCCGCGAAATGCGCGAAACTTTATGAATCGTTTCAACCATGTGAACCGGAATGCGGATGGTTCTTGCCTGGTCCGCGATCGCGCGCGTGATCGCCTGACGGATCCACCAGGTTGCGTAGGTCGAGAACTTGTACCCTTTGGTATGGTCGAATTTCTCCACCGCTTTCATCAACCCGAGATTTCCCTCCTGGATCAGATCCAGAAAGTACATCCCGCGCCCCACGTATCGTTTTGCAATGCTGACAACCAGGCGCAGGTTGGCTTCTACAAGCTCGTTCTTTGCCTGCTCATCTCCCTGCATCATCCGCTCCGCAAGCTCTTTTTCTTTTTCATTGGAAAGAAGCGGAACCTTGCCGATCTCTTTGAGATAAAGACGAACCGGGTCGTCGGTTGCAAGCCCCTCCTGTTCAAGCAGACGTTCCAGATTTTCTCCGGATCCGAACTGTTCGACCTCGCTCTCGATCTCGTTCATCTCCGCCTTGGAGAAGTTTCCCTCGAAATTGATTCCGTTATCTTCGAGCGTTTCGTAGAGTTCGTCGATGCTGTCGACGTCATAGTTCATCTCTTCCAGCGCGTCATCGAGATCGCTTTCCGAAAGTTTTCCCTTTTTCCCTTTTTCGATCAGGGAATCGACGCTTGTTTTTTCCCGTCGCTCCTCATCCTCCGGAATCGGTTCTCCGTCCGCGATATTTTCTCCGCCTGGCGCGACCGTCGGCACGGCGTCGCGTTCCTTTTCCGAACCGTTCTCAGGTCCTTGCTCCATCTCCAAAACATCTTCTTTCTTCATTTCTGTTCAGAACCTTCCCTTTTTTGTATTTTCGCTTTCTTTTCCCGGTAGTATGCAAGCTGCGCCCCGAGATCTTCCTTTTTGATGTCCTTTTGCGCCCGCAATTCGCGCAGTCCGCTCACCGCGCCCCGGAAAACCTCCGGTCCGTTGTGCGTGAGTTCTCTGCGTGCGACCTCCATTTTTTCGATCCTGCCCATCTCGTCCGGGGTAAACGACTCACCGAGCATCGCATACCGGAATCCGCCCGGAGAATTCTGCATTTTCATCATCGCTTCAAACACACGCCGGTGAAATTCCGTGATAAAATCTTCCGCCGTGAGCGGGATCCTTCCCGAGTCGACTTCGATCCGGTATTCCCCGAACAGAAGCAACATTCCGAGGACCGCCTCTTCCAGTGCCGCCGCCCGCGGATCCTTTGCGGCGTCCGGGTTGATCCGGTCGCCGAAATTTTTAACGCTCGCCTGCGCCTCTCGGCGTTCTTTTTCGTTCTGCTCGTTCATCCGTCGGCGGCGCATCCGCTCCACGTCGGTGCGCAATGCTTCAACCGGCAGTCCGAGCCGCTCGGCGGCGCGTGCAAGATAAACTTCCCGCTCCACGCCCGACCAATAGGACGCGATCTCGGCACAGATCTCACCCGAGGCCTTGATCTTCTCGTTTGCAACCGTCAGATCATGTCGGGAAAGGATACTTTCGAGCCGGTATTCAAATCCGGTCCTGCTGCTGTCCAGCACCTGCCGGAACCGTTCGGCTCCGAATTTGCGGATGTATTCGTCCGGATCTTTCGCATCGTTCAGTTTCAGAACACGCACTTCCATCCCGACCTCTCCGAGCACACGCATCGCCCGAACGGCGGCGTTCTGCCCCGCCTCGTCGGCGTCATAGGAGATGACGACCTGTTTGGTGTACTTGGAAAAGATCCGCGCGTGACTCGGCGTGATCGCCGTTCCCAGAGTTGCCACCGCGTTCTCAAATCCCGCGGCGTGCAGGGCGATAACATCCATATAGCCCTCGCATAAAATCATCCGCTCGGCGCAGGAATGGCGCGCAAAATTGAGTGCGAACAGGTGGTTACTCTTCTTGAACGCCGGCGTATCCGACGTATTGAGGTATTTTGGCTTGCTGTCGTCCAGCACCCGTCCGCCGAATCCGACCACCTTTCCGGTCGGATCGATGATCGGAAAAATCACGCGGTTCCGGAAATAGTCGTATGACCTCCCGGTCTTGGCGCTTTTTCCGCAAAGGAACGCCGTCTGCATCTCGGCATCGGTAAAGCCCTTTTTCCGCAGGTAGTCGGTCAGACTTCCGAAGCTGTCCGGCGCGTAGCCCAGACCGAAATGCTTGATCGTCGCGTCGTCCAGCTTGCGAATATCCCGAAGATAACGCATTCCGGGTTTTCCGACCGCCGGATCCCACAGGCAGGCGCTGAAAAACCGCGCCGCCTCCAAATTCATATCCAGAATTCGTTTTCGTGAAACGCCGGGCTCGTCCGGCTGATTGCTTTCCTTCGGCATCGTCAGCCCCGCACGGTCGGCGAGAAACGCCACCGCATCGGTAAAATCCAGATTTTCGGCTTTCTGCACGAAGGTGATCGCACTGCCCCCGGCGTGGCACCCGAAGCAGAAAAACATTTTTTTCTCGGGCGTAACGGTGAAAGAGGGCGTTTTTTCACTGTGGAAGGGGCAAAGCCCGACCAGATTGGAACCGGTGCGCCGCAAGGTCACGTATCTGCTCACCAGCTCTTCAATATCGGTGCGGTCAAGCACTTCCTGCACGAAGTTTTCGGGCAATCGCATCGGTTCTCACCTCCTCGCCCGTTTCGGTTCGGTTAGGTTCTCCAAAATTTCGGAATAAAGATTTTTGTGTAGGTATCAATGGCGTAGCGGTCGGTCATGCAGGAAATGAAATCGCAGACGCACCGCGCCACGCCCTCTTCCGGAATAGAACGCCGGTAGAGTTCCGGCATCTCCTCCGGATGTTCGGAAAAATAGGAAAACAGCGCGGCGATCACGCCTCTCGCTCTTCCCTCTTCACCTTTTGCCACCGGGTTGGTATAGACCGCATCGAAGAGAAAGCTGCGCAACTCGTCGGTCGCTTTCTGAATTTCGTCGTCCATGCGGATGACGTTGGAATCGGTGCTTGCCAGAATGACCGAGGTCACCATGGTATTGATCCGCTGTCCGTGGGTCTCTCCCAGCGTTTTGCGCAGATTTTGGGGGATTTCCTCGGTGCGGAGGATCCCCGCACGACAGGCGTCGTCAATATCGTGATTGATGTATGCGATCCGGTCGGCGTATTTGACGATCACACCTTCAAGCGTGGACGCCATGTGCTTGCCCGTGTGGTTCACAATCCCGTCCCGGACTTCCCAGGTCAGATTCAGCCCCTTACCGTCGTTTTCCAGTTTTTCCACGACGCGCAAGCTCTGCTTGTAGTGCGTGAAATCAGGCGAAAAGAGCTTCTGCATTTCGCTCTCTCCGGCGTGCCCGAACGGTGTATGCCCCAGATCATGCCCGAGAGCCGCCGCCTCGGTCAGGTCTTCGTTGAGCCGGAGCGCACGGGCAATAATGCGCGCGATCTGCGTAACTTCCAGCGTATGCGTCAAGCGGGTGCGATAATGATCCCCGACAGGCGCGAGAAAGACCTGCGTTTTGTTCATCAGCCGACGGAAAGACTGGCAATGAATGATCCGGTCGCGGTCACGCTGAAATTCGGTTCGCATCTCGCACGGGATATAAGGATGCTCCCTGCCGCGCGTGTTGGCGGTCAGAAAAGCGTGGGGAGAGAGCGTGGCTTTTTCACGCTCCAAAAACAGATCCCGGATGGTTTCCATCTTTCACCGCCTCCTCGTTGTTTCTTTTTTCGATCATAATATACGCAAAAAAATTGAAAAATACTTTTTTTCGAGCAAAAATCATTTCTTTTTCCGGGTCAGTTCCGGCAAATATCGAACCGTTCCCCGACGACTTCCGGTCGGTCTGCGCCGCCGCTCATCTCGCGTACCCGGTCGACAAAGTCGGACAGAACCGCTTTGCGCAGGCAGATCTTCATCCGCACCCGTTCGGCAAAATCCGCGCCCGGAGAGGTCGCCCCGAACTTGGGCAGTTCGGCAAGATACCGTTGATAATCCGCGTAGGAACAGGTCAGCGCAAGATCGCAGAACGGCTCGCAGGTGACGATCTGCGCCGCGTCGATCGCCAGTTTCGCCGCACGCGAATAGGCGCGCACGAGTCCGCCCGCGCCGAGCAGGATGCCCCCGAAATAGCGGGTGACTACCACGACTGCGTCGCTCACACCCGATTTGCGGATCGCGTCGAGCACAGGCACACCCGCACTTCCCTGCGGCTCACCGTCATCCGAACAGCGCATGACGACGTCGCCCTGCAAGCGATATGCCCAGACGTTGTGACGTGCATCCGGGAAGGCACGTTTTTGTTCTTTGATATAGGCAAGCGCGTCTTCTTCGGTCGACACGGGCTTGGCGTGACCGATAAAGACCGATTTCTTTTCTTCCAGTTCCGCTCTGCCTTCCTGCGCGAGCGTGACCCGGATCTCCGATATCGATTCAGGTTTCATCCGGTTCCCTCCATGCAGGATCGTAACGGCGGAAGGTGCCGTGCGTTCTGGCGTCCACGACCGCCGTAACGGTCATAAAATCGGCGCCGTATTCCACGTTTTCCACGACCGCGCTCGTATAAAGGCGGCTGAGTACCCCGCCCTCGCTGTTCGGGATCCTGAAGTCAACGCGCTTTTTCTCCTCGTGGAGCAGTTCCTGCAAAGCCGAGAGCAAAAGCCCGATGCCCTGTCCGGTTTTCGCCGAGATCGACACCGTTTTGCGGTTTTCGGTATGCGTGCCAATCGCGCGAAAAGATTCATGCGCGCCGAGATCGCATTTGTTGAACACGTAAAGAACCGGCTTGCCGGAAGCACCGAGATCGACGAGCAGTTGCTCGGTGGTTTCAAGCTCCGCCCGGTATTCGGGATCGGATGCGTCCACCACGATCATCAGCGCCTCGGCATAGACCACCTCGTCGAGCGTGGACTTGAATGCGTGAACCAGATGGTGCGGCAATTTCCGGATGAACCCGACGGTATCGGTCAGAAGAACAGACGAACCGTCCGGCAGTTCCATGCGCCGGGTGGTGGGGTCGAGGGTCGCGAAGAGTTTGTCCTCGGCTAAAATTCCGGCGTCGGTCAGAGTGTTGAGCAGGGTTGATTTTCCGGCGTTGGTGTAGCCGACGATCGCCACTTTCGGTGTGCCTGCACGGTCGCGCGCGGCACGCATAGTGCGCCGGGTCTGGTCCAGTGTCCGGAGTTGTTCTTCGAGGGCGGCGATCCTGCGTTTGAGGTGCCGACGGTCGGATTCCAGTTTGGATTCGCCCGGACCTCTCGTACCGATCCCGCCGCCCAAACGGGACATCTCCGCGCCTTTGCCGATCAGGCGCGGCGCGGTATATTTGAGCTGCGCCAGCTCGACCTGCAATTTTCCCTCTCCGGTGACGGCGTGCAGGGCAAAAATATCGAGGATGAGCATGGAACGGTCGATAACCTGAACTTCCCCGCCGATCGCTTCCTCAATGTTGCGGATCTGCGAGGGTGAAAGCTCGGTATCGAACACCACGAGGTCGATCTCTTCCATGTGGCAATAGTAGGCGATCTCGGCGACCTTGCCCGAACCGACACAGGTGCGAGGATCGGGGTGTTCCTTATTCTGGATCACCTTGACGGCGCATTCTCCGCCGGCGGTTTCGAGCAGACGTTCGAGTTCATCCAGACTTTTTTCGGTGGATTCGACGGTTTCTTCCCCGGTGCAAAGACCGACCAAAACCGCCTTTGTTTCAGAGATGGATTCCAAAAAATCGTCTCCTTTCAGCAAAGAGTTCGTTTTTTTGCGGGATTCAACCGGCAGAAAAAGGGCGAGCCGATGCATAACGCCAAACGGTTCGCCCCTTTCCGAGTGATCTGCCGATTACTTCTGCGAAGAAGCAATTCTCTTCTTGAACTTATCAACGCGTCCGCCCGCATCGACAAATTTCTGTTTGCCGGTAAAGAACGGATGGCACTTGGAGCAGATATCCACTCTCAGGTCTCCGCCCTTGGTGGACATGGTTTCAACGACTTCACCGCAAGCGCACCGGATCGTGCACTTCTCGTACTTCGGATGGATTCCTTCTTTCATGTTCGTTCCCTCTTTTCCAAAAATTTGATGTTCTTTGACATCAGAACAGAAAATGTACGCCGTTTTTCACACGGCAGATATGGTTATTATATCACGATTGGTTCCGAATTGCAAGAGTTTTTGAGAAAAAAGTTACTCAAAGGTGAAAAAATCAAAGATTGCTTTTTCGTCTGTTACATTCGGCACAGAGCATCTGGCAGTTATCGACCTCGGTTTTGCCGCCTTTGCTCCACGGCGTGATATGATCGGCTTACATTTGCTCAATGGAAAAGGTCTTTCCGCACCTCGGGCGAACGCCTTTTTGCCGCTCGTATGCCAGCCGAGCCATTTTGGGGCTGAACGCGCGCAAATTCAGACATCTTTCGTTGCCGCCGAGCAAATATTCGTAAATGCCGGAATTTTTGGTCACTTCTTCATCTTCCAAAAGTTCTACGATCCGCACTTCCATTTGGTTTGGATCGTAATTCTTTTCGTGGTATTGATTGTAAAGGATTCCCCATTCGATTCCTTTCATCTCTTTCCGATAATGCGGAAAGAGGGCGCGCACCCAAGCGACAACGCTCTGGAAATAGAGCCAAAGCTCGTTGCAGTTGGTATCTTTTTGGTGACGCGCCATGTATTCCCGAATTTCCATGCCGTCCCGCGCTGTGATCCAACGCAGAGCCGCTTCCAGATAGTCCTGCCGGATTGCAGAACCGTTCAAAAGATCGCTCGCAAGCCCGTAGGCGGCGCACCCTGTTTTGCTGAAATGCCGTTTGGCATCGCTTAACCATTCGCCCGGATAGGTTGCGTTCCGCAGTTCCTGTTCGGTCAGTTTCTCGCCCGCGATGTTGATGATCTCAAACCAATCCAGTTTTTCTTTATCGTTCCCTTCGCAGATGTAAATCATCAGTTTGTAATCTAAAATCTGCTGTTGTTCGGGCGCGGTCAAACTGTGGAAAAAGCGGTTGTCGATCAAAAACGCTCCGTCCACAAACTGACAAATGCTGATGGTTCTCTGCTGACCGTCCAAAACTTCAAAATTTCCATCGTCGTTTTTCACCCAATACATGACGTTCAATGGAAAATCCCGCATGACCGTCCGGATCACTTCGTCGCGCTGTTTGTCTTTATAGATAAATTCCCGCTGAAAAGCCGGACGGACGTTCAATTTCCCACCGTATGCGACCACGCCGTTCTCCGCGCTGTCACGATACCCTGCCACGACTTCCCGGATCGGGATTTGATGAAGTTCAATTTTCATGGTTTTCTCCTCTTGATCAATAGACGATTATATATTTTTCTGCCATTGATAATTGTGTAGCATGGAAATGCCCCAATATATCTTGCACTATTTGCTATTCCGATGATTTCAAATTGGTCTGGATTATACTTGTCAAGAAAAGTAATTGGAACACCCATGATCCCGTTACATCTTCCGCTTGATAAACAGTCGTTTGAACTTTCGTTCTCCGTTGACAACGGGTTGGGCAATCTTGCTGTCTTCTCTCCACAATCCGTTTGAGAATCCCTTTCCCTCGCTTTCGGTTGCTCCGACGAGGATAAACTGATCGGGATTGTACTTGTCGAGGAAAGTGATGGGGACGCCCATGACGCCGTTACACCTTGCGTCTGATGAGAATTCGGAAGTACGGTTGCACCTTCCGCCGCCTCTCTCTCTCTCTCTCTCTCTCTCTCTCTCT
>CAMYUQ010000058.1 GCA_947302045.1 uncultured Clostridia bacterium
CACTTACTTTTCGTGCTTTGTATTTCCTCTTGTTGTTCTGTTTTCAAGGATCAGCTCCGCCCCCCTTTTTGGGGACAGCTTTATTATTATATCATTCTGTGCAAAAAATGTCAAGCACTTTTTTGTCGGCAAATAAAACAAAATTCAGACCTTTATTTTCCATGATTTTGTGCTTTTCAATAAAATTTGTGCTTCTTTGAAGATTTTTTGCAAAAGTTTTTGAAGTTGTTTCAAAATTGCATAGACCCATCACGGCTGGAAAGAATTCTGAGCAATTGCGGATCGGCTGAGATCAGCAAAAAGGACGTTGCGTCCGATTCTTCGATGCAAACCACGGTTGCATTCCGTGCAAAGAGTTCCGGCGCATATCGGTAAACCCGTTTTCCTTTCATTTCGTTTTTCCACGCCGATTTTGTTTTTTCATTCCACGGTTCGGCTTTTCGGATATCATCCAGAGAAATCCGGCAAACGGTGGTGATTCGTTTTCCATACGTTTCTAAAATCACAAAATCCATCCCGTCTCCATACTCAGCCGGTTCTACCCGATATGCAAAATTGCGCAGCAGATATCGGGTCGTTATCAAAATTGCAAGCGTCAGGCATAGGATCGCGCCAAGTTGAAACGCCCACGCGAAAACCGTTTTCGGCAAAGTGGAGACAACGTACAAAACCGCCGCCAGGATACCGGCAATCGAAACGGTTATCTTTTCACGCAGTCTGGATGGATTCGGCACATATTCGTACATAACGGATCCTTTCATTTATTATATCATTTTCCCACGCAGAAATGCGAAAAGATTTCGGAAACCAACTCTTCGGAAACGCCGCGTCCGTCCAGCTCAGACAACGACTGCATTGCCTCTTCCGCATCGCGGCAACAGAGGTCGACCGGAAGTCCTTCATGCAGGGCGCGGACAGCTCGTTCGGTTTGCTCCAATGCCCTTTGCGCCGCGGCATACTGCCGCGCGTTCGTCAGGATCGCGTCCTCGCGAAAATCCAACTTACCGTCCAGAAACATTTGCTCGGTCAGAGCGGCAAGGGACCCGATGCCGGTCCCGTCCTTTGCCGAGCAGGAAACGGTATGCTCAAAAATAGATTGATAATAGGGGAACGATCCTTTCCTTTCGGCAAGGTCGGATTTGTTGACAACGGCGATCACCGGCGCGGTTTGCGCTTGCAGCTCCCGGATGAGCGCGGCGTCTTCCTCGGTTGGCATAGCGGATCCGTCGAACACCGCCAGGATCAGCTCGGCTCCCTCTATTGCCTCCCGCGCGCGCAAAACGCCGATTTTCTCGACCGCATCGTCGGTTGCCCGTAAGCCCGCCGTATCAAACAGACGCAGTGTCACCCGACCGAGCGTTGCCGTCTCGCAAAGAACGTCTCTTGTCGTTCCCTCCATTTCGGTAACGATTGCGGCGTCCCTGCCTACGAGTCGGTTATAGAGGGAACTCTTGCCGACATTCGGCTTTCCGCAAAGTACCGTGCGGATTCCTTCCGCGACGGCATGACCGGTACGATAGGTTGCAACCAGTTCACGCAAGGATCTCGCGCATTCCGAAAATCCCTGTTCCAGCTCTTTTTCTGAAAGCTCCGCCAGATCCTCGTCCGGATAATCAATCCGAACGTAAACCGACGCCAACAGATGCCGCAACCGCTCGTAGATCGCATTGCATTTTTCTCCGGTGGTTCCCTGCATCCCGTGATGCGCCAAAGCAAGCTGTTCCCTGGTTTGTGCCTCTAAAAGATCCGCGAGCGCCTCCGCCGCCGAAAGTCCGAGTTTCCCGTTGAGAAAGGCGCGTTTGGTAAACTCTCCCGCCTCTGCCGGTCTGGCTCCCGCCGACAGGACTGCCGCCAGAACCGTTTCGGTGACCAGAATACCCCCATGACAGCATAGCTCCACCGTATCCTCCCCGGTGAAAGACGCCGGCGCGCAAAAAACGGTGGCAAGACCTTCGTCCACCGGGGTAAAACCGCCGTCGGGTTCCGGCATTCCGATCGTGCCGAACACCGCTGTGCGCACCGGTTGCTCTTCCAGCTTTTTTCCGCTTTTCGGACGGAAAACACGTCCGCAGATCCGAACGGCGTCCTGCCCCGAAATACGCAGCAACGCAACGCCGCCTTTTCCTCTCGGCGTGCTGACCGCCGCGATCGTTTCTTCCTGCATCATAGCCCTCTCCTCTTTCCGATAGAAAGCGGCGCCCCCGACGCCATGTGGGACAATTCGGGGGCACCTTATTCCGGTTTATTCTTCTGCGTCTTCCGGAGCCGTATCCTGCGGCGCTTCATTTTCAAGGAAAATCACCACGCGGCGGTTGTTCTCCATACCGATTGAGTTGGTAGAAACGCCCTCGATCCCCTGCACCTCGGAATGAATGATCCTTCTTTCATAGGGGTTCATCGGTTCGAGCATCACGCTTCTCTTCTCCCGCAGAACCTTTTCCGCTTTTCTTCTTGCAAGAGCGCGCAATGCCTGTTCCCGCTTTTCGCGATAATGCTCCACATCCAGCGCGATCTTAACGTATTCGCGCTTTTCGCCCTCGATTTTCCGGTTGGCGGCAAGACTTGCCAGATATTGCAGCGCGTCCAGCGTTTCGCCGTGATGCCCGATGAGCATTCCCGCGTTTTCGCCGTCGACTGTGATGATAACGTCATCGTTGGTTCCGGCTTTCTTTCCGTACACCAGATCGGTCAGCCCCATATCCTCCGCTACGGTGCGGATCAGATCCAGGGCGGCGTCCTCCCCTTTCACGCTGTAGCTTGCCGAGATTTTTGCTTCTGTCGCTCCGATTCCAAGGAATCCGCGTTTGCCCTCATCCAGGATCGTGATCTGCAAATCTTCCTCGGCAACGTCAAATGCCTCCGCCGCCTTTTTGCGCGCTTCCTCTACGGTCTTTGCCGTAATAATCAATTCCTTTTTCATTGTTTTTCTTTCTCTCCGTCGTCTGTTTTTGTTTCATCGGGTTGGGATTCCTGCCGGTCTGCCGCAGAATCTTCCTGCCCGGCTTTTTTCGGTTTTGCCTTGCTCACATCGGCTTTGTCCTCTTTGAGTTCCGCTCCACCGACGGGCGATTTACCGGCTCTCTTTTCTTTTTCCGCGGCTTCACGTTCCGCGATCGCTTCCTTCATTTTCAGGCCGCGCTCCCGGGTATCGTCAAAATCCTCGTCATCGATGTGATGCAGAGAGCGAACCTTTCCTGCGTTTTCGGATTTCTGCGTTTTGGGCTTCTTTCCGGCGAGTTCCTTTGCCGCCGCTTTGTAATCTTCCTCGGTGAATTTCGGAAGCGGCATGACGCGGCTCATTATATACTGTTTCAGAGTTCCCAGAACGCTGCGGAAGATCCAGTAAACACCGACCACCGCCGGAACGATGATCGCGAAGAATGCCGACATGAGCGGCATGGTGATATCCATCATGGTATTGGAACAAGCCACCTGACGGTCTGTCGTTTCGCCCTGCGTGGGCTGGTAGGTGAATTTGCGGCTGAGTTTCATCGAGAAGAAATAAACGACAAACGTCAGGATCGGGATCAGCCAAAGAACCCATTTGCCAGCCGAGCTCGGCGTTGCGCCCATATTCAATTTGAAGAAATTGAATCCCGGAATGGTTTTTCCCTCGATCTTACTCCATACGTCCGCACCGTTGGTGTAGTACTGGAAAGCTTTCAGTCCTTCAAAATCCTTTGCTCCGCCCGACAAAAGCTCGATCGTACTCGTAGTTGCGGCATTGCCGAGACCTCCCGCGGCTTTCGCAGCGGTGGAATAGGCGTGCATCGCCGCCGTCGCGCCCGTGCTCGTGACACCCAGAAAATATTTCAGCGGGTCGACCACGATCCGATAGAGTGCGATCAGGATCGGAAATTGAATCAGCAACGGCAGACATCCGCTGTAAGGGCTGAAATTCTCGCGCTGATAAAGCTCCTGAATTTCCTGCGTGACCTTCTGCTGCGTCGCCTGGTCGTTGCGTCCCTTATACTTGTTGCGGATCGCCATTTCCTTCGGGCGCAGTTTTGCCTGCTTGATCGAATTCTTCTGCTGACGGATCGCCAGCGGCAGCATAATGATCTCGATGAAAATCGCGAATACGCAAATACCGATGATATAATTGTTTGTGCCGAAGGTCAGATATTTGGTGATCCAGAGCAGGATCTTCCCGACGCCCTGCAACAGTTTGTCAAAGAATCCGGACGATTCGGTCATATCCACGGTGATCCGGAAGGCATCGATCAGCGACTCCACGTCGTATTCGTTCAAGCTCTCGTACGGTGTAAAGTCCGCAATGGCATTGGCTTTGAGCGAATCGATCCCCTTGATCTCTTCATTGAGCACACGAAGCAGATTCTTCGTCAGCGCAACGGGATCGCCGGGCATGCCGAGGTTGTTGTCGTCAAAGTTTTCAGCGGTCATGTCATAGCCGCTGGACGCCGCGATCAGCATATCCTGCGTGCTGTATTTGGCATACTTGCCCTGCCCGTACATGGCGCTGAGCAGCTTCGCCGCTTTTTCGAGCTGATCCTTCGTCAGCTGATTTCCGTTTCCGTAGGGCGCGATATGGTCTTCCGTATCGAAAGAGGCGACCAGAGATTGAATATCCGCCGCATTGATCTTTTCATACGGCGTCAGGTCGGCAATCTGTTTTGCCTCATCCGCTTTTCCGTTCATTCTGCTAATCAGGGCATAAACGGCAGTGGTGTCGTTCCCTGCCACCGTCAACTGATCTTTCACCGAGGGATCCTCGGTTCCTGCGTCATTTACCGCGTTCAGCATGGTTGCCGCGGCTTGCAGTTGATCTTCCGTCAGATTGTTCTTTTGCGTATAACCGAAATCGGTCTTAAATTCGAGCGTCGCGGTCGTGCTCTTGTTGGAACAGCCCGTCAAAAGACCGATTGCCATGACCAGGGTCAGAAAGAGTAAAAGTGCGCGTGTAATCGTTTTTTTCATGTCTTTGAATGTTCTCCCTTCTGTTTTTGGGGTTTCTGCGCCGTCGATTCTCGATTCCCGCACGGCGCCGCGGTTCTGTCAGGTTTCTGTGTCCCCATCCCGTTCCAATTGATACTCTTCGGGATAATAATATTTTGTGAGCGGCATCGGATTTCTCCGGTTGCTCAGTCCTTTTTCGGGAACGGGATCCCACCCGCCGGCACAAAACGGCTGGCACCGGAAGATCCGTCCGATCGTGAGGATCAATCCCACGAAAAAGCCGCGTTTCTCAAATGCCTCAATGGCATAACAGGAACAGGTTGGCGAAAAGCGGCAGGTTGGTCTGGTTTTCTTGGGGGACAGTATCTTTTGATAAGCGCGGATCAGAAAAATACAAATCCGTTTCATGACTCGTTCCCATCCCTCATCATGCCGATCCGGGCAAATCCGCGGCGCAGATCCTGCGCAACGTCGCCCGATTTTGCCGTCTGAATACCGGGTCTGGGAACCATCACGACGAGATACCCGGTTTTTACCTCGGGCTCCACTTCCCACCATGCCGCGCGCAAAACGCGCTTGACCCGGCTCCGCGTGACCGCGTTGCCGACTTTTTTTCCGACCGATACGCCGAACCGGTTGTAAAACGTTTTTTCCGGATTGGCGTCGCGTAACCGTTTGGCGGCGTAGTCGCGCAAAACGTAGCAGGAAACATATTTCCCGCCGAACCGCTCGCCCCGGTGAAAGGTCTTATCGAAAAGATGGTGTTCCTTAATGGTTCTGTATTTCATACGTGATCCTTTGTGACATTGCTTCCGTCAGAATTGTGTGGTTCTCTGTTGACAATAAAAACACCGACAGGCGTTGAAACAGGCAGTCGGTGTTTTTATGTTTGCGATCCGACGAGCTCTCCCGCCGGTCAATAGGTCAGTCTTTTTCTGCCTTTTGCGCGTCTTCTTTTCAGAACGTTTCTGCCGTCGGCAGTTCTCATTCTCTTTCTGAAACCGTGCTCTTTTTTTCTTTGACGTTTCTTGGGCTGATAGGTTCTCAGCATTTCGGCACCTCCTTTAACGATGGATCGGAAGCGTTTGTTCACACGCTTTTACACAATGACAACGTATATTATAAACGACTTGTACCCGTTTTGTCAAGTGTTTTTTGAAAAAATATAACTTTTGCACCAAAAAACACCTCTTTTCCTTGACATTTCCGCACTTTTCGTGTATCATGGAAAGAAAGGAGGGGTGGTCATGTTACTTCTGAAAGAACCGGATTTCCGGAAAGAGATCAAATCCGCTCCCCGCTCCGGGTACCTTTTCTTCGGCGAGGAAGATTATCTGAAATCGTTCGCTCTCAAAACCGCACGGGAGACCGGTTGTCCGGATCCCGTTTTTTCCGCGTTCAACGAAATGAAGCTCGACGCGCTGGATTTCACGCCGCAAAAACTGCTCGACGCACTCATGCCCCTGCCGATGATGACCGACCGCAAACTGATCGTTGTGAGCGGTCTGAACTTTATCACCATGCGTCCGCATGATCTTGACGACCTTTGCGAAGTTCTGGAAACAACGTCGGATTATGACTACAACATCCTGATTTTCAACGTTGCCTCCGACGGTCTGGATCCCGGATTTCTGCCGAAGAAACCAAGCCCGATTCTGAACAAGCTTTCGTCCTACCTCACACCGGTATATTTTGAACGGAACACGCCTGCCAAGCTCGCCGCTTGGGTGGGACGGCACTTTGCCCACAATGGAGTTACCGCAAGTCCGCAACTTTGTTCTTCCATGCTCGAATACTGCGGACGGAATATGTACCTGCTCGCGAGCGAAGTGGATAAACTCTGTTACTATACCCTGGCATCCGGCCGCACCGAGCCGACCGAGGCGGATCTGCGTTTTGTCTGCACCCCTGCCTCGGAATACGACGCCTTTGCGTTTGCAAACGCCGTCATGGAAGGCCGCCGCGAGGACGCTCTTGCGATTCTTGCCGACTACAAACTCCGCCGCACCGATCCCCTGCTGATTCTGGGGGACGTGATCCGCACCTACTGCGATCTGGCGGGCGTTTCCGCAATGACGCGGGACGGCGCGACGCCGGCGGAGATTTCAAGCGTCCTGCGCATTCATGAATACCGCGTCGGGCTTTACCTGAAAAGTTTGCGGAATACTCAGCCCGACCGCCTGCGCCGTGCGCTCGACGCCTGCTACGCGGCGGACGCGGCGCTCAAACTCTCTCCGCAGGGCTACACCGCTCTCGAACGGCTGATCTGTTCCCTCTGAAATCAATAAGAACGCAGGAAATTTTCGAGTACGGTGGCGCAAAGGTTCGCGGTTTCGATCTCAAACGCCTCAAAGGATTCGGTTGCCGAACCGTCCGCAAGGTCGGAGATCGCCCGCAGAACCAGGAACGGGACGTTTGCCATGGATGCGGTCTGCGCGATCGCGCCGCCTTCCATTTCCACTGCCGCCGCACGGAAATCGTCCCGGATCCTGCGCTTGATATCCCCGTCGCAGATAAACTGATCCCCCGATGCAATAATGCCTTCGCGGACCGATTCCGAACCGATCTTTTCCGCCGCCACCCGTTTCATGGTTTCCGCCATTTCCGAATCCGCGCGGAAGAGCGTCGGCTGATCCTGGGGATCGGTCCCGAAATTTCCTTTGCAGTGTCCGAAAAGGGAGGTATCAAAGTCATGCTGGCAGAGTGCGACCCCGACCACGAGATCGCCGACGTGCAGCCCTTCCCCGACGCCTCCCGCAATCCCGATATTGATAAGTTTCGTAATCTTAAAACGGTCTATGAGAATCTGCGCGCATCCGGCGGCGCAAACCTTTCCGATCCCGCTTTGGGAAACGACGACTCTCTGTCCGCCGAGAATGCCGGAATAAAAGATTCTGCCGCAGTATTCCACGGTTTCTGTTTCGGTCATCCGCTCGGCGAGCTGTTTGACTTCGCTCTCCATCGCGCCGATAATGCCGAATATTTCGGTTGATTTCATCCTGAATTTCCTCTCTTTCCGAATTTAACTTTATTATAGCAGAAACGGTGAAAAAGTCAAGGGCTTCCTCCGATTCGGCAAAAAAGATTTCTCCCGCGCAGAATGTTTACAAAATTCACTTGTTTTTTCGGAAAAAACAGGATATGATAGAGGAGATGGGAGGTGAGGAGATGTTCGGGTATATCAAAACGCGGTCGGCAGACCTGCGTCTGCGCGATTTTGAATGCTACCGCGCCTGCTATTGCGGACTTTGCCGGACGATGGGTTCCTGCACCGGGCAATGCTCCCGGCTCACTCTCAACTACGATTTTGCCTTTCTCGCCGTGCTTCGCCTCTCCCTGACCGGTGAGCGACCGGACGTGAAAAAGGTTCGCTGTCCGATCCATCCCCTGCACCGTCGGAAAATCATGCGGAAAACTCCTCAGCTGATCTATTGTGCCGACGCCTCTGCTCTCCTGACCGCCGGAAAACTGGCGGACGATCTGGCCGACGAACACGGATTCGGAAAATTTCGTGCCCGGCTTGCAAAACTGCTTTTCTCGGGTGCTTCAAGACGTGCAAAAAAGCGGAATCCGTCGCTCGCTTCCGAAATTGCCAAACAGCTTGCCCGGTTGCGGGAATGTGAAAGGTCGGAAACTTCCGTATCGGCAGACGAACCTGCCGCGATCTTCGGTGAACTGATGCGCGAAGTCGCCTCGAACGGTCTGGAAGGAGACGCCGCCCGGATCGCCGGAACGATCGGAGACGCGGTGGGACGGTGGATCTATTTTGTGGACGCCGTCGACGATTTTGAAAAAGACAAGAAGAAAAAACGGTTCAATCCGTTCCTGCGCCTGTTCGGGGAGTCCCCCGAGAGCGGCGACTGGGAGTCTGTTCGCGTCTCGCTCGGCGCAACGCTTGCCGGCGCGCAACGCGCCTTTGAACTGATCGACTCCTACCCTTACCCCGAGCTGCGCGAGGTTCTTGCCAACGCGCTCTATATCGGTATGCCCTGCACCGCCGATCGAATTCTGCCATCGCAAAAAGAACAGTCCGAGCCGACCTTCGGCTCAAAAGGAGTAACCGCATGAACAATCCCTATTCGGTATTGGGCGTCTCGCCCAACGCCACAGATGAAGAGATCAAGCAGGCGTACCATGAACTTGCCCGCAAATATCATCCCGATAAATACCGCGACAGCGAGCTTGCCGACCTTGCGAGCGAAAAGATGAAAGAGATCAACGCCGCTTACGAGGAGATCCAGAAACTGCGTTCCAACAAAGGAACGTCCGGTTCCGGTCACCGGCAGAATCAGGCGGACGGGCAAAGCGGGCAACTCTTCGCCCAGATCCGAAGCTATATCAACGCCGGAAACATCCGCGAAGCCGAACGCCTCCTGCGTTCTTTCCCGCGCGAAAAGCAAAACGCCGAGTGGTTCTTCCTCATGGGATGCGTTTTCTTCAAGCGTGGATATTTCATCGAGGCGCAAAGACTGTTCGACCGTGCCTGCGCCATGGATCCCTACAACGCCGAATACGCGACCGCGCGGGATCAACTGCGCGCGCAGGCAAACAACACCGGCTACCGTACCGTCGACGGCGCCGACACCTTTGGTACCGCCTGCAACTGCTGCGGCAACCTGCTCTGCGCCGACTGCTGCTGTGAAATGATGGGTGGGGATCTGATCCCCTGTTGCTGATATGAAGCGGAAAGATTTACGCCGCCGGACGATCGCGCTGACCGTCAGCGCAATGCTCTCGGCGTTGGGGGTAGTCCTGCTTGCCCTCGGTTCGCTTCTGGAAACGGTCGACCTCTCGGTCGCGGCGCTTGCTTCCTTCTTCGTGATCTACGCCGTCATCGAGCTCAAAGGCGCCTACCCCTGGATGATGTGGATCGTCACCGCCGGGCTTGCCTGGCTCCTGCTGCCGCAAAAATCCCCGGCGCTCTTCTATCCGCTAATCGGGTTCTACCCCATCCTGAAAGAAAAAACCGAGCGGCTCCGCCCGGTTCTTTCGTGGATATTCAAGCTTGTGTTCTTCCACCTCTCCGCGGCGCTCTCTTACCTCGGCTTTCGGTTTCTGCTGACGACTCCCGATCTCGAATCGCGCGTTTGGATGCTGGCTTTGCTCTATCTGCTCGCGCTCGTCTGCTTCATCCTCTACGATATCGCGCTCTCAAAAATCATCTCGTTCTATTTCGCAAAACTTCGCTCCCGATTGGGGCTGAAATGATATGGGTTAGACCTTGAGCGGGGGGCTTTCTTTTCTTGCAAGAAAAGAAAGCCC
>CAMYUQ010000059.1 GCA_947302045.1 uncultured Clostridia bacterium
TTCCGGATGACCTCGCCGACGATTCCGCCGTAGCCGGCTACCAGACGGCCGCTGTCTTCTTTGGTGCGTTCGATATCACTGATCGAACCGCTGAAGATACAGGTATCAATGGTCGCGATCATACCGATCTCGCCCACGATGCCGCCGACCGCATATCCTTGATCGTTGTTGATCGAATGGATCGAGGTGATATTCGCCGTGACGTTCGAATTCTGAATTTTGACTTCGTTCGCGGCAGCCGCGGTGATCTCCGTATTGTTGCAATCCGCGGGATATTGGATGCTTGCCACAAGACCGCCGACGCTGTATGCGCCCGATCCGCCCGGCTTGATCGGCAGCCAGACAGCCGATCCTTCCTGCACGACATTGATATCCTTGACCGTCGCTTTCGAGCTCAACTGCCGGAGCAGACCGCCGACGATCAAAGTTCCGTCCGCGAACGTAACGGTATGTCCGTCGCCGTCGAGCGTTCCGGTAAAGGTGGTGGAATAATCCCAGATCCCGGTGATCGTAATGTCGTTTTCCAAAGTGTAACTTTCGGTGGCCGACATTGCCGTCAAATCCGCCTGATTCCGGATCTTACCCGAAGTTAATCCTCCAACGCTGAGGATTTTCTCTCCGTCCGCCCATGCCAGAATGACCTGATCGTTATACAGAGCATAAACGCCGACATACGCCGCATTCAATGTCGAATACGCGGATGCAAACGTAGAAGCATTATACGCCGCGGTGCAAACGCCCGAAGTCGCCACGCGCGCATAGTTGTTTTCATACAACGGGGTTCCGGATCCGTTCTGAGTGGATGCGATCTGGTTTCCTACAACAGATGCGCTCTCCTGCAAACAACCGATGAACCGCATATTGGTTCCGTTGCGGCGCATACCGCCAACGATACCGCCCGCATACGCAGTGCCGGATGCCTTTGTGATAATACCTGCGTTGATGCAGGAACGGATGGTAGCGGTTGCCGCATCCTTGACGTAAACGTAACCCACAATACCGCCGACGTTCGACTTGGTATCGGTTCCCAAGGTCTTGATCGTTCCGTTGTTGATACACTGTTCGATCGTCAGCGCGAGAGGCGCGGTTCCGCCGCCGCTCCATTCACGCGCATGACCGAGGATGCCGCCTTCCTGTGCGTAAGCGGTAATGCTCGCGTTGTTGATACACTGCGAAACCGTGAGCGTTCCGCCGTTGCGGATCAGCACACCGACGATTCCGCCGTAGCCGCTTTCATATTTGTTGTTGTCGGTCTTGGTACGGCTAACGTCGCTGATCGAACCGGTGAAGGTGCAGTTTTGAATGTTCGTCGCCATACCGATCTCACCGACGAGACCGCCGACCGCATAACCCTTGCTGTTATCCTTGGTTGTGATCGAGGACATATCCGCATAGACGTTGACGTTTTGGATATTGACCGCGTTCGCCGCGTCCGAGGTGATCGCAACGTTATTGCAATCCTCCGGATATTCGATGCTCGCCGCGAGCACACCGACACAGTAGGCGCCCGATCCGCCCGGCGTGACCGGCGTATAGATGACCGGCCCGAGCTGTACGATATTGAGGTTCTTGACGGTGGCTTTCAAACTCAGCTGTTGGAAGAGACCGCCGGTCATCACCGTTTCGTTGAGAATGATGATGGTATGTCCGTCACCGTCGAGCGTACCCTTGAAAGGAGTGGAATAATTCCAGGTTCCGCTGATAATGATGTCGTTTGCCAGCCGGAAGTTTCCGTTATCCCACATGGCGGCAAGCTCGCCCTGGTTCGTGATATCCACCACGCCGGAGAGCGTCCATCTCAGGATGATGACGCCGTCGGCATCGAGCGCATAAACACCCGGATAATTGTAGTTCAGGTTATTATAGGCAGTCAAGTAGGTTGCCGCATCGTAGACACCGGTTGCCTGACCGGAAACGGTAGTATATGCATAGACCTTCGTATATTCCGGATTTCCGGAACCGTGCGAGGTCGTTGCGATCTGGTTGCCCGTGACGTTGGCGCTCTCCTGCACGCAACCGATGAATTTCATGTTGGTTCCGTTGCGGCGCATATCGCCAAGGATACCGCCCGAATGCGCACTGCTGGACGCCTTTGTGACCGTACCGGTGTTGATGCAATGCTTGAAGGTTGCGGTTGCCGCATCTTTGACGTAAATGTAACCGGCAAGACCGCCGACGTTCGACTTGGTATCGGTTCCCAGACAGTTGATCGTTCCGTTGTTGATCGATTTTTCGATCGTGATTGCCGCGGGCGCAGTTGCTCCGCCGCCCCATTCACGTGCATGACCGAGAATACCACCCATCGAGGCGTAGCCGGTGATGCTGCCGTTGTTGATACACTGGCTGACCGTCAGCGTTCCGCCGTTGCGGATCAGGACACCGACGATTCCGCCGTAACCGCTCGTATATTTATTGTTATCAGTGTTGGTACGGCTGCTGTCGCTGATCGAACCGTTGAAGGTACAGTTGGTAAAACTGGTAACCATACCGATCTCACCGACGATACCGCCAACCGCATAACCCTTGTTGTTATCCTTGGTGGTGATCGAGGTGATGTTCGCCGTGACCGTCACGTTCCGGATCTTGACCGTGTTATCCGCGTTTGCGGTGATCGAGGTATTGTTGCAGTCCGAAGGATATTCGATGCTCGCAACAAGTGCGCCCACGCAGTAGGCACCCGATCCGCCCGGCGTGACCGGCGTATAGGTGGTAGAACCCGCCTGCACGAGGTTGAGGTTCTGAATAACCGCTTTTGAACTCACCTGCTGGAACAGACCGCCGATGACGGTGGTTCCGTTGGCATAGGTGATGGTGTGTCCGTCACCGTCCAGCGCACCCGTGAAAACAGTGGAATATTCCCACGTTCCGCTGATGGTGATGTCGTTTGCCAGCTTGTAGCTGCCGGTTGCAGACATTGCCGCAAGCCCTGCCTGGTTGGTGATCAGTGTCACGTCCGCCGAAACGGTTGTGACCGTCAGCGGTACGATCAACGTTACCAGCATGGCAAAGATCAACAGGAATGATAAAATTCTTCTGCTCTTCATTTCTCTTCTCCTTTCGCGTTTTGCAGATTTGTTTACAGGAAAATGAACGGGGTTTCATCGTCGCCCTTGATGGGATCGTATGAACCGTCGCACCATACCGGCTCGAATTCTACAAATTCGAGATCCGGCTTCTGATACTCTGCATTGCCTTGCTGTTTGCATTCAACTTGCTGTTTCATTATGCTTCCCCTTTCGCATTAGAAAATATATCGCCGTGATCCCCGTCAGAGAAATCACCCAGATCCCGCTTTCCGGGATCATACTTCCGCACCCTTTCTTCTTCGCCGCCTCTGCAGATCGCTCTGAAGTCGCTTCAATTTCGCGTTGCGTGTTTGCTTCCGCATCTCTTGCAAAATCGGATTCGATCTCTGTCGATCCTTTCCCTCCATCCGTCGATTCTTCTTCGTTTAGCGGCTCATCTGTAACCTCTCCCGATTCGCCTGTTTCCGTTTCCTCCGGCACGTCGATCCACGGCGTTATGATTGCCGGCGTCTGGACGGTAAACAGGATCAAAAGGAACAGCAAGATGACCGGAAGAAAGATCCGTTTTAGTCTTTTCGTTCTCATAAGTTTTTCCCCCTCCCTGCCGTCTTGATCCACGCAGCAATGTCGGTATCCCAATTCTTCCCGGCAGATGCGTAATCCACCAGGGTAATGGGATCTCCGTTCCGTTCGGTCAATTGGCAGACGACCCTTGCAGAAATTCCTGCTTTTTGGGTTTTTGCATCTGCTGTGCCATCGGCCACAACCGCGCTTGCAAGGTTTAGATCAAAGGTCGCATCCGCGCTCTTTCCGAGTCTGGAATCTACCGCGAATACGATCGGTCCGCTTTGCAAAGAAAGATAGTCCAGTTCTTCCGGCTGTTGCCTGACCTCGGTCGGAATACAACGATATGCCGGTCTTTCATATTCCACATAAAGGGTATCCGTATCCCACTTCTCCGGATACTCTACCCGGATCCGCATATCCAGATCCAATTCTACCGTTCCGCTCTCCGTAATATTTTTCCAGACCGCGTAGCCATTCTCTTGTTGATACGCTCCGAAGTTGGATACGATCCCCGTTTGTTTCGACCATGCCGGAATCCGGCAACGAAGCGAGATCGGCTGATTCCCATCTTTTTGCAGTTTCAAGAGAACCTTTCCGCTCACCGGATAGTCGGTTTCAATTTGAACGGCGATCTTCTCTTCATTCATCACCGTTTGAAAAGCTCCGTTCCGATAGAAATTCAGCACAACGCCGTCTTTGCTCTCAAGCAGGGTATGATTCAGATAAACCCCGATGCCTGCGCCTCCGATCGCGGCACAGCATCCGAAATAGGTCCCGTCGTTGAACAGTTGGTCGCCCGCAACCTTTTTCCCTCTTTTTCCTGCCGTGAGCGGACTGTAACTGTCGAAAGGCAGAAAGCTGCTTTTCAGAACCGGACAATGATAGGTCTTCACGATCTTTTCATACAGAAATCCCGATTCTTTCTTCTCGGTATTGACTGCGCCGAGCAGCGCGTTGAACCAAGACTTCTCCATTTCATCGGCGTATTTCGCATTCCCGGTCAAGCAAAGCAATCGGGAGCAGAATTTCATCCACGTCACGGTCACGCAGGTTTCCTGCATCACGCCGTCGTAAGGTGCTGTCTGGCGTGCGCTTGAATGGTCAAACAGCTCATGCGTACATCCGCAGGAACCGATGACGGTCACATCCGTTTTCAGAACCGCTTCTCCGAACTGCACCGCCGTTTTGCGGTATTTTTCGTCGCCGGTGACCAGATAGTATTCGACGATCCCTTCAAAACAGGAGATCATTTCATACGCTTTGGAGTCACCATACTGATACGGCATTTTTTCGTTTTCAAGAGCAAGCTTAAAGATATTGACGCCTTCTGCGCCACCCTCTTCGATGATGTAGGTTGCAAAGTCGAAATAGCGTTGTTCTCCGGTCAGTTTGTAGAGCCTTACCATCGGTTCGAGAATCGACGAAGAATTGACGCCTTTCCATTTATGCGAGTCGGTGATGCAGATCTTTCCGGCTTCTTTCCCAACGTGCCGAAGCACATCGTCCGCACATCCCATGATGAACGGGATGATCTTTTTCTTCAATCCTTCGTCGCGGCAGATATCATAGTAATATTCCATCGCGAGGATCACGTATTTGCGGCTCCAGATATCCCAATAGTGGAATTCGTTTTCGCCGACGTAGGTGGTCACCTTTCCGTCCGGATCGGCAACCGTGAGCATATCCTTCACCGAATCGGTGATCGCTTGGTATAGTTTTTCATCGCGGCAGCCCTCATAGACCATGACCGCGCCGCGCATGGCTTTGCCCCAATATTCCCCCCGCCATCCAACGGTATCCCCATCGAGCCGCAGACGGAACTGATTGACAAACTTTTTCCAAAGATCGGCGTTGAAATACTGTTCCCGAAGCAGAAATTCCACCGTTTCGGCTTCCTTTCCCGTGAACGTTGACAGATACGCGATCTTCTTAAATACTTCTTTTCCTGTTTCCATAGCTTAGATTAATTGCAACATCCCGCATTTCGAAATCTTGAAATCATGGATTCCGACGCTCAAATCGACCTTTCCGCTTTCTACTTCATTTCCCATACAATCTAAAATGCGATACTGTTTTTCTCCGAGGTCTTTTTCGGCGCGGATCAAGAGGAACTCTCCGCCCATGTTGTTGATAAAGTCGAACTTTCCATCCTCAAAGACTTCCAGAACCGGGTTGCCATGCGCCACGGCGATCGTATGTCCGCCTTTTGCTGCCCGCACTTGCGTATAGAGATGTTCGGGTTCATCAGCCGAAAAATCGCCGTCGAGCAAAATCTCTCTGTTTTCATTCCAGTAGGACAGCCAGAATTTCAACACCTTGCGTTGTTCTTCCGGAATTTTGTCCAGGAAAACCGATATCTGCGGTACGCTGAAGAGCACGCAGATGATCTGATGCGCTACCGATTCGACAGTGTCGGCGGGATTCCACATCAGCATATCCGAATGAACCGGCGTACGGTCCAGAACAAATTTCATATCCGAAATCGAAATGTGATTGGAGAGTGGATCGTTCGGGCAATCCGTAATACGGATCATATTACCGTATTTCCGAATCGCGGGACCGAAATAGGACTGCCGGAATTCAATTAACACATCGGGATTGATCGCACGAAGCGCTTCGGTTACTTCCGAAAGCAACCGGTCCACTCCTTCTTCTAAAGAGCGCGTATCCCAACGCGAATCAAATTCTTTGGTTTTCGGGAACAGTTTGAAAAAATCAATAAAATCCAACTTAAAACCGTCAAGTCCCCAATCTTTCTGCGCCCGCACGTAGATATCCGTCAGATACCGACGCACTTCCGGATAACGGGGATCAAGACGTGCCCAATCTTCTCCGGACACTTCTTTCGTACCGTCCAGAAACATATCCGAAAAACGATTGTAGGCTTTGGAATGGATCCCGACGAACGGAACCGAATACCAAAGGATAAATTTCATACCACATTCGTGAACGCGGTCGACAAAGTTTTTCATATCCGCCACTTTGGTGGAACATACCTCCCAGTCACCGCAATAGGCGTAGCCGCGTTCGGAATTATCGGTCTGCCAGCCGTCGTCTACAATGACCGATTCCATACCGTATTCTTTGGCAAGCTTGCATTGCGCAACAATGGCATCCACATCAATGTTCTGGTGGAAGGAATACCAACAGGAATACATCGGTCGTTTTGCCGCTTCCGGAATATGCGCGGACGGATAGCCGCAGTCCTTAGCCAGGAAGTGATCTGCTTCCTTAATGGATTCCTCATAACGAATCGAACGAGTATCAATATACACTGTGGCATGATAAGCGGAAAGGCAGTTGATCGGTTTGGTGAAAAACCGAACCTCGCAAGCGATCTCGGAAGTCTCTTCGCAAATTCCCATCGCGATTTCAAGAGGCGTATGTGCGTCCGAAACCGCAACCGTCATGCGGTTTTTCCCTTCATAGGAAAGTACCCCATAAAACGGCGCTCCGCTTGCAAGGCGGGAACTGCTCGCACGCTTTGACCAATCCGGCCCGATATTCCGCGCCGGACTGCAATGCGGTCGCCATATCGAATAAACGTCAATGCAGGGAAAAGTCCAGCCGATAACCACTTGCTCGGGGATCTTCTGCTCCGCAAAAGTCATTTCAACATCCAAAAGCAGAACGCCTTTCTGCCTTTCTCTTTCCCGAAGGGTAACTGATACTCCGGATTCTTTCTTCAAAACCGAAAAATTCATCGTTTCTCCTCTTTTCAAATTTTTCGCGATTTTTCCGATCAATAAACGGGATCGGTCAAGGTTACGGTGATCTCGCTATTTTTGCATTCCAATTTTGCCGTGTTCAAACCGGCATAATAGATCTTGACGTTGGGATTAGCGGCTTGCACGTATTGACGGGTATCCCTGGAAACCACTTTCCGCCACTTTGCCGATTCGGTTGTCTCTAACCAATCTTCGGCGGGATAATTGCTCCAAAGGATATACCGCGCGGCGATCTTGTTATACAGGCGCTGGACTCTATTGAACCCGTGGTGCGCTACATCGGAGATCTGGCATTTGAACTCCGTGTCGGGATACATATCCAAGAGGGCTCCTTCCCTGCTTTCCGAGAAATCCCCAAGCTCCATATAACGCGTGCCGTCCGCAAAGGTGAACCGGAGAAGCGAAGTCATTGCGTTGCCTTCGGTGAGCGTGCTTTTGCCGGTCGTTGCCGAAACGGCGTCTTCCTGGGTGGTCAGCACGTCGATGGTCATACTGCCGAGCAGGATCGACTGCCCCGTATGGCATTTTGAGAACATCGCGTTCGGGAAATACTGCCGGACTGCCGTCCGGATCTTGCCCTCGATCCCCATATCGGTCCCGGTCATCTCGCTCGGATTCGGGAAATTGAACATGACCCGTTGCAGATCCAGATGTTCGTTGTAGGAAGTGATCAAAGAGGAAACGAACGCATAGTGGTCGCCGTGCGGATGCGTTACGAACCAACAGGAAATCACGATCTTCTCATTCTCCGATTTTCCGGTGATCTCATGCAGGAAATTCCACAAACCGGTGACCGCTTTCGGGGTCGCTTGCACGAAAAATCCGCCGTCAATCAAAAAGACAGAACCGTCCGCCTGCTTGATGATCATAAACAAACCGTTGTTGCAGGAGCTCTGATCTCCTCCCGGTTCGCCGTATCCCATGCCCTGGGGCTGATATTTCATACCGTACAGATAGATTTCCGTAGCGGTGTTATCGTCATAATCAAATGTATATTCAAATTCGGATTCGGGCGTGCTGACGCGATCTTCGATCACGCGCACCTCTCCCGTTTTTGCGAGATAATAAACCCAAAGATATTGCTTTCCTTTCCGATAACCGTAAAACAGATTGTTTTTCCCGTTGGAACAGGGTACGATGTTTTCGCTGTCGACCCTATAACCGCAATCGGAAAGCTTATCAAGATAAGAATTAAACTGCGCCGCCGTAGTTCCGGAAACGCACATCATGAAACTTCTTTCGGCATTGGGAGAACCGTTGTCATCCTGCATTCCCATGCCGCAATCGTAAAGCCGGGGAGCCAGTGTTCCGCTTTCATAAGCCGGTGCCGCTAAAAGCCAACCCGATCTTGCATAGTCAGACGCCATGTTGGAGACCGCTTGCGCATTCTTGATTTGAATGTCTCCCTCGGCATCTTTCTTCAAATATTCGGAATTGAAATAGTTAAGGGCGCATACTGCGAGACCATCGTTCCTCCCGAGGATCGAGATATTCCCGTTCTCCTCGAAAACGATCTTCCAGCCGTCGACTGTATCATCGGTCTTGAGCAGAATGGCTTTGCCGGACGACGGTGCGCCTTTGGTTGAAACGGAAATCGAAATGCCTTGCTCGGTTTTGAGCGTTTTGGAGAAGGACAATGCCGATGATTTGAGATAGTTTGATCCCGACGAGAGACAAGCTACCGTATAAGCCGAACGACTCCCTACCGAGATCATATAAGGTTGTCCATGCTTCTCCAGATTTTCAATGTGATCGGAGATATGATTGATGCCAAGCTGTTCCACACTCCCGACATAGGTTTTTGCAAAATATTCTGCCGCATCCGCCAAATACTGCCAGTTCTTCGCGTTGATGACGATTTTTTTGCCAATGACGCGAACGGCCCAACCATAATCGTTCAGCCCTTCCAATACTGCGGAACTTTCGGGACGGTTTGTGTTGCCGACCAGAATCTCGTATTCGTTTTCAGACTTGCTATCATCCACCATCTTCGGAATGGACGAATAAGACGCCGAGAAGGCATATTTCAGGGACGTTGCCGCATTCATTTCATAGTCTTCCCAACGTGCGGGGTAGATAATAGAAAATGCACTTCCTTCTTTTCCCGCAATCAACACGCCCGGATCTATCGGCATATCATTTCCGTTCTTATTGCAGGCCGTTGCAAATAGTAACCCCGCCGTAAGCATACATAAAATTGTGAGAATCAAAAGCGTGCGTTTCATATTTTTCCCCCAAAAACAGTATCAAAGGTTGCCCTGCCCGGCGAAGCCGCAAAACGGCTTCGTCGGGCTTTGTGCTATGGAACTTTTTTCTGCCAGAATTACAGATTATTCCAATCCATGATGATGTTATCGTTCAAATAATCATCCCCTCTGTTTGAAAGCGTCAAGAGATCTTCAAATAATTCAACGAAATACAATTCCGGTTTCGTGTATTCTTTCATTTCTTTTTTCCCCTTTCAAATCAGTTTGCAAGATCCAAAGTTGCGAACGAATAATTGCCGTAATAAGTATCATCGCCCACGATGTGGTAGGTGCGAACCAGCAATCTGACCGTGCCGAGTTCTGTCGGGACATTATTGAGAATTGCCGTATAGAGGTAATTTGCACCCAACTCCGTAGCAGTCACCAGTTCTCCGTCTGCATAGATGGAAGTATTGACTCCTGTGGTAACGCCTTTGGCAGTCTTGTAGTTGAAGACGTCCCCTTCTTTGGTGCCGTCATAAACTCTGATCTCGATGCCGACTTTGTCTGCCGCGTCCAGATCATCGCTGATCCCTGCCACGAAACGAATGCTCCGTTTGCTGTCTTCGATATCGGTCATCTGGAATCCCTTGA
>CAMYUQ010000060.1 GCA_947302045.1 uncultured Clostridia bacterium
CAGCTCCTACACGGCGAAGCGCGCGGGCAATGGCGGTTTCATCATCCGGGAAGTAGAGATAATCCACCTCGTCGCCGTGACGGATCGAGATCCCCGCGATACCGGAATTGTGGTAATACTCGGGGAATGTCTTTCCGTTATAGAACGGCTCCGTCCTCTGATCCGCGTTGCAGGGTTCTTCGCTCGGGAACAGAATTCCGTATTCGGTGACGATCCCTTTCCCAGATTGGAGCAGATTGCGACCCATTTCATGCAGTTCTTCTTCGGTGAATTGATCCGGTTCCATGACGCCATGCGTATGAAGATAGTATTGTTTTCCTACCTTTTTGGGATCCGAGACGTCACGGATGAGAGCATACTCTCCCAAATCGTTATATTCCGAAAGATTGATCAGGTCCTTGACACTTTCCGGATGTTTGATTTGCATCAAGGCAAAATACTGCGCTTCTTCCCGTTGGTCGAAGCGATCATTGAGCTTGGCAAGGAAGTTCAGTTCATCGAGGTCGATCTCCCGACCGTTCAGGAAGGAGAACTCTTTCGGGGAGACGAATTCATGGACGGGAATGATACGGGTTTCAAGGGCTTGCGGGTAGTGTTCTTTCATCAGGTTTTCCAATGCGTCATCTCCGCACGGAAAAGAAAAAGTCCCGAATGATTCGGGATTTCTGATTGTGATTTTCATTTCTTCTTTTTGATCCTTTCTTGGTATTCTTTTTTGTCAGCAGAATTACAGACGGGGGATCCCGTCCGGATCTTGTCTTCCAGACAGCAACAATGGCTTGCCTTGCATTTCCTGCGGCTGTAATACAGACAGTATTTGCAGTCGCAGTCTTCCTTTTTAAATATGTAACCGATGTGGCTTCGCCCTCCTTTTTTTGGACATAGAAAATTAACATTTATTTTTTTTAAAAAAACAAAAAAAGGGGCAGAATTAAGAGAAAAAATCTCCCAATTCTGCCTCAAAACACCGATTGACAAGGTTCATTTCCCACCCAAACGGGTCCATTTTTGGCGTGTATCTTTTTATTTTACCAATATGTCGATTTTTGAAAAATCGAGAAAAACGGCGAAAAAACGAGAAAAACCGAGGAAATCCTCGGTTTTTCAGGGTGTATCTTTTTGCACTGGACTACTTGGTTGCGGAGGTGGGATTTGAACCTCACGACCTCCGGGTTATGAGCCCGACGAGCTGACCAGACTGCTCTACTCCGCGATATTCTTTTGTCCCCCGATGGTGCCGGTGACCGGGATCGAACCGGTACGATACTTTCGTATCACGGGATTTTAAGTCCCGGGCGTCTGCCAGTTCCGCCACACCGGCGTCACCCACCTTGGAACTCTCGCTCCCCGTCTTTCGGTTCGCATTGCTTATTATATCACGCTTCCCCTCTTTTGTCAACCCCTTTTTTCAATTTTTTCTCCTCCGGCGGACAAATCCGGCTTCTCTGCGCCTCCCTTTTTTCGCTCAAAAAAAGTCCGCCGGTCGATTTTTCTCGCTGTGCGGACTTTTTTGTCATTTTATTTTTCTCTGCCGTAAAGTTCGTTCCAATGCCGGAAACGGGCAAGATCCACTTCATTCAGCTGCTCCCGTTTGAGCCGGTAGCTCCAATTCCCTTCGCTCCGCCCCGGAACGTTGAACCGGGTGTCGCTTCCGTATAGCAGCAGATCCTGCACCGGCAGAATCACCAGCTTCGCGTGGCTCTCCCACATCATTCGTTGAATATCCGGATAGCAGGCGTCCCAATGCTCTCCCTTGAATCCGCAGTAGTCGAGCAGTCTTGCCCGGGTAGATGGATCGAGCTCCCAGACGTACCCGAGCAAAGTATTATTATCGTGCGTACCCGTATAGGCGACGCAGTTTTCGTCGTAGTTATGCGGCAGGTGCGGAGAATTTGCGTCGCCCAAAAAGCCGAACTGCAACACGTGCATGCCCGGAAAGCCGCTCTTCTCGACCAGTTTCCGGACGGCATCGGTGATAACACCGAGGTCTTCCGCGATCACCAATTTGCCCTCGCAGATCGGCCGGATCGCCCGGATGAAATCCATCCCCGGTCCTTTTACCCACTTGCCGTTGCGCGCCGTTCTCTCCCCCGCCGGGACGCTCCAATAGGATTCCAGCCCCCGGAAATGGTCGATGCGCACGCCGTCGAAGAGTTCGAGCATGAACTGCATCCGCTCTTTCCACCAAGCGTAGCCGTCCTGCTTCATTGCCTTCCAGTCGTAGAGCGGATTGCCCCAGAGTTGACCGTCCTTGCTGAAATAATCCGGCGGCACGCCCGCGACCGACGTGGGTCGGTTGGTCTGATCCAGTTGGAAGAGTTCCGGATTTTCCCAGACGTCGGCGCTGTCGTACGCCACGTAGATCGGAATATCTCCCACGATCAGAACGCCTTTTCCTTTGGCGTAAGCGTGGATCTGTTGCCACTGCCGGTGGCATTCGTACTGCGTGAATTGCCAGGTCAGGAGGGTTTCAGGATCAACGGCCGTGTTCGTCCAGTCGATCCATTCCTTATTTCCGTTTGCCTCCCGAAATGCCATGAACCGACAAAACGCCGCCGTTCTCGGGTGGGTTTCAAGAAAATTCTCGATCGGCTTTTGATCCTTGACCCGCTTCGCCGCTTTGCGCAAGAGCGCGAACCGCTCTTCCCGCAAGCGGTCAAACTCGCAGGCGTAGGGCGTTTTCTGCTCTGCCTCCGAGAGTTCCCGTTCGGTCAAAAGTCCCTCGGAACAGAGGGTGGGCAGGTCGATGAAGCAGGGATTGAGACTGAAAGCCCCGGTAGATTTATAGGGAGAATTGCAATCATCCGGCAGGCAAAACGGAAGCACCTGCCAAACCCGGAAGCCCCCAGCCGCGAGAAAATCGATCCATTCCTTCGCCGCTTTGCCGAACGATCCTTCGGAATAGCCCCCCCAGAGGGAGGAGATATGCATGAGTACTCCGCTTGCGCGGACGAATTCGTTTTGTTTCATCTGTTTGCTCTCGGTTCCTCGACATGATCTGATCCGTTCCCCTTTATTATACGCTTTTTCTGCCCGAAAAGCAAGTCCCTTTTTTCGGAAAATCCGGCGGAAAAGCCCCGAAAAAGGAATAAAACGCTTGATTTTCGGATCTCTCTATGCTATAATGGAAAAAAACGGAAAGAAGGATCTCTTCCTTGAAACTGACTGAAATTCTGAATCGGGAAACGCCGTCCATCTCTTTCGAGGTCTTCCCGCCCAAACAGGACACCGATTTTGCAGACGTGGAATCCGCCGTGCGGCAGATCGCGCATCTGCGTCCTGCTTTTATGAGCGTGACATACGGAGCCGGCGGCGGTACCAGCCGCTATACGCTCGCCATCGCCGAGGAACTCAATCGAACGCTCGGCGTGCCGACCTTGGCGCACCTGACCTGCGTTTCGGCGACCCGGCAATCGGTTCGGGAAAAGATCGCGCAGATCCGCGCCGCCGGGATTGAAAACGTGATGGCTTTGCGCGGAGATCTGCCTGCAAATATGCAGCCGTCCGACCGGATCGGCTGGGATTTTCCGCACGCGGTCGACCTGGTGCGCGAGTTGCGTGCTTCCGATGCGAACTTCTGCATCGGCGGCGCGTGCTACCCCGAGATCCACCCCGAAAGCACCGATCAGAAGGCCGACATCCGCTATCTGCGCGAAAAGGCGGACGCGGGGTGTGATTTTCTGACCACGCAGATGTTCTTCGACAACCATTTGCTCTATAACTTTCTCTACAAGATCCGGGAAGCAGGGATCACCGTTCCGGTGGTTGCCGGCATCATGCCGATCACAAACGCCCGGCAGGTCGAGCGCGCGATCAAGCTCTCCGGCTCGATGATGCCGCAGCGGTTCCGTTCTCTCGTAGACCGTTTCGGGAGCGATCCTGCCGCGATGAGCCAGGCCGGGATCGCCTACGCCACCGACCAGATCATCGACCTCTTTGCAAACGGGATCAACCACGTACACGTCTACTCGATGAACAAGCCCTTCGTTGCCGAGCAGATCACCGCCAACCTCTCGGCGATCCTCGGAAAATGAAACCGGTGATAAAAAAATGCAGTCCGGCATTGCCGCCGGCAGATATTTCAACGGTTCTGCGCTACGCAAAAAGCGCGCCGGACAAAGCGATCGAGCCCCTGCTCCGGGAGATCATACGGGAAGCGGAGCCGCCCCTTGATCCGCAAATCTGTTATCTGGAATGTCCGGTGACCGTGTCGGACGGCCGGGTGGATTTCGGGGTATGTCGGGCGGAAAGCCGCGACCTCGCCGCACACCTGAACGGATACCGGAACGCGGTTTTGTTTGCCGCCACGATCGGCGCAAAAGCCGACCGGCTGCTGACCCGCTTTTCCAGTTTGTCCCCGGCAAAAGCATTGCTTGCGGACGCCTATTTTACCGAGCGCACCGAGGCACTCTGCGATGTTTTCACGGCGCGGTTCAATCAACCCGAACGGCGGTTCAGCCCGGGATACGGCGATTTGCCGCTGGCTTTCCAGAAAGTTCTGTTTGAGGTTCTGGACTGTCCCCGGAGCATCGGTCTGACGCTCGGAGAAAATCTATTGATGATACCCACCAAATCGGTCACTGCCGTCATCGGCAGAAAGGAAGCATGACATGACTTTGTCCTCATATCTGCGCGATCATTTTCTGATCCTGGACGGCGCAATGGGAACCCGGTTGCAGGAAGAAGGTCTTGCCGCCGGAGAACGACCCGAGCGCTGGAATCTTTCGCGTCCCGATCTGCTCACGCAGATCCACCGCGAATGGTTCGACGCCGGCTCGAACGTGGTCTATACCAACACCTTCGGCGCAAACCGGTTGCATTTTGCCGAACCCGAGTTGGAAGCCGTGATCGCGGCGGGAATCCGGAATGCGGTGCGTGCGAGAGAAGAATCCACGGCGCCGCAGTCCAAATTCGTCGCGCTTGACATCGGTCCGACCGGGCGGCTCCTCAAACCGCTCGGCGATCTCGATTTTGAGGAAGCGGTGGAAATTTTCGCGCAGGTCGTGCGGATCGGTGTAAAATACGGAGTCGACCTGATTGTGATCGAAACCATGTCGGATAGCTACGAAACCAAAGCCGCCGTTCTCGCGGCAAAGGAAAACAGCGACCTGCCGGTGTTCGCGACCAACGCCGTCGGCGCGGACGGACTGCTCATGACCGGCGCTGATGCCGAGACCATGGTGACGATTCTGGAAGGGCTGGGCGTTGACGCGATCGGCGTAAACTGTTCCGCCGGGCCCGATTCCCTGTTGCCTGTTGTAAACGATTATCTGCAATATGCCTCGGTGCCTGTGATCTGCAAGCCGAACGCGGGACTGCCTCGCGTGGAAGGCGACCGGACGGTTTACGACGTCAGTCCTGCCGAATTTGCCGCCGCGATGCGTCAAGCCGCTCTTGCCGGCGTGCGGATCCTCGGCGGATGCTGCGGCACAACGCTTGCCCATATCAGTGCCCTGCGCGACGCGTTGCAGGGGCTTTCTCCTCTGCCCGTTTTGCAAAAAAGCGAGACAAAGATCGCGTCCTATACGCACGCCGTCAGCTTTGGAAAGGAGCCGATCCTGATCGGCGAGCGGATCAACCCGACCGGCAAGAAACGGCTCAAAGAGGCACTGCGTGCGCACGATCTCGACTATCTGCTCCGGGAAGGCATCCGGCAGCAGGAAGCGGGGGCCGACGTGCTTGACGTGAACGTCGGGATGCCCGGAATCGACGAAAAGGCGATGCTGACCGAAGTCATGTTCGCGTTGCAGGGCGTGGCGGATATTCCTTTGCAGATCGACACCGCCGATCCCGCGGCGATGGAATCCGCTCTGCGCCGCTACAACGGGAAGGCGCTCGTCAATTCGGTGAACGGCAAAGAGGAGAGTATGCGCGCCGTCTTTCCGCTGGTGAAAAAATACGGCGGCGTTGTCGTTGCCCTGACGCTGGATGAAAGCGGTATTCCGGAAACGGCGGAGGGACGTTTGAAAATTGCCGAGCGGATTCTTGCCGTGGGCACCGAATACGGGCTGACCGAAAAGGATTTTCTGTTTGATACCCTCGCGATGTCGATCAGCGCCGATCCGAACGCAGCCCTCGTAACGCTCGAATCCCTTGCGCTGATCCGGGAAAAGCTGGGATGCTATACCTCGCTCGGCGTTTCCAATATTTCGTTCGGTCTGCCCTCCCGGGACACAGTGAACGGTACCTTTTTCGCCATGGCTCTTGCAAACGGACTTTCCGCCGCCATTCTCAACCCCGATTCGCTCGCCATGCGCGGCGTTTACCACGCCCATCTGGCACTCACCGGGCAGGACGCAAACTGTTCGAGCTATCTCAAATTCGCATCGCAGCTGCCCGAACAGACGGCGCTATCGGCTCCGGTTTCCACAGGGCCCGCCGGGACTTCCCCGGCAGATACGCTCAAAGGCGCGATCCAGAGCGGTCTTTGCGAGCGCGCCGCCGCGCTGACCCGTGAATTGCTCAAAGAACGGGAATCACTCGCCGTGATCGAAGAGGAGATCGTGCCCGCACTCGACGCGGTCGGGCGCGGATTTGAAGAGAAGCGAGTCTATCTGCCGCAGCTGCTCATGAGTGCGGAGGCCGCCGGGTCGGCTTTTGAAGTGATCCGCTCCGCCGCGATCGTCTCACGCGCGAATCTCCCTGTTCGCTGTACGGTTGTCCTTGCAACGGTCGAGGGGGATATTCACGACATCGGGAAAAACATCGTGCGGCTTCTGCTTGAAAATTACGGGTTTCAGGTCGTGGATCTCGGGCGCGACGTGCCGCCGGCAAAGGTGGCGGAAGCCACGGTTCGCACGCACGCGCCGCTCGTAGGGCTGAGTGCCCTGATGACAACGACGCTCCCCGCGATGGAAGAAACCATCAAGGTTCTGCGCCGGGAAGCCCCCTGGTGCCGCGTGATGGTGGGCGGTGCGGTTCTGACCGCCGAATATGCCGAGCAGATCGGCGCAGATTTCTATTCCGCCGACGCGATGGGCGCGGTACGGTATGCGGAGTCGCTCTGAGATGAATCGCCGTTTTGACACCGCTTCCCTGGTTTTGATCGCGCTTTTCGCGGCGATCCTCTCGATCCTTTCGATCCTGCCGATCCCGATCTCTTTCCTCGGCGTGCCGATGACCTTGCAGACCCTCGCGGTTGCCCTGTGCGGTTACCTTTTGGGCTGGAAACGCGGGCTTGCCTCGGTCGGGATCTATCTCCTGCTCGGGTCGGTCGGCGTACCCGTCTTTTCGGGAATGCAAGGGGGATTTCAGAAATTCGTCGGTCCGACCGGCGGATTCCTTTACGGGTTTCTCTTCATGGTTTTGCTTTGCGGTCTTTATCCGAAGCGGTGCAAACCGGTTTTGCAGTGGGTTTTCGGCATCCTGTGCGGCATTGCCGGATTGCTCCTGTGCCATGCGTGCGGCGTGATCCATCTCGCAGTGGTCAGTCACATCACGGTCGGCAAGGCGATCCTCGGCGCGTCGCTCCCCTATCTGCCGAAAGACCTTGCTTCGGTTGCCGCGGCTTTCGCGCTCTCTTTCGCGGTACAAAAGCGGATCCGTACCAGATAAAGGTCGCGTTTTTTTTGAAAAAAGTCGCACAAAAAACGTTCCATAACGAAGAAGGACACCGCCCGCGGGCGGTGTCCTTCTGATTGATGTTATGGTCGATTATTCGTAGAGCTTGCCCATTTTGAGGAGCCGCTGATACTTCGCCTTTGCGTTGGCATCCGCCTTTTGGAAGAGCTCTTCCGCTCTTTCGGGGAAGGACTGCGCCAGGCGCGCGTACCGGGTCTCGGTCTTGATGAACTCCACGTAATCCTTCGTCGGCTCTTTGGAGTCGATGGAGAGCTTGTTGGATTCCAGCGTCGGATTGTAGCGGAACATCTGCCAGTAGCCGGCTTCGACCGCCTTCTTCATTTCGAGCTGGCAGTTCTGCATACCGCCTTTGAGTCCATGCATCTCACACGGCGCATAGCCGATGATGAGCGACGGGCCGTGGTATGCTTCCGCTTCTTTGAGCGCTTTGAGCAGCTGGTTCATATCCGCGCCCATCGAAACCTGCGCCACGTAGACGTAGCCGTAGGACATCGCGATTTCGGCGAGGTTCTTCTTGCCGATGGCTTTGCCTGCCGCCGCGAACTGCGCAACCTGTCCGATGTTCGACGCTTTGGACGCCTGTCCGCCGGTGTTGGAATACACTTCGGTATCAAAGACGAACACGTTCACGTCTTCGCCGGAGGCGAGCACGTGGTCCAGTCCGCCAAAACCGATGTCGTATGCCCAACCGTCGCCGCCGAAGATCCAGACCGACTTCTTGGAAAGGTAATCTTTCTCCGCGAGGATCTTCTTCGCCGCGTCGCATCCGCATTTTTCGAGCATTTCAACGAGTGCGGCAGTTGCGGGGGTATTCTTTTCTCCGTCGTCAACGGTATTCAGATATTCGTCGATGATCGCCTGTTTGTCGGCGTCCTCAACCTTCTCGCGCAGTTCCTTGACGTAGCCGATCAGCTTCTGGCGAACCGTCTTCTGACCGAGCGCGATGCCGAGACCATGCTCTGCGTTGTCCTCAAACAGCGAGTTTGCCCAAGCCGGACCCTTGCCGCTCTCGCGGTTGACCGTATAAGGCGTTGCAGGTGCGGAGCCGCCCCAGATCGAGGAGCATCCGGTTGCGTTGGAGATGAACATCCGTTCGCCGAAGAGCTGGGTGATCAGGCGCGCGTAGGAGGTTTCGGCACAACCTGCGCAGGAGCCGGAGAACTCAAGCAGCGGCTGCTTGAACTGGCTTCCCTTCACGGTTGCGGCAATCAGCTCTTTCTTCTCGGCAACGTTTGCAACCGCCCAGTCGAATGCTTCCTGCTGTGCGTATTCCTTCGCCTGCGGAACCATTGCGATCGCGAGCTTCGGAGCCGCCAGTTTGTTGGCTTCTTTCGCCGCGGTCTTGGGATCGTATTCAGGATGCTCTGCGGCAACCGTCTTCTGCGCGTTCTCGATCGCCTTGTTGGAAACCGGGCACGCCTTGACGCAGAGGGTACAGCCCATGCAGTCGAGCGGGCTGATCGACATGGTGAACTTATAGTTGGTCTTGATGATCGGCTTCGCCGCAAACTTGGTGACGGCCGGCGCCTTTGCCGCTTCCTCTTCGGTCATGGCAAACGGACGGATCGCCGCGTGCGGGCAAACGAACGCGCAGTTGTTGCACTGGATGCAGTTTTCGGGATACCAGGTCGGAACCATGACGGCAACGCCGCGCTTCTCATAAGCGGCGGAACCCTGCGGGAACTGACCGTCGACGTATTTCTCGAACGCGGAGACCGGGAGTTTATCGCCCTTCATGGCGTCAACCGGTTCCACAACCTTGTTCACAAAGTCAACGAGGTCGGCGCGCGCGCCGGTCACTTCCTTGGCGGGAGCATCCTTGCCGGCGTTCTTCCATGCGGCGGGAACGTCGATCTTGACGAATGCGTCGGCACCCGCGTCGATGGCGGCATAGTTGAGGTCAACCATTGCCTGTCCCTTCTTGATATAGGACTTATACGCCATCTTCTTCATATATTCGATGGCTTCATCCTTGGGCAGGATCTGCGCCAGCGCGAAGAACGCCGATTGCAGAACGGTGTTCTTGACCTTCGGGTTGCCGATCTGGTTCATGGCGATCGAGGTGGCGTTGATCGTGTAGAAGTTGATATTGTTATTGGCAATATAGGACTTGACCGAGTTGGGCAGATGCTCGTCCAGCTCTTCGGGCTTCCATTGGCAGTCGAGCAGGAATGTCCCGCCCGGAACGAGGTCGGAAACCATGTCGTACTTGGTCAGGTAGGCCTGGTTGTGGCAGGCGACGAAGTTCGCCTTGTTGATGTAGTAGGGACTCTTGATCGGTTTATCGCCGAACCGCAGGTGCGAAATGGTGATACCTCCGGTCTTCTTGGAGTCGTACTGGAAATATGCCTGAATGTATTTATCGGTATGGTCGCCGATGATCTTGATGGAGTTCTTGTTCGCGCCGACGGTACCGTCGCCGCCCAGACCCCAGAACTTGCAGG
>CAMYUQ010000061.1 GCA_947302045.1 uncultured Clostridia bacterium
TAATGAGATATATGGCGTTAAAATATGCCTAAAAAGTATCTAATTTGGAGTTGTTATGAAACTTGCAATCATTGGTTCACGAAATTTGACAGTCCATTTAGCCGATTATCTTTCCGAAATGGAGATCGACGAACTGGTATCGGGCGGGGCACGTGGGATCGACCGTTGCGTCCGGCAATATGCCAACGAGCAAAAGATCCCGCTCCGGGAATTCCTGCCCGACTACGCCCGCTACGGCAAGGGTGCTCCCCTGCGCCGGAATCTTGAAATCATCGCGTATGCCGATGCGGTCGTGGCATTCTGGGACGGTACTTCCCGTGGAACGAAATTCGTCATCGACGCCTGCCGGGAGCGAAACAAACCGATCAGAATCTTCAAAGCGCAACTCTGATCCGTTCCGTTCTTTTCTCCCCCTGCCCTTCATATACTGTTCCGATCAAGCTTCGGGAGGGGACGACATGACGGTGACGCAGGAAAAACAGAGGATCAAACGCGAGGGGCTGACCGACGGCGAGGTGCTTGCCTCGCGCCGCACGCACGGTTCCAATACGCTGACGAGGCGAAAAGGGAAAAGCTTTTTCCGCAAGTTTCTTTCCAACCTGAACGATCCCGTGATCCGGATCCTGCTCGCGGCTCTTGCCGTCAATCTGCTTCTGCTCTTCAAAACCGCCGACTGGGTGGAAACCGCCGGAATCGGTGCCGCCGTTTTTCTGGCGGCGTTGATCTCCACTCTCTCGGAACACTCCTCGGAACGTGCTTTTGCGCAGCTCTCGCGCGTCAGTGCCGGAACGCACTGCCGCGTGCGGCGGAACGGACGGGTTTGCGAAATACCGATCGCCGACGTAGTGGTGGGAGATATGGTTCTGCTCTCGGCAGGCGATCTGATCCCGGCGGACGGTCGGTTGCTCCGGGGCAATCTTTCGGTCGATCAGTCGGCAATGACCGGGGAGAGCCGGGAGATTAACAAATATCCGACGGCAGACGAAAAAACGGAACCGTCCTCTCCCTCCGCACTTTTCCGGGGCTGTACCGTGCTTTCCGGTTCGGGAGAGCTTTTCGTCACCGCCGTCGGGGACGCATCTTTCCTCGGAGAAATTACGCGTGAGATCCAGATGGAACAACGGGACAGTCCGCTCAAACTGCGGCTGGCGAAACTCGCGCGTCAGATCAGCGTACTCGGTTACATTGCCGCCATTCTGGTCGCGCTCGCCTATCTCTTCCACGTCTTTCTGCTCGACAGCGGAATGCGCTGGGACGTGATCGCCTATAAATTCAGCGACAAGACCTACGTTTTCTCCAAACTATTCCATGCCTTCACACTCGGGCTGACCGTGGTCGTGACCGCCGTTCCGGAGGGGCTTCCCATGATGGTTGCCGTGGTGCTTTCCTCCAACATCCGGCGCATGGTGAAGGATCAGGTGCTGGTGCGCCGCCCGGTCGGGATCGAGGCGGCGGGGAGCATGAATCTGCTCTTCACCGACAAGACCGGCACGCTGACCAAAGGGCAGATGCAGGTGGGCACACTGTACCTTGCCGACGGGGATACCGTTACCCCGGCGCAGTTTTTTGCCCGGCAGACAGAGGCGCAGACTTTATTTGCGCTCGCGGCGTTCGGCGGCGGTTCGACGGCAGGCGTTGACAATGCAGGAAAGCCCTGCGCGCTCGGCGGAAACGCGACCGATCGCGCCATGCTCGCCGCTCTGCTGCCGCGCACGGTTCCGGCAGGCGACGAGATCGCCTCCCGGCTTCCTTTTGACAGTACGCTGAAATATGCGGCGGTGAGCTGGCGCGGAAAGCACCCGGTCACGATCCTCTCCGGTGCACCCGAAAAGCTGCTCCCCTCCGTGCGTTCGGCAATCGGACAGAACGGCGGGCAGATTCCCTTCCGGCGCGGTCGGACGGAAGAAAAGCTCCGGGAATGGACGTCACAGGGCGCACGCGTCGTCGCGGTTGCAATTTCGGAAGAAAATATCCCTGCGCCGCGCCACGCGGACGGTGTGAAAGGGTCGCTCTCCCTGCTCTGTCTGGTCTTCCTTTCCGATCCGCTTCGCGCGGAAGCACCGCAGGCGGTCGCGGATTTGCAGGGCGCGGGCGTGCAGGTGGTGATGGTCACAGGGGACTCCAAAGAGACCGCCGCGTCGATCGCGCGTTCCTGCGGGATCCTCAATAAGCAAAACGATCTGGCACTGGAAAGCGCCGATCTGGCAAAACTATCGGATGCGCGGCTGCGTGAAATTCTGCCCCGGCTTGCCGTCGTTGCCCGTGCCCTGCCCACCGACAAAAGCCGACTGGTGCGCGTGGCGCAGGAAGCCGGACTTGTGACAGGCATGACCGGCGACGGCATCAACGACGCGCCGGCGCTTCGCCGCGCCGACATCGGGTTTGCCATGGGGGACGGCACGCAGGTGGCAAAAGATGCCGGAGATATCATTATTTTAGATAATAACCTCGCCTCGATCGTCCGCGCCGTACTCTACGGTCGGACGGTCTTCAAGAGCATCCGCAAATTCATCACCCTGCAACTGACGATGAATTTTTCGGCGGTCGGCGTGACGATGATCTGTCCCTTCCTCGGGATCGATTCGCCTGTGACGGTGGTGCAGATGCTCTGGATCAATCTCATTATGGACACTCTGGGTGGGCTTGCCTTTGCCGGAGAGGCGCCGCTTCCCGATTATATGAAAGAACCGCCGAAAAAACGGGAGGAAAGTATTCTCAACCGCTATATGGTCAATCAGATCTCCCTGCTCGGGGGCTTTACGGTCGCTGTTTCTCTATTCTTTCTCAAACATCCGCTCATCACGTCCCATTTTCGCTCCGAGCCCTCGAATCTCTACCTTCTGACCGCGTTTTTCGTCTTTTTCATCTTTTCATCGGTGTTCAACTGTTTCAACGCGCGCACCGACCGGCTCAAACTCTGGGCGGGACTGCGGAAAAATCCCGTTTTTCTCTGCATCATGCTCGCGGTGCTGACCATTCAGATCCTGTTCGTCTATCTCGGCGGAAGCGTTCTGCGTACCGCGCCGCTCTTGCCGCGCGAACTGCTCTTCACCCTGACGCTCTCGCTCTCTGTTTTCGCCGCCGACGTCCTGCGCAAAGCCCTCTGGCGGCTACGCGGAAAGCGCGGAGGGTATTGAATATCAGACCGCTCTCTCTCGAGGGGGCGGTTTCCGTTTTGTAAGTTTTTTTGAAAAAAAGCCCGAAATCGCTTGACAAAGGGAAAAGAATGTGGTAAAATACACGTCGGAACGGAGAGATGGCTGAGCTGGTCTAAGGCGCACGACTGGAAATCGTGTGTTCGGCTAATAACCGACCGGGAGTTCGAATCTCCCTCTCTCCGCCAGAAAAAACCTCGTCGAATGGCGAGGTTTTTTCAACGGAATCCACCTTTCGGACGTGTATCAACGCCCAAAGATTTTACTTACTTTTTTCAGAAGAGGAAACTTTCCATGACTACCCTCTATCTCATTCGTCACGGACAAAGCGAAAGCAATCTCGCCGGGGTCTTCACCGGGCAGAGCGATACTATACTGACCGATCTCGGTCTGCGTCAGGCGGAGCGTACCGCCGAATATCTCTCCCGATTTCCGATCACCCGGATCTATTCCAGCTCTCTCATCCGCGCCCGGCAGACCGCCGAGGTCTTCGCCGAACGGGTCGGTCTGCCGATCGTGGAATCGGACGACCTCCGAGAGCTCTATGCCGGGCTATGGGAAGGTCACTCCTATCCGGAATTGGAGGCGCTCTTCCCCGAAACGCGGCGCGTCTGGGACGAGCATCTCGGGCAGGCGCGTCCGGACGGCGGCGAGTCGATCGTCGAACTTGCCGACCGGGTATATCGGGCAATCGACCGGATCCTGCAAGAAAACCGGGGCGAACAGATCGCGGTCTTCACGCACGCCACGCCGGTTCGCGTCATGGGTGCGCGTTGGATGGGGATCCCGCCCTCTGAGCTTGAACGCGTCCCCTGGAACGGGAACGCCTCGGTTTCGATCGCCGAATATCCCGACGACGGCGGCTTCCGCATGGTGCAGTACGCTTACGATGAGCACCAGGGAAAGGACGCCACGATCCTCCCGACGAACGCCTGAAAACCGATCTTCCGGCTCCCGCCAAACGGCAGATCCGGTTTTTAGTATATTTTTTTATTAAATCATGTAGTAAAATTGTTTACTTGCTATAATAGATAGAGAATCAGGGGGGTGATTTTTACGGTAACCTATCAGAAACGCATCCGCGATTTGCGGGAGGATCACGATAAAACGCAGCAGCAGATCGCCGATTATCTCGGCACTTCGCAGACCATGTACGCCCGGTATGAACGCGGCGCGAACGAAATGCCGATCCGTCATCTGATTGCTTTGTGCAGATATTATCAGGTGAGCGCGGATTATCTGCTCGGGCTTTCCGACGTTCTCAACTCCGGAACCCGTTCCTCGTCCCGCTCCAAGAAAAAGGATTCCTGACGGTTATGAAAACTCGGAATGCTCAGATGATGCAGCGGCTCGCGGGCGCGTTTTCGCTATCGAAATGGATGCCGCGTCTGTTCGGCTGTTTTTGCGTGTTCTTTCTTTGGCTCTCGATCGGAAGCGGCGCATATTTGCATCTGGCGTTTGCGCAGGACGTTTCCCTGCTCCTGCTCTTGCCGACCGCAGTCCTTTCCTTTCTGCTGGCAACGGTCCTCGCCGCCTCTTTCCCGAGAATCCCGACCGACGCGCTGTTTTTCTTCGTTTCCTTGACCGCCTGCGTCGTCAACTGGCTCTGGAACGGTCCGGGCGGGGTGTCCGGCTTCCTGCTTTGCCTGGGGATCCTTGCGGTTTATCTGCCTTGCGTGATCTTCACGTTTGACCAATGCAAACCGCTGTTGGATCGGCTTCATCCCGACAAAAAGTCGGTTTGGATCTCGCTTGCCCTTCTGGCGACCCTTTCCTGCACGGTTGTTGCAACGATCACCTGCCTGCGCTACAAGGCCTATTCCGCTCCGAATTTCGATTTCGGGCTTTTCTGCAATATGTTCGGCTACATGAAAGACACCGGGATGCCCCTTGTGACCTGTGAGCGGGACGTTCTGATGTCCCATTTCGCCGTGCATATTTCTCCTATCTTCTATCTGCTCCTGCCCTTTTACGCGATCTTTCCTTCGCCGATGACCTTGCAGATCCTGCAAGCCGTCATCATCTTTTCGGGGATCGTTCCGGTGATCCTGCTTTGCCGTCACTACGGTTTTTCTGGCAAGGTCACGATCCTGTTCGGCGTGCTCTACTGTTTCTATCCGGCACTTTCCGCCGGTTGTTTCTACGACATCCACGAGAATCTGTTCCTCGCGCCCCTGCTTCTCTGGCTCTTCTGGGCCTTTGAGCGCGAGAAATATCCGCTGATGTATCTGTTTGCCGTCATGATTCTGATGGTGAAAGAGGACGCGGCGTTCTATCTTTTGCTCTTTGCGCTCTATCTGCTGCTCGGGCGCAGAAAACATCTGCACGGTTCTCTGCTCGCCCTGCTCTCGGTCGGCTACTTCATCGGCGCATTGGCGATTCTCAACCGCCTCGGAGCGCATTACGCCGCGCTCTATGCCGACGCGACGCCGAATCCGGCGATCAAGGGTCCGATGTTTGACCACTACTCCAACCTGATCGCAAACGAATCGGACGGTTTTCTCGGGATGCTCGGCGGCGCGATCCGCAATCCGGGCTACTGGCTCCGTCAGCTCTTCACCGAATCAAGCGGGGGCGCGGGAAAGATCGTTTATCTCCTGCAGCTGATCCTGCCGCTCGGTCTTCTTCCGTTCTGCACCAAAAAGCCGGGACGGTGGATTCTGCTCATGCCGCTCCTGCTCAATCTTTTGACGAATTACACCTATCAGTATAACATCGGTTTTCAATATCACTTCGGCATATCGGCGTTTTTGATTTACGCCGCCATGGGAAACTTTAAAGAGCTTTCGCTTCCGCCGCGACGCATCCTTGCCCTGATCGCCGCGACCGCCTGTTGCTGTTTGTATCTTGCAACGGTCGCACCTCGTTTGACAACCTACGTCAGTGCATGGAACACCGGGAAGGAATCCTACCGGCAGATGGACGCGGTTCTGGATGAACTACCCGATGACGCCTCGCTTTCGGTTTCGACCTGTTTCGTGGCGCACGTTGCCGACCGGAAAACGGTTTACGAACTCTACTATCACGGCGCGGAAACCGACGTGGATTACGTCGTGATCGACTGCCGCGGCGGCATGGACGAGCGGGAGAGCAAACTGTATGAAAAATATCTTTCCCTGGGATATACCGTTCAAACCCGACTTCGGGATCTGCTTACGGTTTTGCAAAAACCGGCGGCGGAATGAGAAAATCAAGAAAAATCTTCCCCGGAGCAACTTTTTTTCAAGAAACGCTTGACAAGACCTTTGATTTGTGGTATTATAGTTCCGATATTTTTCAAATGCAGTGATGGAATTATTCCCGGTTTGATGCCGTTCCAGAGAGCCGCCGGTCGGTGCGAGGCGGTTGCGTGCAATTCCGGGGAGTCTCGTTCCGGAGCAGAATTGCCGAACCTTTCAGTAAGCAATTCCGGCTTGCCCCGTTACCATGGCGCACGGCTTGATTGAGCCGGTTGAGTTGACCGGGTTTTCCCCGGTAAACAGGGTGGTACCGCGAATGTTGATTCGTCCCTGGAATCGGATTTTTCCGATTTCAGGGGCTTTTTTCTTCCAAACCGAAAGGAGTTTTTATCATGTCAAATCAGATCAGAATTGCCGACACGACCCTTTGCTCCGCGCATAAACAATTCAGTTTCAAGGAAAAACTGGAAATTGCGCGTCTGCTCGAACGACTGCGGGTCGATTCGATCGAACTGCCCGAGATCGTCAATGAGCGTGCCGACATTCTGTTTGTGCGCACCGTTTCCTCCTTCGTGAACGAAGGGGTTCTTTCGGTTGCCGCCGGAAGCAACGCAAAAAGCATCGAGAACGCCGCGGCGGCGCTTTCCGCGGCAAAGCATCCCTCCATCCGGATCGCGCTTCCGCTCTCTGCGGTCGGTATGGAATACACCGCCCACCGCAAGCCGCCCAAGATGCTCGAATGGATCGGCGAAGCGGTCGCTCTGGCAAAATCCAAATGTGAAAACGTGGAATTCTGCGCGATCGACGCGACGCGCGCGGAAACGGAATTTCTAAAAGAGGCACTCGCCAAGGCGATCGAGGCGGGCGCAACCTCTGTCTCTGTTTGCGACAGCGCCGCAGAAATGCTCCCGGACGCCTTTGCGTCTTTCGTCAAGGAGATCGCCTCCGATCTCTCGGTCCCGCTCGGCGTTTCCTGTGAGAACAGAGCCGGACTGGCAAGCGCCTGCGCGATCCTTGCCGTGACGAACGGCTCGGTTTCCACCGTCAAAACCGACGTAGACGGCTCCGGCACACCGCTTGAAGAATTCGGCGGACTGCTGCGCACCTTTGCGCAAAACTGCGGACTGGAAACGAATCTGCGCCTGACCGAACTGCACCGCGCGGTCGGTCAGATCCGCTGGATCAGCGGTAGCTCTAAAAAAGAAGAAATTGCTGTTTCGTCCGGAGAAGAAAACCTTGCGCTTGACGTAAATTCCTCCGCCAAGGACGTTGCCGCGGCTATCGCCCGGCTCGGGTATGATCTGACCGAGGAGGATCTCGGGAAAGTTTACGCGGAATTTCAGCGCACGGCTGGCAAAAAGCAACAGGAGATCGGTTCGCGCGAGCTGGAAGCGATCGTTTCGGGAACGGCAATGCAGGTCCCGTCCGCCTATACGCTGGTCAGTTTTGTCGTCAACAGCGGAAACCTCATGCAGGCCACTGCGCAGATCACCCTGCTCAAAGAGGGCAAAGAGCTGCGCGGGATCGGCATGGGCGACGGTCCCATTTCGGCGGCTTTCCGTGCGATTGACCAGATCCTCGGCACGCATTTTGAACTGGACGATTTCCAGATCCAGTCGGTGACCGAAGGGCGCGAGGCACTCGGCTCAGCTCTGGTCCGTCTGCGCTCGGGCGGACGGCTCTATGCCGGCAGCGGTCTTTCCACCGATATCATCGGCGCGAGCATCCGCGCTTATATCAACGCGGTCAACAAAATGATTTATGAGGAGGAGCAGGCATGAAGTTTTCCTTTTCCACCAAAGGTTGGCACGGCGTTTCCTTTGCGGAGCTGGCAAAAATTGCTTCCGACCTCGGATTTGACGGGATCGAGCTCCACAACATCAAAGGCGCGCTCTTTACCGACCGCCACAGTCTGCTCGCGGGCAACCCTGCCGCCACACGCCGCTGTCTTTATGAAAACAATCTGCAAATCCCCTGTATGGACGCGGTTTGCGGTCTGACATCTCCGGAGGGAAAAGCCGAGATTTTGGCTTGCATCGAGCGTGCGAAAGAACTGCATATTCCCTATGTCCGGTTGCGTGCCGATACGGCAGAGGGCGTGGAAGAACGGTTAGCGGAATTGCTTCCTGCCGCGGAGGACGCCGGCGTGACGCTCCTGCTCGAAACCTCCGGTCCTTACGCCAAAACCGAAAATCTGCGCGCGTTGCTCGACGTGTTTGCGAGTGATTTTCTGGGCGCTGTCTGGAAGGTCGACGCCGCGATGTTTGACGGCGGAGAAACGCCCGAGGGCGTGATCCGGAATCTGGGCGCTTACGTGCGCCACGTGCACCTCTGCGACGCAAAGCCCTTCGATGAAGGCAAAATCGAGCACTGTCTCATGGGAGAGGGCGAAATCCCCTTCTCCGAGATCATGCTTGCCCTGCGGTCGGTCAACTACGACGGATTTCTGTCGCTCGTCTGGGATCCCGCCTGGTGTCCCGAGCTTTGCGACAGTGAGATCGTATTCTCGCAGTTCCTGCACTATATGAAGCAGTTTTCCGACCCCGCGCGGAATGAAAAATCGCTCTACTACAACCGGGCGCATACCGGAAAATTCGTTTGGAAAAAAGATCTTCTGATCGACTGTACCTTCTCGGACGTGCTGGATCGCATGGTGGAAGAATTCCCCGATCAATATGCTTTCAAATATACGACGCTGGATTATACGCGCACATACAGCGAATTCCGGGACGACGTGGATGAAGTCGCCCGTGCGCTGGTGTTTCTCGGCGTGCGCGCGGGTTCGCACGTCGCCGTTTGGGCTTCGAACGTGCCGCAGTGGTATCTCTCCTTCTGGGCGACCGTGAAACTCGGCGCCGTGCTCGTCACGGTCAACACCGCCTATAAGATCCACGAGGTGGAATATCTGCTCAAACAGTCGGATACCCACACGCTGATTATGACCGAGGGAGCGAAAGACTGCAACTACGGAGAGATCATTGCCGAGCTTTGTCCCGAGCTTGAATCCTTAAAGCCCGGCAAACAACTGCACAGCAAACGGCTTCCGTTCCTGCGGAACGTCATCACCGTCGGGTATCGCCGGAAAGGTTGCCTCGAATGGCAGGATGCGATCGCCTGCGCCGAACGGACACCGATCGAGACGGTTACGAGAATGGCGGCGGCTGTCAACAAGGACGACGTC
>CAMYUQ010000062.1 GCA_947302045.1 uncultured Clostridia bacterium
GCGGTTCTGCTCCTTATCCGGAATTATGCTTCTTCGGTAACCGTTTCCGTATCGGCTGCTGGCGTTTCCGTCTTACCGGTCTTGGAATAATCGGTCTTCATCACAACAAGGGTCAGCGCGATGACCAACGCCGCCAGCACGACCGACGCGATGATCGTCAATCTGCCGAGAATGCGTTCCTTATCGGCTTTTCCCGAGCGGCCGAAATAAGTTTTTTCGGATCCGCCTGCGATGGTTGTGGAAAGTCCCTCTTCTTTTCCCGGCTGTTTCGCGACGAGGATCACCAAAAAGATCGAAACCAAAACCGTCAGGGTTCCGATCACCCACGTCCAAACCGGATTCAACGCCGCAAATGCTGCAAGATTCATTTTTTCTTCCTCCAAATCCATTCAGCTGCCCCGAGGTCGGAGCAAAACATCATATCGCTTGTATATTTTACCATACCCGCTTTAAAATTGCAAGAGTTTTTCGCAAATTTCTGAATTTTTCTGTCTTTTTTCCGCAAATAGGGAAAAAACGGTGAAAAAACGGTTCCGTTCTCTATTTCAGCTCCACAACCGTCACGCCGCCGTCCCCTTCTCCATACTGCCCGATCCGGAAATCTTTTACGCGCGTATCTTTTTTGAGCCGTTGCCATATTGCGTTTCGCAGAGCGCCGGTTCCCTTCCCGTGGATCAGACGCACTTTGGAAAATCCCGCGACCTGCGCTTCGTCCAGATATTTATCCACCGTTTGCCATCCCTCGTCGCCGAGCATCCCGCGCAGATCGATCTCATCCCGGAAATCCCGGCTTGCCTGCACGCGGTAGTTTGCCGCCGGCGTGGATTTTCCCTTTGCAATCACCTGCGGCGCCTCTTCGATCAGGCGCAAATTGGATTGCGGTGTTCTTGTTTTGAGAATTCCCGCCTGTACCGAAACCATTCCCTTTGCGTCGGTCGGTTCGAGGACGGTCGCTTCGGTTCCGAGGTCGACCAGCCGGACGCGGTCGCCCTTTCGCAATGCGCGCGGCAGTTCATAAGCTTCCTCGCCGCGTTCTTCCACCGGGTCCACGGTCCTCTCGCCTGCGCGCAACTCTGCACGCACCGCACGGCGCGCCTCTTCCAATCCTTCCCCGGCACGGCCTGCCGCCTGCGCTTTCTTTGCCTTTTCCAACTGGGAAAAGATGAAATTGCTCGATGCGCGCGCACTGTCGAGCATCTGCTGCGCTTTGCGCTTTTCCCGTTCGATCTCGCGCTCTGCTTCCCGCCGCATCTGCGCGACCGCGCGTTCGGTGTCGGTCTGTTTCCTCTCGTATTCGGCGCGCAACCGCTCGGCTTCGGCACGGTTGCGGTCGGCTTCCAGACGGGACGCCTCCAACTGCTCGATCACCTGCTCAAACTGTTTATGATCGGTGTGGATATGTTTTTTCGCGCGCTCGATCACCTCCGCCGGAAGTCCCAGACGCTCGGAAATGGCAAACGCGTTGGATTTGCCGGGCGTTCCGATGATGAGCCGGTAGGTCGGTTGCAGGGTAGAAACGTCAAATTCGCAGGACGCGTTGCAGACCCCTGCCGTTTGGAGCGCGAAGGTTTTGAGTTCGGTATAATGCGTTGTGGCGGCACAGAACGCCCCTTTGGAACGTACCGATTCGATGATCGCGACCGCCAGTGCCGCACCTTCTACCGGGTCGGTCCCGGCTCCCAATTCGTCGAACAGGCAGAGCGAACGGTCATCCACCTCTCCGAGAATAGATACGATATTGACCATATGAGACGAGAACGTGGAGAGCGATTGTTCGATGCTTTGTTCATCCCCGATGTCCACCAACACCCGGTCAAAGACGCGCACCGCGGATTCCGGATCGGACGGCAGATGCAGTCCTGCCTGCGCCATGACCGAAAACAACCCCAGCGTTTTCAGCGCAACGGTCTTGCCGCCCGTATTCGGGCCGGTGATAATCAAGGTATCATAGTCTCCGCCCAAACGAATATCGGTCGGTACGACCTGTTTTGGGTCGATGAGCGGATGTCTTGCACGGCGCAAATCAATCGTCGTTTCGGAAAGGATCGGTTCGCATCCGCGCATCCGGGACGAAAGCTCCGCGCAGGCAAAACAAAACGCAAGCTGCGTGAGGTTATAATAATTCAGCCGGAGCGATTCCGCCGCGGAGCTGACCTGCGCCGAAAAATCATACAGAATCTTCTCGATCTCCTGTTCTTCGCGTGCGCCGAGCATCCGCAGTTCGTTGTTTGCCTCCACGACCGCGATCGGTTCGATGAAAATGGTCGCGCCGGACGCCGAGGTATCGTGGATCAGTCCCTTGATCTCATTTTTGCATTCCGCACGCACGGGAACGACATAGCGCCCGTTGCGTTGCGTAACGATCGCTTCCTGCAACGCTTTGGCGTGAGAACCCGACAGAAAATGCTGCAACGTTTCCTTGATGCGATTGTTGGTTTCCCGGATCTTGCGCCGCACCTCGGCAAGCGCCTGACTCGCTTCGTCCGCGATCAGATCTTCGGAGAGGATCGCTCTGGTGATTTTTTCTTCCAACGTACGGTTCGGAAGCAACCGCTCAAAAATCTCGTCCAAAGAAGTGGAAAACGTACGGTTGATCTGATGATAGTCTTTCAGCGCACGCGCGGAATGAAGCACACGCGCTATGTCAAGCAGTTCTTTTGCGGTCAACATCGCGCCCTTTTCCGCGCGTTCGCAGGAGCCGCTGATATCCCGGATCCCGCCGAACGGCGGCATTCCCTTGACGTCGGTCAAGCGTTTCGCATCGGTTGTACGGGCAAGCCGGGTTCGCACCGTTTCGGGGTCGGTTGCCGGTGCGAGACAACGCGCGAGCTCCGCCGCTCCCTCGGTTGGGGCACAGGCGGCAAGCATCGCGCGGATCTTATCAAATTCCAGTGCTGTGATCGTCTTGGTTGAAAAGCTCATACCTTTTGTCCTTTTTTATCATGGCTCTGCGGTTCACGCAAACTGTAATAAAACCGCAGGGATTCAAATCCGTGTCCGATATGCGAGAGCAGATAGGTCTCTGCCGATTTGGAAAAGAGGTCCAGATCCTCGGGGTCGGCCAGCGCAAACGAAAGGAGCCGTTCGAGCGGCGCGTGCAGACAATAGCGGAATGCCGCCAGAACAGCCGCCGACATCCGGCAAAGAACCCGTGCCTCGCGCAGTTCATCGGCGTAAGCGCCGGTCGGTTCCTGTTCTCCTCCGGCAGAGAGGCAGTCCGCGCAAAGCAGAGCTCCGTCCATGACGTTCAGATAAAAGAACTCCGATTCGGTCTTGCCGCATTTGAAGCAGCCCGAAAGATCGGGTTCATACCCTGAGATCGCCGCCGCGCGCAATTCAAACGCGCCCTTGATCTGTTCCTGCGGACATAACCCTGTGCTGATCGCGTGCAGGGCGTTGAGCAGAAGCCGAAGCATTTCTCCCGCTTCCTGCCCCTCGTCGGTCAGCTCCCTTGTCAGATCGCAAAGATACGCCGCCAGATTCAAACGGTCGATATCCTGACTGAGCGCATAGAAGGATTCGATCGGACTGCCTCCTTTGAGGATCTTAAAATCTCCCCGGCGGTAGTATTCAAAATTCCCGTAGGTATACAGCTGACTGACGGCGGTCTGCGAACCGCGCAGAGAACGGCTTCCTTTTGCCAGCAGCGTGATCCGCCCTTTTTCGGCGGTCAGAACCGTCAGATAGCGGTCATGGTCGCCCATATCCCGCACCCGAATCACGATCCCGTCGATTGCTTCCTGTCTTACCACCGGGGTCTCCTCCTTGTTTACCCTTCCTGATACCCGAATCCGATCACGTCCCGTCGGCTGTCACGCCAGTTTTCCTTGACCTTTACCCACAAATCAAGATATACTTTCGTTCCGGTCAGGGATTCGAGATCCTGCCGTGCGTAGGAACCGATCCGTTTGAGCGTTTCGCCGCCCTTGCCGACCAGGATCCCTTTATGAGATTCTTTTTCGCAGAAAATTTCAGCGCGGATGCGCGTCAGTCCCTCTTCTTCCCTGTATTCTTCGATCGCCACGGCAATACCGTGCGGGATCTCCCGGTCGATCGTTCGCAGAATCTTTTCCCGGATCACCTCCGCCGCGATCTGCCGCATACTTTGGTCGGTCACCGTTTCGGGATCGAAGATCCATTCGTCCTCGTGCAGGAATTTTCCGCATTCCTCCATCAGCTCGTCCACTTGCTTTCCCCTTTTTGCGGAGATCGGAACGACTGCCGCAAAATCGTGCTCCGCCGCGTATGCCGCAATGGTTTCGGCGATCTTTTCCCGGCGGTAGAGGTCAACTTTATTCAACGCCAGAACGGCCGGCGTTCCGGATTTTTTCAGATAGGCGATCACGTTGCGTTCCACGCTGCCCGGCGCAAATCCCGCGTCGGCAACCAGAATCACCGCATCGGAATCCTGCATCGTGCTGTTGGCGATCTTCACCATATAGTCTCCCAGACTGTTCTGCGGCTGAAAGATTCCCGGCGTATCGAGGAAGACAAACTGATCCTCTCCGCGGGTCTCGACCCCGAGAATACGGGTTCTCGTCGTTTGCGGCTTGGAAGAAACGATTGCGATCTTTTCTCCCAGAATGCTGTTGAGCAGGGTCGATTTCCCGACGTTCGGCCGCCCGATCAGGGCAAGATATCCGGTTCTTTTCATTTTGGTTTTCCCTTTCTTTCAGTTCCCGCGGGAGAGGTAAGCACGCGGGTTTTCCTGCAACAGATCGATCCCGCTGTCCCGGATGTTCAGATCATACAGGCGGCAGGAGATCAGCGCGTCGGTTTCCGGATCGGCAACGACCCGGATCGTATAGTGGTCGAAATCAATGACGAAAGACTGCTGACTTTTGCTTTTGGAATAGCGCCCGGAATATTCCCGGAATGCCGCATAGGTCAGCGGCTCTCCCGATTCGGTCATGCGAATCAGCTCTTCGGCGGTCATATCTTTTCCGCTCGTTTCCCGCTTTTCCAGCCAGCGCTTGATCTGAAAGACGCTGACAGGTCCCGCGACAGCCAGAAAAATTCCGAGCACCACCAGAAAGGTGATAAGCCGGATATTTCTTGTTCCGAAATTCTCGGTTTTGCCCGGATGCCGTTCGGTCTGACTCATGCCTGTCCCTCAACGCCGAGCCCCATGGATTCCAGGATCTCCCGTTGCCGGCGGCGCATTTCGGCTTCGTCCTCTTCGCCGGTTTCGTGGTCGTATCCGAGCAGATGCAGCATCGAATGAACGCAGAGGAATGCCGCTTCCCGCTCAAAGGAATGACCGTATTCCTTTGCTTGTTTCTTTGCCTGTTCCAGAGAAATGACGATGTCGCCGAGCATCCCGATCCATTCGTCGACCGGGGGCTCGTCCTGCTCGCCTTCAAAATCGAGGAGCGGGAAAGAAAGCACGTCGGTTGATTTGTCGATGTTCCGGTACTGTTTGTTCAGCGCGCGGATCCCGGCGTTATCGGTAAAGGTGACCGAAACCTCGGTCGGATTGCCGTACTGCTCGTATTCCAGCGTTGCTTCCACGGCGCGGCGGATCAGCATTTTCAGCTTGTAGGTCACCGCCACCTTTTCCTGGTCGTTCTCAAAATCAATTTTCAGTTTCGTCATGGTTTCCATTGTCATACTCCCCTTTTCTCTTCCTTTTTGCCGATTGCTTTACGCGCGTAAAATTTTTGTTGCCGCCGCGCGTCCGCGCGGATCGCTTTTTCACGGTCGAATTTTTCATATGCCTGAATGATCTTCTGCACGAGCCGGTGGCGCACCACGTCCCGCTCGGTAAAGGAATGGATGCCGATATCCTCGATGCCGGCAAGAATCCGCACCGCCTCGGAAAGTCCGCTCTTTTGCGGATAGGGCAGATCGGTCTGCGTCAGGTCTCCCGTCACGACGGCTTTGGAGTTGAACCCCAGGCGCGTGAGAAACATTTTCATCTGCTCGGGCGTTGCATTCTGCGCCTCGTCGAGGATGATGAAAGAATCGTCGAGCGTACGTCCCCGCATATAGGCGAGCGGCGCGATCTCAATCGTTCCCTTTTCCACGAGCTTCCCATAGGTTTCTGTCCCGAGCATTTCGTAGAGCGCGTCGTAGAGCGGGCGCAGATAGGGATCGATCTTGCTTTGCAGATCGCCCGGCAGGAATCCGAGTTTTTCGCCCGCCTCGATCGCGGGTCTTGTCAGAATGATCCGGCTGACCTGTTTTTCGCGCAGTGCCTTGACCGCCATCGCCACTGCCAGAAAGGTCTTTCCCGTTCCGGCAGGTCCGACTCCGAGCACGATGGTGTTCTTGCGGATGAGCTCCACATACCGTTGCTGTCCCACCGTTTTCGCCTTGATCGGTTTTCCTTTCGCGGTCACGCAGATGCAGGCGTCGCCGAGTTCGGCAAGCTCCTCGCCCTGCCCCGCCAGAACCGTATCGATCGCGTACTGGACGGTCTGGACGGTCAGCTCGTCGGTCGTTCCGGAAAGCTCTTGCAGATAGGTGACGCACTGCACCGCCTGTTCCACCCGTCCCGCATCGTTGCCCTCGATCACGATCGAGTCGCCCGCGTCCTCGGAACGGTTGCGGACGGTCACACCGAAATGTCGCTCGATCAGGGCGACGTTGGCGTCGAAACTGCCGAAAATTTTGGCTGTTGCGTCGGGCTCCACCATTTTTACGATTTTACGAACCATAAACTTCCTTTCAGGAAAGCTCCGCCTCAAATTCGATCTGTTCGGCGATATCTTCCAAACAATAGAGATGACAGGTCAGGATCAGCGCGTCGTCCGAGATCGCCGTGGAAAGATCCTTCCGCAGAATCCGGATCTCCGACGAGAGTCCGGAGAGCGACTGCGCCAGTTCCGAATAGGCAAGGTCGAGCGCCTCTTCGGGCGTGCGCTCGGCGCTCTCCCACCGATACGGGCGCAACTCCTCCCGACTGACCGAAACCGGCAGATCGGAAAGCCCGAATCGCTCGGCGCTTGATTTCATCTCTATTATATCACAGAGCGGCAGGTCTTTTCCACTGTTTTCCAAAAAAATCATGGAAAATTTGAAAAATTGCAGGGTAATTTTTCCCTTTTTGATCCCCGTATAGACCTTTTTCTCATAGGTCAGCGGTATTTTCACCGTAAACTCCCGGTCGGTGCGCGCCAGCACCTTTCCCGCCGCACGGGTGACCTGAAATCCCACCGTTTGGCTGTCCCGCACGCCGCTGACGAGCAGATCCCCTGCCCGCACCGCCTGCCCGGTTTTCACCATTGGCGTGCCGCGATAGAGTTCCAGATATTCGATCTGCCCGTCGCGTGCGGCGACCAGATTTGCGGGGGAAGTCTTGCTCTCGGGCGGCGTTTTCTGCTCGATCACCTGCACGACCGCGACCGTTCCCTCCAGATGCACCGAGATCCACGCCAACTCGTCGGAGCGGATCAGCACCCGCGTTTCAATTTCATTCATGCGCAGTCCCGGCAAATAGCTTCCGACTTCCAGACCTTCCGCGGCAAGCAGTTCCTTGATCTTCGTCGGCGTTAAGCTCTCGTTTCCGGTGATCTTCACCGACCATAGAAAATGTGCGGAGAGCCAAAATAGGGCAATCGCGCAAAGACCGCCCGCAAGCAGTCCCCATCTCTTGCGATGGGTGTAGAGCCAGTACGGGAGCCCTGCGCGCCGGACGTTCACTTCAATTTCCCGTTCTTTCAGTTCCCGCAAAAGTCCCGCCGCCGAAAAGAGCGGACAGCGAAAGGAGATACCGCCGTCCGCGCGATTTTGAAAATGCGAGACGGAAAGTCCGCGCGCCATGCAGACCGAAAGAACCTGCGGCACGCGATCGGCGGGAACGGTCAAGGTCAGACTGCCGAGCAAAAAGAGCGGAAATTTCATGGTATCAACTCCTTTTCTACAAAGCAGAGCCCATCGATCCTGCCTTTCAGGGTGACCGTCCGGTTGGAAAAGGAAACGCAGACCAGCCGCTCCCCAGTCAGGATCAGATCTTTTGTCTTCATGGATAGTTTCACCTCTTCCGGCGAATATTGCAGCACACCCAAACATCCCCGCACGCTGATCTGTCCGCTCCCGTGCAAAACGATCATCTCGGAGAGATTCCCCCTGCCGTACCGCATCCGCATCCGCTCCCGGAATCCCGGACGGGGTTCTTTTGTTCGATCCATTCGATCCCCTTTCCCGACGCATAAAAAATCTTCCGCGCCCGTAAACTGCATGGAATACCACATTTTATGCAAAAGGGGTGGCTCACATGACCGCAAACCGATCGATCCGAAAAAGAAAAAAGCTCTCCGGTATCGGATTCGGAGAGGGGTGCTACGCTTTTCTGTTGCTGTTTTTTCTCTGCCTGTTCTGCAAAAACGGCAGGTACGCCGCCGACGAAATGCGGGAAGGACTGCTGATCTGCGCGCAGTCGGTCATTCCGTCCCTTTTTCCATTCATGGTGCTCTCGGGGATGATCCTTGCGTCGCCCGTCCTGACGAATCTGCTCGCCCGGATTGCCTATCCTCTGCAAAAATGGTTGAACCTCTCGCCGACCGGAGCCGCCGCCGTTTGCGTGGGAATGGGGTGCGGATTTCCGGCAGGAGCGGTCTTTGCGGCGAACGCGGTGAAGGACGGCAGAATGCCGCAGGGAGAGATGCCTCGCGTGCTTGCCGCCGGGAGCAATCCCTCGCCGGCTTTTTTCATCGGCATCCTCGGAAAAGAACTGTTCGGCGACGTGCGGAAAGGACTTTTGCTCTACGGGATCGTCCTGCTTTCGCAGTTGACGGTTGGCGGACTTTTCGCACGCATACCGAAAAATACGGTTGATTCGTCCCCCGATCCCGGAGCACCGAGCGGGACGGTTCGCCCGATCGGTTCGAGGTTTACGACAGCCGTGAAGGATTCGGCGTTCGGGATGCTGACCGTTTGCGCTTTCGTGCTGTTCTTCTCCGCCTGCGCCGGCGCATCGCGGGCATTCTTTGCGGCGGTCGGCTGTCCCGATTCTCTGCAAGCCGCGCTCTTCTGCCTGACCGAACTCACCGGGGGCTGTTTCGCGGCGGCAAAGCTGCCCTCCCCGGCGATCTCTTCCGCGCTGATTGCCTTCGCCGCCGGCTGGTCGGGACTGTCCGTCCATTTTCAACTCCTGACCTTGACCGAAGGAACGACCGGTTCTTACCATCTTTATTGGCAGGCAAAATTAGCGCAAGGGATCCTATGCGCGGTTGTCGGGGCTTTGGTTTTGAAATAAAAGTTCGCCGCTTTTTTTGAAAAAAGCGGCGCAAAAAACTTTCCGGCATTGCCGAAGCGACTGCGTGGAACGATTGCACTCTCTATACCACTGTCATGAACCGTTCGGCGACAGCCATAAAACCCTTTTCAGTTGTTCTTTTCTTTCGGGGGAGTTTGAGGGGGCGCTTTAATTTATTGAAAAAAAAAAAAACGCCCCCTAAATTTCTTCTATATAACTACAATACCCCCCCCCATCCTCCGGCAGGTGCCCCTGGAGCGGGCTTTTTTTATT
>CAMYUQ010000063.1 GCA_947302045.1 uncultured Clostridia bacterium
TGTTATTATAGCACCTCCGCCTCCCTTTGTCAATACCTTTTTTTCATTTTTTTCGAATTTTTTCAAAAAAATCAAAAATTTCGTCTTCCTTCCAGAGCCCGGAAAAGCGTTATTTCGTCTGCATACTCCAAATCCGCTCCAACCGGGACACCATAGGCAAGGCGGGTCACTTTTACGCCGAGCGGTCGAAGCAGTCTGGAAAGATACATAGCCGTTGCTTCCCCCTCCACGTTTGGATCGGTTGCAACGATCACTTCCTCAACTCCGCCTCTCTGAATCCGCTCCAAAAGTTCCTTAATTTTCAGTTGATCCGGCGTTACACCGTTCATTGGAGAGATCAGTCCGTGTAAAACATGGTAAACGCCCCGGAATTCCCGTACTCGCTCCATTGCGAGAAGTGCTCTCGGATCGTTCACTACACAGATGATAGATCCGTCCCTTCCCGGATCGGCACAAACATTACAGAGCTCCCGATCGGTCAGATTCTGACAAACCGGGCACAGGTGAATTTTTTGCTTGGCGTCCAGAATAGACTGCGCAAACGATGCCGCCTCCTCATCGCTCAGTTCCAGAACCGAAAAAGCCATTCGCATCGCACTTTTCTTTCCGACACCTTCCAGTCTGCCGAACTGCTCCGACAGTCGCTCAAGGGATTCGATGTATTCCGCCATGTTACATCAATCCCGGAATCGAGGGCATTTGCCCTGTGATTTTTCCGATCTCCTCGTTGTTGGTATCTTCCACACGCTTGATCGCTTCGTTGACAGCCGCTACCAGAATGTCCGAAAGTGTTTCAATGTCATCCGGATCGACGATCTCCGGTTTGAGATCAATCGCCTGAATCTCTTTCTTTCCGTTAATCCGAACCGTTACCACGCCGCCGCCTGCCGAGATCTCATACTCTCTTGCGTCCAGCTCTTCCTGCTTTGCGGCAACATCCTCCTGCGCTTTTTGAACCTGCCGGAGCAACGCCTGCATATTCTGCGGTCCTCCACCTACTCCTTTTGGAATATTTGCTTTCATTTTTCTGCTCCTTCCTTTTCTTTATGCGTTATCAATTGATTCGATGATCTCATCCAGATCATTTTTTTGCTGTCTTCCGACGGTTTCCGTACAGATCAAATCTTCCCGTATTTCCTGTTTGAGAAGGGTTGAAAGCGCTGTCTGCAATGCGAGCTTTCCGTTCCCGTTCATTGCCATTGTCGCCGAAAACGGATCCCGGAAGCGGATCAGATATTTTCCTCCGTCGGTCCTGTATGCTTCTGCGTTCTTAAAGAACCCCGCTACCACCGGATCGCTGTTCTGCAACCGTTCGACGACCTCTTTCCAGTTTCGCAACGGATACAACGCCCGCTTGGCATCGGTCGGCTTCGCTGTTTCACAAACCGGCTTTTCCGGGTGCGTTACCGTTTCCTGCTTTACGGATTTTTTCACTTGCGGCGGATTCGATATCGTTCCGAGTGCGATCCGATCTTCCAAATCGGCAATGCGCGAAAGCAACGCTTCGTTGGATGTATCCAATGACTCGTCACACAGCCGCACCAGCGTCAGTTCCGCAACGATTCGTTTAACGGCATTTGCCCTCTGCATAGCAAACAGTGCATCTTCCAGCAATTTACAATGGTAGAGCAAGGTCTCTTTCCGGAACCGCTTTGCAATTTCCCGAATCTGCTCGGTTTCATGATCGGTCAGATCCAGGTATATCTCGCCACGGGACGCGGTCTTGAAAATCAATAAGTCACGGTAAAAGGAGATCAGATCCTGCCAGAACACCGAAAGGTCCCCGGAAGAACGGACAACATCGTTGACCTGTTCAAAAAGTTTGTCATAGTTCTTATCGAGAATTGCCCCGACCGTTTCAAGGATGGCTTCACGGCTGCTTGTCCCAACCGTTTCGATCACCGTTTGGACGGTAATATTGCGCGTTGCCCGGCGCATAGTTCCAGCAAAGAGATCGCATCCCGCATCCCCCCCTGCGCAAGTTTGGCGATCATCCTCGCCGCATCGGGATCGAGCGAAATATTTTCCTGTTCCGCGATATATTGCAGCCGCTTCATCAGCGCATCCGTGGAAATTCTGCGGAAATCAAACCGCTGGCATCTGGAAACAATGGTCGCCGGAAGTTTCTGCAATTCGGTCGTTGCCAGAATAAAGATCACGTGCGCCGGCGGTTCTTCCAACGTTTTCAGGAGCGCATTGAATGCACTGACCGAAAGCATATGAACTTCGTCGATGATATACACCCTGTATTTGAGTGCAGACGGTGCGTAGGCGACCTCATCCCGAATATCCCGGATGTTATCAACGCCGTTGTTTGACGCAGCGTCCATTTCCAGAACGTCGGTTGCCGCACCGGAATCGATCGCGCGGCAGGATTCGCATTCGCCGCAAGGATTTCCGTTTACCGGATGTTCACAGTTGACGACCTTTGCCAGAATCTTAGCGCAGGTCGTTTTTCCGGTTCCGCGGGAACCGCAAAACAGATAGGCATGGCTGAAAGCCCCATGTTCCGCTTCGTATTTCAAGACCGAAGTGATATGTTCCTGACCGCATACATCGTCAAAGATTTGCGGTCGCCATTTCCGATAAAATGCCTGGTGCATACATCCACGTCCTTTCTTCAAATGAAAAACCGATCGGCACCGGAGTTCCGGAACGCAGATCGGTGCGGCAAACAATGCCGGACTGCAAAACAAGACCATACACCCTCGGATCGAAAGTCGCCTCCGCGCGATCTTTGAAGAAGTTGCTCAAAACAGGCACCCTCGCGGCACATCGGAGAGACCGCTGAATGCTGCTTGGTTCCCCACCTGACATGGTTCACGGTTTCCGATTGCGCAAGACCCATTTCTCAACACAACATCTGCAACTCAATTCGTAAAGGGTTCTTCCTCAAAGAAGGGATCCACCCCTGTATAGCGGATTTCAGGTTCAGGGCTCCGCTGCTTCCCCGGCTGGTATGGCCTCGTTTTACAGTCTGACACTGTTCAACGTTTATTATAACAGATATTCCCGTTTTTTGCAAGTGTTTTTTGAAATTTTATTTGCCGAACCGGAGAACAGAGCAAAGCAGATCTGCCGCTTCCCCTCTCGTAACTTTTGCCGCCGGTGAAATATATCCGTCCGCCGCGTTCATCATCCCGATGGCGCTCAGGGAATATACCGCGCTTCTCGCCCACATCGGAATCTCGGAAGAATCGGCAAACGTCGGTATCACAGAAGCGTCCTGAACCGTTAAAATCCGGTTCAATATGACGGCGGCTTCCGCGCGGTTGATCTCCTCATCCGGCAAAAAACAGAGCGTACCATTCTTTTGCGTTCCTGATATATACCCCAGATCGTAGGCCGCCGCAATATAACCTTTCATAGCATCCGGGATCGAACTGTCGTCTGCAAAAACGGTCTGCGCCTTTTCCGGCAGATCGGTGATCCCCGCCGCATTCAACGCCATAACTACGAATTCTGCTCTGGAAACGGTCTTTTCTGGATAAAAGAAGTCCTGACCGCCCACCTTCGTACCGCTCATAATGCCCTTTTCGGTGACTTTGATCGCCGTTGCCTGCTGTGCCGCGCTGACATCGGAATAATGAACAGACGTTCCCGGGATCTCCACTTTCAAGTGCACCGTCGCCGTGCCGCTGTAATTGCCGTAAAGATCCCGCACTACATAACTGAACTGATCTTCCCCGACAAATTTTCCGGTTGGCTGATAGACGTAGGTTCCCGCCTCCGTGTCGATCAGTTGCACCGATCCGTTCTGCGGATATTTGACGATCTCAAAGCGCGTAGGGTCGCCGTCCGGATCGTAGGCACTGAGCGTTCCGTAGAGCGGAATACCGCGATAGGTGGAATTGGAAAGCGTGAGCGACGACGCCAGCGCAACCGTGGGACTTGTATTCGGTTCTTCCAAGAGATAAAGGTTACACAACACCGGCACTGCGCCCCCGTTCGCCGTGAAGGTAAACGACGCCCTGCGAACGTCCTCGCGGAACGGATGGAAACAGACCGCGGACAAATTGGCCGCGGAAACCGTTTGCCCCTCGACGATCCGGCATGATCCCAGAAGCAATTCCCCGTCGGTATTTTCCGGGATCGTTTTAACGGTGATAAAATTGACTGCAGACAGATTGAGCCCTTTTGCGAAATCGTCCGCCGAGAACAGGATATCGTTTCCAGTCATTGCCGAGAGAGAAACGTCCGTCCCCGCCGACAGAACCAGCAACCCGCAGGACACCACCGGCGCGTCGGTTGCCGCAGCAGTTACAGGCATCGGAAGCGATCCCGCCGTTAAAATCAACGCAAGGGCAAGTACCGCAATTCCCAAAACTGTTTTTTTCATAAAAATACCGCCTTTCAGATTGAATTACTTCAATATACGTCGAAAGGCGGTCAAATAAAACCATTGTAAGGAAAAATCACACCGGTTGGCGATCTGATTTCCCGTTTTTTAGTATTCTTCGGAAATTTGCAGAATCCGCTTGCCTGCCTCGGTGGGATTGAGATGATCCACCGCATAAGCTTTGCGAAGCAGATCGTTCGGAATCATTTCATCGTATTTTCCGAAAATCGGAATTTCTCCCTTTGCAACCAACTTCTCCGCAGAAACACCTGCTTCGACCCGTTTTTCAAGGGCTCGGATCAGATCAAAATCGTTTCCTTTTGTCATTTTGAACCGGATGAAATAGCACCCCTCGTATTCGATCCCGGTGATGCCACAGTGTCCGCTCTCGGCGGCGATGAGTTTACGCAACGTTCGGAACGACCGCGTTCCGAGCCACGGGAACACGCACCAGGAATATCCGCCCAGATGCACGACGGAATGTTCCAGCATTCCGGTATTCCGGGCAAGATGCCGCGCCACGTCGAGCCGCTTCTGCGCGTTCGGTTTGAGATACGGATAGACGGTATCTTCCTGCAAGACCTGTTTCATCCGCTCGACGATCCTCGTATGGACTTCTCCGTAATCTCCCGGCCAGGAGATTTCCATCTTTCCGTCCACACGCTTGACGTAGATCAACTTGCGTTGGATGTCCAGCTCTTCCACTTCCCATACCATCCCCGCCAGAGCAAACCGATCCCCGACCGGGGGAGGCGTTGTGATGGTTCCGATCTCGTCCGAGCCGCAACGCACGGTGTAGTCTTCCGAATCCTTGAAGACGGCGTAAAAGCGGAAGCTTTTGAGCAGCCGCTCGCCCGCCAGTCCCACGATCAGACCTTTTTCTTCGGTCATTTCCAGAAAGTCGTTTTGCAGCATGGAAAGAAGCAGTTCTTTATAATCTTCTTTCGGAACGGCGGCAAACGGAGGCAATCCGAGCACCCGCTCCGCCAAGCGTCGAGCGGAAAGCTCTCCGGACGACGCCAGCACGCTAAGCGTCTGGTGGAAGAGCAGACTGAACGGCAGTTTACGCATAACAGGCGGCTCGATAAAGCGTTCCTCCCGGTAGAGTTCCACGATTGCGACCGCTTTGAGGAGTTCCCACGGAATAAGCTGCGGCAGAGGCGTATTCGGAAGCGGATCTTCTTCCCGGAATACCATCATCATCTCCGGCGGCTGTCCGCGACGACCCGAACGTCCCAAACGTTGCAGAAAAGAGGACACCGAATTCGGCGATTCGTTTTGCAAAATTCGTTCCAAGCGTCCGATATCGATCCCGAGCTCCATCGTTACCGTGGCGCAGGTGACAGACAGATCCTCGTCCTCTTTCATTTTCAGTTCCGCTTCCTCACGGATCGAGGCGGAAAGATTTCCGTGGTGGATCAGGAAAATATCCCGGTCGCCGCGCTGTTTGGCGATCTGCCGGAAAGTGGCACAAAGATATTCGGTTTCTTCCCGGGAATTGGAGAAAACGAGTGCCTTTTTGCCATAAACGCAGTCGTACATGAAAGAATATCCCGCGTCCGCCGTTTTCGCGGATGGCGCCGGTTCGGTCTTCTCGCGCGGTTCGACCGCCTGATCGGTGCGCGTATTCTGAATGTAAAAATGCTCCATGCCGAGCCGCCAGTGGAGTTTTTCCTCGGTCGGTATCGGTGCGTCGGTTTCTCGGCCCGATCCTGCGCCGAGCCATGCGGCAACAAGATTGACGTCTCCCACCGTTGCGGAAAGTCCGATCCTGCGCGGATTTCTGCCGATGATATGCCCCAGCCGGGACATCTGGCACAGGATCTGGTTGCCGCGGTCGCTTCCGGTCAGCGTATGCACTTCGTCGAGGATGATATACCGCAGATCCGCAAACAACCGCACAAGATCATTGGAACGGTGGATCAGCATGGATTCGAGTGATTCGGGCGTGATTTGCAGGATCCCGGACGGATTTTCAAGGAGTTTTTTCTTCTGCGACGCCGCAACGTCTCCGTGCCAGTGCGTCACACGGATCCCGCTCTCCCGGAGCAGGTCTTCTATTCGTACAAATTGGTCGTTGATCAAACTTTTGAGCGGTGCGACATAGAGGACTCCGATACCGGCAGGCGGATTTTCATAGAGTTCGGTCAGAACCGGAAAAAACGCCGCTTCTGTCTTTCCGCTCGCGGTGGAGGACGTCAGGAGCAAATTGTGATCGGTATCGAAAATACATTTCGCCGCGGCAAGCTGAACTTCACGCAGGGTTTCCCATCCGTGAGAATAGATGAACTCCCGGATAAAATCCGGAAAGCGTTCGAATACGCGTTCTGTTTCGTTCACGGAACATACCTCCCGTTAAAATTCAATGTCTGACGGGGTAAACTGCTTTGGTGCGGACGGCGTTTCTGCGGCAGATTCCGCTTCCCCGTCCTCATGTTTCAGCGTCACCGCTTTTCCGACCACGTCCGAGAAACCCGCGCCCGGATTCTGCATCAGAATATTCAGAACCGTCATATAATCCCGAAGCATTTCACGCGGCGTGATCATGCTGTCGGCACCGGCGCGCGAGAGGCAGAGGCGAAGGAATTGCTCCTGCTCCTCGGGCGTCACGCGCGGCTGCCAATCGTAATTCTGCGCATAAAGCGTTGTCACGCGCGAGATCAGCGCGTAAAGTTCCTCGTCCGAAAGGCGGCGCAGCCGGATTACCGGTCCGATCAGATTTTTGAAACCGTCGAGGGCAAAGCGACTGTCGCAAAGACGACTCCGGAGCGCTTCGTAGCTGAACAGTCCCCGACGTTGATCTTCAAGAAACTGCGGCGTTCCGCCGAGTACCAGCCCAAGCCCGGGCGCACGCCCCTGCAAGGTGTCGTTGAACATGGACAAGATCTTTTCGTAGTTGTTTTCCCGGCTGATCCGGTTGCTGATCTTATAGAGATTGACGCATTCATCCAGAAAAACGATCAGTCCGCGGTATCCCATCCTGCGGGACATTGCCGCCCATAGTTTGAGATAATCGTACCAGTTGTCGTCTCCGATGATTTCGGAAACCGAAAAACCAAGCTCTGCTCTCGCTTCGGTTTTCGTGGAAAACTCTCCGCGCAACCAGCGCAGGCAGGCACTTCTGTGCATTTCATCCCCCGCCGCGTAAAAGCGGTAGTAGGCGGTCAGGACTCTGGCAAAATCAAATCCGCCGACCAGAAACTCCATCTGCCGCAGATCTTCCAGAATCAGCCGGTTGAGTTCCGTCGCGTAGACATCGCTCTCCGGGGAGAGCCCCCGTTCCACCAGCTTAAACTGCACTTCCGAGATCCATTTTGCAATGATTTTCGGAAGGGCGCCGCCCTCCGGAGATGCCTTCGACGCCAGATTTTTCAGCAGTTCCCGGTAGGTTGCCACGCCGCTGCCGCCGCTGCCGTAAAGTCGTCTTTCCGGAGAAAGGTCCGCATCCGCCGTTAAAAAGCCGCGTTCGAGTGCGTAGCCGCGGATCAATTGGATCAGAAAGCTCTTTCCGCTTCCGTACCGCCCGATGAGAAAGCGCATACTTCCGCCTCCGCTATCCACCGTTTCGAGGTCGGAAAGGAATGCCGCAATCTCATCCTGCCGTCCGATGGCGAGATAGGGCGTTCCCATGCGCGGAACGACGCCCGCCGAAACCGACGCTAACAGTGCGGATAAAATTCGTTTCGGAACTTTTTTCGATTCCGGTTCGATTCTTTCATTTGTCATGTTTTTCCCCTTCTTTCAACAGTTCTTCCAAAATCGAAACATACTCTTCGATCACGGCGTAACTTCCGTCTTCGGTTTCGGTCAGCAAAATATCTCCGTAGAGGTCTGCCGCGATCGTATTGATCTCCTCCGCCAGCACGTCAGGCAATTTTCCGGCGTTCTGCGCCGCCGCCCGTTGCTTTGGCGCATTCCCCGACCGTACCGCTTCTAAAAACGGCAGATAGGATGCAAAGACACCTGTCGGATCCGGTTCCGTCGGCTGCGGCTCTGAGAGCGGACGTGGGTCATCCTGCATCTGTCCCGGCTCGGGGGACTCTTCAAAAGCGTCCACCAATTTTTGCGTGGTATCCCACGACCGCCTCTCGATCTCAACCGCATCGCGCAGAGAAAATTCTTTTTTCGGCAGGTCGTAGAGTTTCTCGTAAGCAGGCGGCTCTTGCTTCGAGGCGCCTTTCAATTCGGATCTGCGCGGTGGCATACGTTCTGCGAAATATCGGTCAATGACTTCGCGAAACGCCGTCGGAAGCGCGTAAATTCCAAGTCGCGAACGGATACCGAAATGCGCTCGCAGATGATTCTCGGTGTATTTGATCAGGTCATTGACCAGAAAACGCGTTTCATGCGTGTGGAAGAAGGAGGAATAGCTCACCTCGATCCTTTTTCGGATGCCAGGGGAGCAGATTGCTCCCGCATAGGCGTCGCGACTGATCTTCCCTTCTTCTCCGGTTGAAAATTTGAACAGTTCCCGTGTATGTCCGTTCGGATCAATCACGGCTCGCATGACTTCCCGCATCGTCAGATCAAACAGAGCCGCCGTTTCTTTCGTATAAAATTTGCTTTTTTTGTAATCGTAGCCGGACGCAAAGGAAAGCAAGCCGCTTGCCAGTGCATCGTCGTCTTTTCCTATGCTCAAATAGAACTCTTTTAGCACACAGCGTCGCATGAGCTCCGCCCGCTCCTCCATCGGACACGCAGGCGGTCCGATCCGGTGAATGAGCGCATGATCGCAGATCCATTCGGAGAGAAATGTGGTGATTTGCGGAAAGGTTTTACGGTAGAATATCCAGACAGAAAGCAATTCTTTTTGAATCTGTTCCGGCAAGATATCGTCGGATAGGTTGATCAGCTCGTAAAGATACAGCAGGACGTAGCTGTAATCGGTTTGTAATATTTCCCCCTGCCAAAGCCGTTCTCGCCAGAAGAGATACCAGCGCCGTTGTGCTGCGTCCATCTGATCGTATTGCGGCACATAGGAGAAAAAGGGGACGAAGTCGCAGGGAGTTCCGTGCACTTGCCGCAACCGTTTGGCAATTTCCGGGAACCCTTCATAAGAGCGATAGGTCGATTTTCGCGCGTAGAGATCAACGCGATGCAAAAAGATACTGTCGGGCGAATAAGAGAGGATC
>CAMYUQ010000064.1 GCA_947302045.1 uncultured Clostridia bacterium
GCATTCGGAGACATTCCGGTCATTTTGGGCGGACTGGAAGCATCGCTCCGTCGGTTTGCACACTACGACTACTGGGAGGATCGCGTGCAACGGTCGATTCTGGTCGACAGCCGCGCGGACCTTTTGACCTACGGGATGGGAGAGAAAATTCTGGTTCGCATCGCGCAGCTGCTCGACCGGGGCGTACCGGTCAAAAAAATCCGGGACGTGCGCGGAACGGTCTACCTCTGCGCGCCCGAAGATCCCGTGCATTATGAAGTTGCCGCAACCTTTGATTACAACGATCTCAAAACCGATAAGCGCAGGTATGCCGAGGCGTTCGGCATCCAATACAAGAATCAGGATTCGATCAACGGAAAAGCGATCTGCGAACTCTACGACGGAAAGAAGCTGGTGCAAAATCCGCCGATGCCGCCGCTCGAACGCGCCGAACTCGACCACGTCTATTCCCTGCCCTACCTGCGCGACTATCACCCGAAATACAGGGAGGCAGGCGGTATACCGGGCATTGAGGAAGTGAAATTTTCCATCACGCATAACCGCGGCTGTTTCGGCGGCTGTAATTTCTGTGCGCTCGCTTTCCATCAGGGGCGTACCGTTCGCTCCCGCAGCGTGGAAAGCGTTGTAGAGGAGGCACGGAAGATCACCCAACTCCCCGGATTCAAAGGATACATCCACGATATCGGTGGTCCGACCGCCAATTTTCGCGCTCCTGCCTGTGAAAAGCAGCTGGAACACGGCGTTTGTTCCAACCGGAAATGTTTAGCGCCGCAACCATGTAAAAATCTGAAAGTCGATCATTCGGAGTATCTGCGGCTGATCGAAGCGGTGGAAGCCCTGCCGGGGGTCAAGAAGGTCTTTATCCGGAGCGGCATCCGGTTTGATTATCTGCTTCTCGATCCCGACGATTCCTTCTTCCGAAAGCTCGTGAGCGATAACGTCAGCGGTCAGCTGAAAGTTGCGCCTGAGCACTGTTCCTCTCCGGTTCTGCGCTGTATGGGAAAGCCTGACTTTTCGGTTTATGAAAAATTCCGCAAAAAATTTTTCTCGATCACGCAAGAGATCGGAAAAGAGCAATATCTCGTTCCCTATCTCATGTCCAGCCATCCGGGATCGACCCTGCCCGACGCGATCGAACTCGCGCTCTATCTCAAACGCAACGGCTACGCGCCCGAACAGGTACAGGACTATTACCCGACGCCCGGAACGGCTTCAACGGTCATGTACTATACCGGGATCAATCCGCTCGACGGAAAACCGGTCTACGTTGCGACCGATTACCACGAAAAGCAACTGCAACGCGCCATGCTCCAATATAACCGTCCGCAGAACGCCGGACTCGTGCGGGAAGCACTGCGCCGCGCAGATCGGGAAGACCTGATCGGATTCGGCCCCGACTGCCTGGTTCGTCCCGAACAACGCGAAAAGCAGGAGAAAAAGCCCCCCACGCAAAACAAACATCATCGCAAGATGCGAGAGAAAAAGAAACCGCTCCCGGGCAAGCACAAAGGGGCAAAAAAAGAAAACCGCCGAGGGCGGTAAAGAAACAAAAGGTCACCGAATGCCGTTGACCTTTTATTTTTTTCGCAATCTGTAACGCACTTTATACAGCGTATCGTCAATAAATCGCTTGATTTTAACAAACACAAAGCGGAACGGATAAATCAGCCGCCAGAACCGGATATAAACCGCATATCCGCGTGAAGTGGAAAGAACGTGACGATCTCCCCGGTAAAATTCGGTGACCTTTCCCAGAATCCAGCTATCCGGGATCTTCTCGATCGCATAGGTGTTGTCTCCGCGGATGAGATAATAATCGTCCCGCACACCGATCACCCGATGCAAAATATATTTCCCGTCCGGGCGACGATAAAGCGGCAGATCATATTTTTTCAGCCGCTCACCCTCATCCAGCGGACGAATGATCACGCGGTCGCGGCGGTTGCGCAGCATCGGATACATACTAAGTCCTACCGTAGTGCTGACATAGAACCCTTCCCGCGAAAGCTGTTGCTCAATATTTTCGTTCATGAAAAGATCCCGTTTTCCTCCAAGGATTTCACGACCGTATGCACGTCCCGTGCCGCGACTTCGCGGGAAACGTCGTATTCTCCAAGCAGTGCCTCTACCAGATCTTCCTCACTGCAATCCTTTTTGGAAAGCAGTTTCCAGAGAAACGCTCCGGTATCGTTGAGGCGAACCATGCCGTGAAAGGTCTTGCTCGTTTCTCCGACAGCGACTGCCACATAGGATGTGCCAACCTTCTGAATGGTAAAATCTTTCTTGATCCGCATTTTCATTCTCCTTTTTCCCGATGCCGCATTGCCTCCCAAGAGGTCCGTGCCGCCTCGTCCGATATATTGCACTGCAAAACATAATACGGAACCGCTTTAACCAGCGCGTCCATCCATTTCAGTTGCAGGTTCACCGAGTCCCGATCTCCGCGCAGATACAGCTGATGCATGAGGCGGTTGATGATCTCATCTTCATTTGCCCGGCGGATCGAATTGACTGTTCCGCGTTCCAAAAAGCAGATCGCCGCCAAGGGCGCGGATCGGTTTTCTCCCCAGTTTTCTTTGCCGTTCCATGGGGTGCCGAACGCGGTCACCGAGCCGTCTTCCTCGATCCGGAACAGGGGCTTGTCCCCGTTGATGACATGTGCTCCCGGAATATTTTTCAGCCAAAGCGCGGTATGGGTAGACTTTCCCACTCCGCTCTTAGCCGTGAACGCATAGGCGTATCCGTCCGCTTCCACTACCGAAGCGTGCATGATGAACACGCGATAGAACGGCATCTTCTCGCAAATATGGCGATAGGCGCAGATGCTTTCGCAGTACCCCTCCGGAAAATCTCCGTTCTTCTGCTCTTCCCGGATCTCCTCCGCGGAGACCGAGACCGAAAAATCCGCTTCCTGTCCGTCCACGATGAACGATCTGCATTGCCGTTCCAGAAACGGATATTTGTTTTCGATCCGCACCCGCAGTCCCGCAATCCCTATGACAAACATCCCGGATTCTCCTTTTTGAGCGATTCTCTTTTTTCATTATATCATTCTCTGTTTCGGTTGTCAACCCACTCCTCTCTTTTTTCGGAGATTTTGCGGAAAACCGCGGTCTTTTTTCCGCCGGCGATTCATAAACTGTAACAATCAAGCGCGCGTCGCAAAAAAGAGAGGCATTGAAAAATGGAACAACTGTTTTTCCCTGAGGGAAGATTACTCGCCACCGACGAAAACCGGGAACTGACCGCTACGCCGGACGGATTGCAGAGGGCATTCACGGAAGAAAAAATCGTGGAAGGGATCGCTACGCTGTGCGACGGTTCTCTGCGCCTGCACGTGGATCTCGGCTGCATGGAGGGTCTGATAGAACCGGACGAGGTCATGCTCACCCGCGCGGGAGAAGTTCGCAAGGACATCGGAATCATCACGCGCGTGGGCAAACCCGTTGCCGCGCGGATCCTCTCGATTGAGAACGAAAACGGCGTTCCGCTGGCGCGGCTCTCACGCCGTCTGGCGCAGAGCGACTGTATGCGTGCCTATCTTTCGCATCTGACGCCGGGAGATCTGATCCCGGCGACTGTGACGCATCTCGAACCCTTCGGCGCGTTTCTCGATATCGGCTGCGGAGTTCCTACCCTTTTGTCGGTGGACTGCATTTCTGTCTCCCGTATCTCTCATCCGCGCGACCGGCTCTCGGTCGGAATGCCTTTGACGGTCGCCGTGAAAGCCGTTGAACCGGATAGCGGAAGGATCTACGTCACCCTGCGGGAACTGCTCGGGACTTGGGAGGAAAACGCCGCCCGATTCACGCCGGGAGAGACCGTGACAGGGATCGTGCGCAGTATAGAACCCTACGGGATTTTCGTGGAACTGACCCCGAATCTCGCAGGGCTTGCCGAACTGCGGTCGGACGAAAACACGGAACGGCTCAAAGCCATCGTCGGGAAGGGCGCCGCCGTTTATATCAAGAGCATCATGCCGGATCGCATGAAGATCAAGCTCGTAATGATCAACGCGGGATTCCCACCTCCCGAACGGCAGAAGTTGACCTATTTTGTCGATCCGGAAGCAACACCGCATCTCTCGACCTGGGTCTATTCGCCTCCCGGCTCACGCAAGCTGGTAGAAACTCAATTTGACGGTCCGGTTTGATCCGGGTCCCCTCCCCGAAGCAGATATTCAAACATTTCTGTGTCGTCCGTTTCCGCACGGATACCCAGAAGATGCAAAAAGCGGATCCGGCTATACGAATAGGTTGACAACAGCCGGTCGAGCGAATCGGTCGAATGCGCGCAAACGTAAATTTCCCGATCGCGTACCTCGCTGATGAGCATGGAATGATACCAATCGCCGCTTTCGTTGGCAATCTGTACGACGTCTCCCGGGACGGCAAGCTGTTCCGACGTCTCCCGGGCAAACGGTCCGACTCCGCCGTTTTTGCTTTCAAATGCGGGCGCACCGGTGAAAAAATCATAAAAGAATTCCACTCCCGTCCAAGCAGGCGCACGGTCGTTCGGATTGTTGTAATACCAGCCGTAATCGGGGGTGAAGTTCATCACGCCGCCGCCTGCCAGAACACATTGTGATACGAAATTGGTGCAATTCCCGCCGATTCCGGAAAAATCACCGAACAGCGGATTGCGTGAAAGCGCCCACGCGCGTGCATAGGATACCGCGCGGTCGGCACGGTACGGTAAAAGAATCAGCATGGATCAATCCCTCCTCTCTCTCTCTCTTTGGAAAGGATATGCAAAAAAGAAAAAAAGGTGTTGCAGCCGCGACACCTTTTTCAAATTTTTACGAGATGTATTGATCGAATATTGCTTTTGCGTCGGAAATGACGCCGCCTTTGGTGGCTTCCCCCGTGACCAGTACGTAGACGGTTCCGTCCTTTGCGGTTGCAAAACTGGCAAGCGAATATTTCCAAACCTTGTTGAATTCCAACGACCCCGTTTTTCCTCCGCCGAAAGTGGCTTTTTGCAGCGTCAGCTTGCCGCCGACTCCGATCCCTGCGTCCGCAAACCGGTTTCCCTTCCCGTTGACGTTAAACAGAGTACTGTAAAAGTAATTTTTGTTATACGTCCTCTGTTCCATCGGGTCGAATATCTCAAATTGATCGTAGGACGGCGTGGAAAGGATCTCCCGGATCAGGTCGCATTGCAGGGCGCGGGCAAGGATCGCCGACATTTCGGTTGCGGTGGTATAGTTGTCATCGCTTTCATAGCCGATGATGTTATCAAAATGGGTATCGGTAAGCCCCATTGCCGAGACTTCCGCGTTCATCAGTTCAACGAAAGCTTCTTCCGATTCCGAGACCTGCAAAACCGCCATCAGCGTGCAGTCGGCTTTGGAGGATACCCCGATCCCGTAAAGCGCCGTCCGCAACGTGATTTCACAGCCGATGTATGCGTTGCTGAAATAACTGTCCGCTCCCACGTATCCGCCGGATCTGGGATGCACGGTGTCGTAAATCTCCTGCGTCAAGTTCACACGGCGATCCAGATCGGATTCGGTCAGGTGCTCGCAAAGGACAAGCATGGTCATGATTTTGGTCATGGAAGCAGGCGCGAACCGCGTGTCGGTATTCTTTCCGGCAAGGATCTCGCCGGTTTTGGTATTCAAAAGTGCCAGGTAGCTGCTTGTCACGCCCGTTTCCTGCTCCGCATAACCTGCCGCACGCGTCGGATATGCCGCGTAAGCCCCACCGGCAAAAATCGGCGGATTTGACCCGGATGAGCCGCCCTGCCCTTCCGTTTCCTCCTCCGGCAGAATGGAAACACGCACGCGCTGTCGGGCAACGCGAATGCCTGCCATCACGGTCACAAGCAATGCAAACAGCACCGCAAAAAGGATCAGGTAGGTCATGGAACGCGGGATGGGCTGATGCCTTGATCCCGATCCTACCGGGGTATTTTTTTCGTTGCTCTCGGGGTAATTCCGCATCCCGGGTCTCCTCCCTCCTGCCATTTTTCGTACACTAAAATTGTACCCGAAAAAAGCGCTCCTGTCAAGCCCCGAGCGCGTATTTTTCAAAGAAATATTTTCTCCAAACCGATTGACAGAAAAAGGAAGACATGGTATAATAAAGGTAAGATGCGAACGGCTTGAACGATGCCGTCGCGGAAAACGAAACAGAAAAGGAGATTGTGAAAATGAAAAAATGGAGATGCACCGTTTGCGGTGAGATCGTGGAATCCGAAACCAGACCGGCTCAATGCCCCCGTTGCAAAGTTCCGGGAGAGAAATTCGTTGAAGTGAAAGAAGACGAGGAGTTGACCTGGGCTGCCGAACACGTGGTCGGCATCGCCAAAGGCGCACCCGCCGAGATCGTGGAAGGTCTGCGCTCCAACTTTGAGGGCGAATGCTCCGAAGTGGGTATGTACCTCGCGATGGCGCGTGTTGCCGCAAGAGAGGGCTACCCCGAAATCGCGGCATATTGGGAGAAAGCGGCGTTTGAAGAAGCAGAACACGCGGCAAAATTTGCCGAACTGCTCGGCGAATGCGTCAGCGAATCCACCGAGCAGAACCTGAAAGTGCGCGTTGCCGCCGAGAACGGCGCAACCAAGGGCAAAACCGACCTCGCCAAAAAGGCAAAAGAGCTCAACCTCGACGCCATTCACGATACCGTGCATGAAATGGCTCGCGACGAAGCACGCCACGGCAAAGCATTCGCCGGACTGCTGAAAAGATACTTCGGAAAATAAGGAATAGAAGACCTTGAGAGGGGGCACCCGTTTTTCTTGCAAGAAAAACGGGTGCCCCCTCTCAAACTCTCACTCTCCTCAAAAAGAACAACAGATTTCTTATCGTTTTTGGATCGTTCCGTCGGCGCAGATCACGGTATAATGCCCGGTATTGGAATCCCAGCCCATTCCCTTTGGAATTGATCTCCATTCTTTTACCGTTCCGCGATAGATGATATAGGTCAGCTTTTTGCAACCCGAGAACGCATACCATTCGATCAGCTTGACGCTGTTCGGGATGGTGATATGCAAAAGGTCGGTGCAATTTTTGAACGCATATCCGCCAATGACGATAACGCTCGACGGGATCATCACCTCGGTCAATCCCGTGCAATGACAGAAAGCAGATAGCTCGATTTCTGTCACCGAATCCGAAATTGCGACCGCCCTCAGTTGCTTCTGCCCGAAAAACCGATCGGAATTTTGCTCCATGACCGCAGTGCTTTCCGACAACGTAAATTCTCTCTGCTTCTCTTTTTGCACACTCGTACCCTCTCTTTACAAAACAAAAAGTGCGCGGCATAGAACCGCGCACGAAAAACGCAAGCTCCATTGCTGCCACGCAACTTTCAATGGCTTCTATGAAAAGAGCATACGAAAGGAAGGAGTATGCATTTTTACCAACGGTAAAAATATACCCTTTCACAGAAGCATTTTATTCAGCTGCGTGGCAATTTGATTATACCATGCCCCGGCGTTTTTGTCAACCTTTTTTCGTTTTTTCGCTTTTCGACGCAAAAATCCCGCGAAAATCTCATCTGAAAGATTACACGGGATTCTTTTTTTCTGTTCTTTTGCGGGTGGGGAGAGAGTTTGAGGGAGGGTACCGCAACAGGAAGGGGGGGAGGGGGACATTTTCTTTCAAGAAAAGTCCCCGCCCCTCCCTCAAGGTCTTAACCCTCCGCGCCCCTCGGCTTACGCCTTCGGGCCGGCGTTCACGATGTTAGCGGGCATATCCGGATACTTCTTTGCGAAGTTCTCGCGGAATTTCTTAGCCAGTGCTTTTGCCTGCGCTTCGTAGGCAGCTTTATCCGCCCAGACGTTCTTCGGATTGAGAATCTCGGAGGGAACGTTCGGGCAGGTTTTGGGTACGTTAACGTTGAAGATCGGATCAAGTTCATACTCC
>CAMYUQ010000065.1 GCA_947302045.1 uncultured Clostridia bacterium
GTATCCGCTCGCACCGCCTGAAACGTCCACCGCGACTGCGCGGCCTGCGTGCGTGAACAGAAATGTTTCCCTGCCGAGATCCGAAAGGATCGTCACGGTCATATCTTTCCGCTCACCCGGAACAGAAAGGGCTCCTGCGAATAGAACGAGACACGCCGTCAGGGGCAGTGCCAGCAATTTCCACTTTCGGCGGAATCCGAACACCGCGTATATCAGAAACAGCGCAACCAGAACAGTAATCAGGATTTTGACCGGTATCGAATCGAGCAATACCATACAGCCGCGCCGGTCGGACGCCGAACGGGAAACGTTCAGGATCCACCGCAGGATCTTCTCCGACCATGACGCAAAAAGCGGAACCGGGAACAGCAACGTCAGGATCGAGAGGATCAGAGCAGCCGCCACGAGCGGCGTGAGCAGAAACGTTGCCGGGACGGCAAACACCGAGGTTTCTCCGTAGTTCTGCGCGGTGATCGGAAGAACGGCACAAAAAGACGCAAGTCCCACACAGACCGCCAGAAATCCGACCCGTAAGAGCTTGACCGGGACACAAAGAAACAGGTTGGATTTCGGCAGATTCCGGAAAAGGCGCTCCGCTGCAGGCAGAAAAATCACGATCGAAGCCGTTGCACAAAAGGACATCCAGAGTCCAACGTCCAAAAGCGCGTAAGGCGCCGCCAGCACGATGCCGAACAGCGCCGTACAAACCGCTGTAAACGGATCGTAGTCGAACGACAGAAAGAATGCGAGATACGCGACCCCTAACATCAAAACCGAACGCACCGTTGAAAGCGCAAAGCCGGTCAGAGCAAGGTAGCATACCGCAAGCGGAAGCAAAATCATTCCGCGCAGCAATTTCGGCAGACGCAACCGGCGCATCAACCATTCCAGAATACCGAGCAGGATGCCGATATGCAGTCCGCTGATGGCAAGGAGGTGGGAAATTCCGGTCCGGCGAAACGCAAGAACTGTATCACCCGAGAGCATCCGCCTGTTTCCGAGCAGGAGCGCGGAGGCAAGATTTCCCTCCTCTCCGCCGATACGGTCGGCAAGCAGATCGGAAAGCACGCGATTCTGTCTTTTCAAGCGCAGCAGAAGAGTGTCCGAATCTCCGATCACCAGACAGTCTTCGGACTTTTCGCAGATCGCCACGCAAGCCGCTCCATCGGCTTTCAGATCGATCTCATCAGCGCCCCATTCCCGAACGGTAACGGTTGCGCGGATCCGTTCGCCTGCCTGCAACGCGGAAAAATAGTCGCATTCCAACCGCAGGGTCCTGTGCAGTCGCCTGCCGTCGATTTCGGACGTCGATACCGTAAAGGTACTTTTGTAATCATTGCCGCTGATCCGCTCGGTAACGGTTCCCTCCAAAGAAAAGGATTTCCCGACGTATTCCTGCATGGGTGCAACGGTTCCGTCAAAATGCAGGGAGACAGCGCCGATGAGAATACCGGAACAAAGCAGGCACAAGATACAAACAGAAAGTCGCGGACCGCAGGATCTGCGAAGAAGTGACACCGTGAGCAAAAGCAGAAACCCGAAAAGAAGGATTGCAAGAGCGGCGAATCGGAAGGTAGGGGAGGCGTGGATCGAGAAAAAGGCGGTCAGAACCGAAACCGTCACGGCAAGGCAAAGTGGTCGATTTTGAAAGACGCGCATGGCGGCCTCCTTTCCCGAATTGCAAAGAAAAAAGCAAAAAAGCTTGACAAAAGCAAAAAAATGGTATATAATAGGTGCGTTGTCCGGCGCAGAGCCGATTGAAATCAAGAAAAATTTAGCGGAGGATGATCCCCATGTTCGAAAAATTAAAAAGCATTCTGGTGGAAGAGCTTCAACTCGATCCCAACGATGTAACCCCGGAATCGGAATTGCAAAATGACCTTGGCATCAATTCAATTGAGCTTGCCGAGCTTGTCATGCGTTGCGAGGATGAATTCGGAATCGAAATTCAGGATGAAGATATTCACAAATTCATCACGATCGGTGACGTTGCGCAATATCTGGAAGCAAACGGCAAGTAATACAAGTGGAAATACATCGCAAGCGCCGCGCGGGGTCAACCGTGAGGCGCTTCCCTTTTTTCGACATTATTATACCTGCTTGCCGGGGTTTTGTCAAATCTTTTTTGATTTTTTTTTGAAAAAAGCATTGACAAACCGGATTCTATATGCTATAATACCATCGTTATCCGAAGACAGCAGGTTCCGGTAAAAGCATGGCTTTCCTGCCGAGGAGCGATCTGAATAACCTTTTGTTATGCAGTCTTTCTTCGCGTGCCGTGCCGCCGGAAGAAGGATTTTTTGTTTTCTCAACATCACATGGGAGGTGAAATTCAATGCCCAGCAATTCCATTCTGGCTCAAAAGCAACAAATCGTTGCCGATCTCGCAGAGCAGATCCGGAATTCTACGGCAGGTGTTGTGGTCAATTACCAGGGCATCACCGTGGATAAGGATACTGCCATGCGGAAAGCGCTTCGTCAGGCAGGCGTGAAATACGTCGTGATGAAGAACTCTCTGACCGGCAGAGCTTGCGATGAGGTTGGATATGCGGATCTCAAACAGTACCTGACCGGGATGACTGCGATCGCGATCAGTGAAAAAGATCCCGTTGCGGCTGCAAAAATTTTGAAGGACTACGCCGAAAAGGTTGAAACCTTTGAAATTCTCGCGGGTTACGTTGACGGCAACGTCATCAACGCCGACTCGGTCAAGCAGCTCGCCGACATCCCCTCGAAAGAGGTTCTCATTGCCAAGTTGCTCGGTTCGATCCGTTCTCCCCTTTACAGCTTTGCATACGCATTGCAGGCTGTTGTGGATAAGAACGGAGAGGCGGCACCCGCCGAAACGCCTTCGGCAGAAGCTCCCGCAGAAGCACCTGCGGCAGATGCTCCGGCAGAAGCGTAACTTACAGAAACGCGGGATGTTCCCGCCGGTTCCCGTTCCCGCCTGAACGGAGAAATAATTTTCGAATTAAAATTTGGAGGTAACTGAAAATGGCATCCGAAAAGATTACAAACATTCTGGAAGAGATCAAATCTCTCACCATCCTGGAACTCTCTGACCTGGTAAAGGCAGTTGAAGAAGAGTTCGGCGTATCCGCCGCTGCTCCCGTTGGCGTTGTTGCCGCTGCCGGCGGTGCCGCTGCTCCTGCTGCGGAAGAAAAGACCGAATTTGACGTCATCCTCGCCAACTTCGGTGCAAAGAAGCTCGACGTTATCAAGGTTGTTCGCGAGATCACCGGTCTCGGACTGAAAGACGCGAAGGATCTGGTCGAAGCTGCGCCTAAGGCGATCAAAGAAGGCGTTTCCAAGGACGAAGCCGAAAAGGTTAAGGCCGCTCTCACCGAGGCGGGCGCAACTGTTGAGATTAAATAATTTATCTCGACCTTTTGGTTCTACACAAAATCTGTCTACGATAACGGAAAACAGGTTGCCGACAAATACGTAGGCAACCTGTTTTCGTTATACCCAACCGGACAGGGCTACGTGTGGAGGCTTTCCGGTTGGATATTCCACTGTAGATTGTAAAATGAAGTTGCAATAGTCAAGAAAATTTACAAAAAAGGAAGTCCATAGCAAAGATTCTGTGGTAGAATTGAGTTTGCACACAACAATTCGAAAGGAATCATCACTATGGACGAGACCTATATACATTCGTTCCGATGAAAGACGGCGTTGCCGTTTTGGGACGGTTGGATCTGATGCTTGGAGTAGCCGCCGTTGCCGAACGACAGGGCAACAAGATCACTCTTTGCGAAGCGGGAAAGATCGGTTTTGTCAGTGAGAGCGCTTTGCGTCTGACCGATGAAGACGGATCATCCATTTCGCAAAAGCGAGGCGGTATGCTGACAACAGCACAAGTAAACGTCGTACAATATTCGATTTATATGGAAGCAAATCACCCCGGCGTTTGAAGGCAATCAACCGCGACCGGCTTTCTATGCGCCAAAGAAAGGAATTATCATAAATATGAATCCCTTGCTCTACAAAAATTTGATTGATGTTACCAAACCTCCTTATTGCGCAGACAACACCGGAAAGCGCGATTGTACGGCAATTTTATGTCAAATTCTGAATGATCTGCTGATCCGCGAGGCAGAGGGCGTTGCGCAAACAGCGAAAAAGATCCTTGCGCCGGATTTTCCGTCTTCAACTCCCGGATATGGGTATATCGGATTTGAAAGCCGAAAATTTATGGATCACGATCGGCAGGAAATCAGCATTATTTTTCCCGAATACGTCCCGGCATCTCGGATTATCTATTTCCCGGCGGGGACGTATCTGGTCAGCGATACGGTTTGCTATACCTTGGATTCCATTCAAAATATCTATCATTCCAAGCCGTTTTATCAGCTCGCCCGCGGAATTCATTTTCTCGGTGAATCGGCAGAATCGGTCACGATCAAACTTGCGGACCACAGTCCCGGATTTCAAGCAGGCGCCGGAAAGCCGGTGATCTCTTATATCCGTATCAAGCGAGAAGACTGGCGACGGGAAATAACAAACGTCGCGCAACTGAATACCTTTTCGGAACTGACCGTTGATTGCGGCCAAGGAAATCCCGGCGCAATCGGGTTGTTTTTCGTATCCTCCAATTCAGGAAGGATCGAAAACTGCAACTTTGTTTCCGAAGGAAGCGAATGCGCCATACAAACCGCCGCCAGTACCGAGGGCGTTGCAAATAATCTCAAAATTTGCGGCTTCGATTACGGGATCAGAACCGCCGATTCTCATCCGCTGATCTGGGAAAACGTTTCCCTTTCCGAAATCCGCCGCGCCGGGATGCTTGTCGGAGGCAAAACCATACTCCATCATGTTCGCTGTGAAGACACGCCCTTGCTGGAATTTGCTCCGGGATACGGCATCTGTTTTGCCGATGACGCAATCGTCCATACAGGTGCCGATTTCGATCAAAACACTCTGATCGTCAGGCAAGAACATTCGGTATCCGTTTCCGGAAGAAACACCACCGTACCATTTGGAAATCAGGTTTGGGAAATCACCCAAGAGATGCCAACTTTTCCAAAGCTACCCGAACTTGTCGATGAGGAATGGATTTGCGTGGACGATTTCGGCGCGATCGGCGACGGCTTGACCGACTGTTCGGGAGCGATCCAACAGGCAATGAACAGTGGCAAGGCAGGGGTCTGTTTCGGAGAAGGACATTATCTCATTAACCGTCCCATCCTGATCCCGGCGAGCGTTCAAGTTCTTGATTTTCATTTCTGTGATCTTTTTGCGGGAGAATCCCTCAAACAGGCGAAAAACAGCGGGGTGTTTGAAATATCGGAGAATTCCGATTCCTTGCTCACGCTCTGTAACCTCTATACCTTTGAACAGTTCCACGGATTTTTCCGTCTGATCCGGCATCACGCGAAGCGACCTCTGCTTTGTAAAGATCTGCACACCCAAACGGCGGCAATGTATTTCAACACGGTGGAAGGCAGCACGGTCTGGTTTGACAACTGCGCCTGTACCACCGGAACCTATTCGCAAGACGCGATTCTGAAACGAATTGGTCAAACACCCGAATTCTGCTGTGTGATCCCGTTTGAATTTCACGGTCAAATTGTTTACGCACGCAATCTCAATCCGGAAAGAGCTGATCTGGAAGTTTTGAACGATCATTCCAAGCTGCTCGTTTACGGTTTGAAAACAGAAGGACCCGGGACGATGCTCAAAACGACCAACGGCGGGCTTTCGGAGATTTGCGTGATGAGTGCCGGCATCGGTAAAACAGGCACGGAAAACGCGCTGATCATCAGTGATCGGTCACAAACGGGGCTTTACAGTTTGCAAATCGGCGGGATCGCGCCGCATTTGCTATTTGATAAAATCGTGGAAGAAACAAGCGGACAAAAAACAAGCGTTTTTTCCATGACGGATATCCGAGGAGAAGAAATCGGCGAACATACCAAAACGATTGTTTGCTATCATAGCCTGTAACAGAAAAATCATAGGATCAAAAAAACCGCCTTTTGGCGGTTTTTTTGATCCATGCTCCATCCGATATTTCCCGCAACGGTCGCGTCAGCGACCGTTGCGTTAGTTTTGGATCACGGTACGACGCTGGTCGTGCTGACCGAAACGCTACCGCTTGCGATCGTGAACCGATAGGTGCCCGATCCCGCGTAATAGAAGTTCGATGCGCCGGCACTTTGCAAATAATCATGGTTGTTCTTGCAATGCCGGTAACGCCATTTGACGTTGTTCGTATCGATCGTAGGATGCGGGAAGTTCGTGTAGTTCGCATTCGGGAAGAAGACGTAAGTCGGCTTGAAGGTACTGCACTGCGAGCTTCCCAGTTCGTTATAGCCGTGGTGCGGCACTTCAAAGAACTTACAGCTGAGCTCCGAAGCGGCAAGCCGGCTGATCGCTCCCGCAATCACAACATCCGCTGTCGCGTCGCCCATGCTCATGAAGCGGGATCCATCCGGGAAGGTGATGCGGAGCATCGTTGTCATATCGTTGCCCTCTTCAAACGATACCGTTCCGGTAGATGCCGACACCAGATCCTCATGGGTTGCAAGCACATCCAGTTTGATACTGCCGAGCTGGATCGACTGTCCGGTATGGCACTTCATAAACTTCACATCCGGATAGTAGGTTCTTGCCGCGATCCGGATATCTTCCTGATATCCCTTATCATCCACATATTTCGGGAAGTTGAACATCACACGCTGGAGATCGATCTTGTCATGGTACTTCTCGAGCAACGCGTGAACCAGATAGTAGTGGTCGGTATGCGGGTGCGATACGTACCAGCAGGAAACCGTGATGTTTGCATTCGCCGCTTTTCCGGTGATCGTGTGCAGATAGCTCCAGAGTCCTTCGATCGCCGTGTCTGTTCCCTGCAGATACAAGCCGCCGTCGATCAGCATGACCGAGCCGTCCGCCTGCTTGATGATGATGAGCGCGCCGTTGTTTGCGGTATTTGCATCCCCGTTGGATTCGGCAGGACCATACCCTTGCGTGTTGTACTTCAAACCGTAGAGGACAAGGTCGGTCGACGTGCTGGAAGTATAGCTGAAGGTATATTCAAATTCGCTCTCCGGCTTACTTACAAGATCATCGATCACGCGCACGACGCTGTTTGTCGCGTCGAAGTAGAGGAAGAGTACCTGCGTTCCCTTGCGGTAGGTCTTGAACAGGCTGGATCCGTTGCTCTTTGCCGCAAACGAATTCGAGGCGTCAAGCGTATAACCGTTGGAAACCAGCTTGCTCGCATACGCATTGAATTGCGTTGCGTTGGTCGACCGGATATACATCCCGTAGCTTCTCTCGGCATTTACCGTCGTACCCTTATCCATCGCAAGACCGGTTCCCTCGTCGTAAAGGGCGGAGGCAAGCGTTCCGTTCTCATAAGCGGGTGCGGCGAGCAACCATCCGCTCCGGGTATATGCGGTTGCGCTGTTGGATACGTTCGTCGGATTCTGAATGATATAACTGCCGTCCGACGTTCTTGTCATCATCGTATCAACCAGATAATGGAATCCGTTGTTCGCCATCAGGTTATTCTTACCCGTAACGGTAATGCTGCCGTTGGCGGCAAAGGTGATCTGCCATCCGGTGATCCCGCTGTTGGTCGTGACCGTGATCGGTTTGCCGAGGCTCTTGGTGCCGACGGCTGTTGCGATATAAGTTCCCTGCTTGCTCATCTTGCTCGCATAGGAGAGAATCTCACTCTTGAGGTAGGTATCCGCTCCGCTTGCGTACGAAATGTAGTAAGGAGAGGTGCTGTTGGCGCTTGCGATCACAAGCGGCTCGACATTGCCGGCGGTTGCGATTGCCTTGTTCGCGTAAAGCGCGA
>CAMYUQ010000066.1 GCA_947302045.1 uncultured Clostridia bacterium
AAGAACGTTTGTGAAATCGTGAGTGAAATACTGACGCTTTGATATCAACAAATTCCGGTTTGTAGAGGCAAAATACACGGCAGCAGTGATTGCGCGTACCTTTTCGCTATTCTTCCTTTGGATGGGTACCTTTTAGCGCAACTACTACAAGAAAGAACCCTGATTTGTCTACCAAATCAGGGTTCTTTCAGTTATATTCGCCTTCGGCGAGTTTAATTGCTTCGCAGTTATATTCGGCTTGCGCCGAGTGATATTGCGCTTCGCGCAGTTTGAAGGCGAATATAATATAACTTTGCGGCTTGCCGCAAAATATAACTGTCCCGCAGGGACAATATAACTGCTGTCAAAGACGGCAATATAACTCGATTTCCCGCCCCGTCGGGGCTTTTTTGCTCTCCAAAGGATTGAAAAATTCATAGTTTTATGCTATACTGAAAAAGCGATAAACCAAACGATTTGAGAAAAAATATGCTTTCATTCGCTACTGAAAGGAAATTTCATGAAAAGCAAAAAAATGATCGGGAACGGGTTGCTCCTGCTCACCGCCTTCATTTGGGGAACGGCGTTCGTCGTCCAGCGGGTCGGGATGGAGAGCATCGAGCCCATCACCTTCAACGCCGCAAGAATGGGACTTTCCGCTCTTGTGGTCGGGCTCGTCGCGCTCCTGAAACGCCGGAAAGAGCATAAGCTTCCCGCCAAACGAACCGCGGAAGAGCAAAAGCAATACGACCGGAACACGGTCATAGGCGGCATTTTTTGCGGATGTTTTCTGTCCCTCGGAAGCATTCTGCAACAGATGGGGCTTGTTTATACCGCGGCAGGCAAAGCCGGATTCATCACCGCGATGTATATCCTGCTCGTCCCTCTGATCGGTCTGATCTTTCTCCGGAAAAAGAATACCTGGCTCGTATGGTTCGCGGTAATCCTCGGCGTGGTGGGAATGTTTTTTCTCTGCATTTCGGGCGAGTTCCGCATCTCTCGCGGAGATACCTTGATCTGTATTTGCGCCGTCTTTTTCAGCTTTCACATCCTATGCTGCGATCATTTTGCCAGGCGCGGCGATCCGATCGGCATTTCCGCAATCCAGTTTGCCACCGTAACGGTCATTTCCACGGTCGCCGCCTTCGTCTTCGAGTCGCCGAGTGTGGAAAAACTGACGTCGGCGATCCTGCCGATCCTATACTGCGGACTTTTATCCGGCGGAGTTGGATATACGCTTCAAGTGGTTGCCCAGAAATTCACCGATCCGACGATCGCTTCCCTGCTCATGAGCATGGAATCGGTGTTCGCGGTAATGGCAGGAGCGATCCTGCTGCACGAGCGGCTGAGCACTCGGGAATGGGTTGGGTGCGCGCTGCTGTTCATCGCCATCATATTGGCGCAAATCCCGCTCCCCGGCATAAAACAAAAAAGGAAATAACGAAGAAAGGAACGGATGCAAACATGGGTTTTGTCGTGAATCAGTATCAAAAGAATTTTCTGCAACGCTTTGATAAAGACGTTGCCATTCCCTATTTCTCTCCCGCCGATTTTCCGGGACTTTTCTGCGAGGAAAGCTCGTTTCATAACACGGAGGGCATCAAGATCCGGTATTTTATCTACCGCTATGAAGAATTTGATCCCGGCAAGCTGATCCTGTTTTGCCCGGGGATCGGTCCGGGGCATACCGCGTACCTTGCGGAGATCGAAACGATTTGCCGGGCGGGCTACCGGGTTCTGACGCTCGATTACATCGGTTGCGGCGCTTCGGACGGAGAGCGGTTATTTTCCGTCAACGCGCCCACACGCGACGCGTTGGAATTGCTCAGCCGCCTGCGTCCGCAGGAAGAGGTCATCCCCGTCGGGCATTCGCTCGGTGGCTATACCGCACTCAATCTCGCGCGTCTTTCGCCGACAATCAAGCGGGCGGTGATTCTTTCCGGGTTCATCAGCATTGCCGATGAAATGATGGGATTCGTAAAATTCCGTCTGCTCGCCAACCGCGTCAAACGCTTTGAGCAAAAGCTCGATCCGCGCTACGGTTCCCCGGATAACCGTTCGTATCTCGCATCGACGACCGACGACATCCTTTGGATCCACTCGACCGACGACCCCATGGTGAATTACAAATATAACGCCGGGCGTCTCTCGAAAATGCAAAATCCTCATCTGCGCCTCATAACGGTGGAGCAAAAGAAGCACAATCCGCAATATGCTCCGGACGCGCTGCGAACAATGAACGATTGGATCGGCACTTACAACCGTCTGGTTCAGGAAAACAAGCTCGCCACGGTCGAGGCACGGAAAGCATACTTTGCCGATAAACCAATCCGGCAAATGACCGCGCAAGACCCTGCGATATGGGAAGAAATCTTGCGGTTTATCAAAGCGTGACCGGCGCACGGATCTGCCAATGAACAGAAGAACGGGTGTGAAAAAGTCGCTGACTTTTTCACACCCGTTCTCATTCCGCTCGGATCAGTCTTTCTTATAGCCGATGTTCGAGGGCTTGTTGGGATCGAAAATGAGATTGCAAATGGAAGCAACCAGATCGTAGATTCCGATCGTGATGATGCCGAGGAAGAAGTAAGCAAGGGTTCTGCTGGTATATCCCTCGGGTTTGAGAGACGAGTGGTTGATGATCAGACTTCCGATCCAACCGAGGAAGAACGTCAACAGGAAACGAACCAAATTTTTGTTGTCCATGATAAAAGCTCCTTTTTTATTTTCCTTTTTCAAGGTTACTCACATTATACATTGTTTTTCGATCCTTGTCAATAAAAATGGCAAAAAAAAGCAACTTTTTTGCAATAAAAACAGAGTCCACGCTCTGCAATTTCGTTTCTGCCCGGCAATATTTCCACATTTTGCAAGCCATAATTGTTAAACATGAACAAATCCGGAAAACCGTATTGACATCTTTCATTATATATTGTATAATAAAACCGTATCACAACAGAAAGAAAGGGTAACCTCAAATGCAAAAGAAACCGATCACAAATAAGGTCTTGTGGATCTTCGCCGTCGGGCAGTTCGGATGGAGCTTGCTTTCGGGTATCGTTTCCACATGGCTCGTCCATCTTTATACCGGCGCCGCGGCAAACGAGGGCGACACCAACGGACTTTTTGCCCGTTTCATTACACAGAATCCGATTCTGGCTTCCCTGACGCTCTTCGGACTCATCACCGCCGTGGGACGGATCTTCGACGCCGTGACCGATCCCCTGATCGCGAGCTGGTCCGACCGGGCAAAATTCAAAGGCGGTCGCCGGATCCCGTTTATGCGGGTGGTTGCGATTCCTTTTGCGCTGACTACCGTTGCGATCTTCGTGCTTCCGCAGTTCTCTTCTCAGGTGTTCAACAACATTGCGATGTTCATCCTGCTTATGCTGTTCTACCTCTTTATGACGATCTACTGCACGCCCTATAACGCGCTGATCGCCGAGCTCGGAGACACGCAAAAGAACAGGATCAACGTTTCCACCTACATTTCGTTCACCTACATTGCCGGGTTCTCGCTCTCCACGCTGATCCCGTCGCTCGCAGGTCCCTTGCAGGGGATCGCCGGGAGCCAGGAGAACGCGATCCGCATCTCGATCGGCATCATGGCATCGGTTGCCTGCATCGCGATGATGATCCCTGCTTTCTGGATCAAAGAACGGGCGTATATTGACGCAAAGCCGGTTCAGACCGCCGCCTTCCGGTCGCTCATCAAAACCTTCAAAAACGGTCAGTTCCGCCGGTTCGTTTATGCGGACGTGATCTATTTCTTCGCGGTCACGCTCTTCCAGACCGGGCTTGCCGACTTTGAAACGCGGCTCATGGGCATTCCCTCAACCAATACTTTCACACTCACCGTGATCATGACGGTCGTCAGTCTGGCACTCTATCCGGTGGTCAACATTCTTGCCCGTAAACTCGGAAAGAAGAATCTGATCATTGCCGGATTCTTTACCTATTCCCTCGTCTTTCTCATCACCGCGCTTTGCGGAGAGGGCTTCTATTGGGGCGTGATCGTTGCCGTCAGCGCCGGTATTCCGATGGCGATCCTCGGGATCCTGCCGCAGGCGTGCGTTGCCGACGTTTCGGAACTCAACACGCTTGAAACCGGAGAGGACCGCAGCGGCATGTTCTTCGCCGCCCGTACCTTCGCCATGAAAATGGGGCAGGCGCTCTCGATGATCGTTTATACTTCCGTAACCGTTTCCGCGCTGAATTCTCAATACCGTATGGTTGCTTATATTGCAACGGCGACCTGTCTCGCCGGCGCGCTCCTGTTCTTCTTCTACAACGAAAAAGGGATCCTCGGCAAAATCAACGCGATCCGCGCCGAAAGAGCCGGCAGAAACGACTGATCTCCCGGAAAGGTTACAAACATGAAGCAGTTTATTTCCGAAACCGACTACGCAGAACAGATGCAAGCCGTCGTTCTGCCCTATCTGGATCCGCGCCGCACCGACGAACAGGTTCCGTCGTTTGACGGCAAGCCCCTGCACGTGGTAACCTTCCGGGCGGACGAACCGGTTGCCGAGGCGATCGTTTCGCACGGGTTTACCGAATCGGTGGAAAAATACCACGAGGTAATCTTTTATCTGCTCACCTCCGGCATGAACGTCACGATCTATGAGCATCGCGGACACGGAAAATCCTACCGCGCGGTGGAGAACAACTCCTGGACGCATATCGACCGGTTTGAGGAATACGTGGAAGATCTGGAAGTGATCGTCGGGCGCGTGAAAGAAAAAAGCACCCTTCCCCGTGTCCTGCTCGGACACTCGATGGGGGGTGCGGTCGCGGCACTCTATCTCGAAAAGCATCCGACCGATTTTTCCAAAGCCGTTCTGCTCTCCCCGATGATCGCGCCCGCGACAGGCAACTTCCCTGCCTGGGTGGCAAAACTCATCTGCCGCACGGCGATCCTGTTCGGCAAAAGCCGGAAGCGTGTGTTCGTTTCAACCGATTATCCCGGGATCGAACGCTTTGAGGACGCCTGTTCCTCGTCTGAGGCAAGATTCCAGTATTACAATGAAATCAAATCCACCCACCCGGAATATCAGAATTTCGCGCCCACCTACCGTTGGCTCCTCGAATCGCTCGGCGTAACCAAAAAAATTCTTGCAAAGGGCGAGGTCGAAAAAATCAAAATCCCCGTCCTGTTGGTGCAGGCGATACAGGATTACGTCGTCTTGCTCGAACCGCAGAATAAATTTGTCGACCGCCTGCCACACGGCAAGATCGTGCAGGCAGATTGCAAGCACGAAACCTTTGACGGTCCCGACAACGTCTGGCGTGATCTGATCGAAACGATCCTTGCGTTCCTCGCATAAAAAATGGCTTCGAGCAAAGAATATTCGGAATTCGTATTGGATCAGCTTTCCGGGATGAGAGAGATTGCCTGCAAGCCCATGATGGGAGAATATATCCTCTATTACCGGGGAAAGCTCTTCGGCGGAATCTATGACGACCGATTGCTCGTCAAAAACACTCCGACGGCACGACGGCTGATGCCGGATGCGCCGTTGGAACTTCCATACCCCGGTGCGAAAGAGATGCTTTTGGTGGATCGGGTGGACGACCGTGACTTTTTACGCGATCTTCTGACCGCCATGGTTGACGAACTGCCGGAACCGAAAGAAAAGAAAAAAAAGATATGAAAGAAGTCCCTGCCGCGGCAGGGACTTCTTTGATTTATACCGGTTCTCCGAAAGTATCCGGTCGCCTGGGATCGAATTGCTCGTTTGCCCACATGAGCGTGACGAGCGGTTCTGTATCGGACAGGTTGATGATGTTGTGCGTATAGCCCGGGAGCATATGCACGGCTTGGATCCGCTCTCCCGAAACTTCAAATTCGAGAATCTCCTCCGAACCGATCCGGCGTTCCTGAATGAGTCCGTGACCCGATACCACGATGAAGAATTCCCACTTGGTGTTGTGCCAGTGCTGTCCTTTCGTGATCCCCGGGTTTGAGATGTTGACCGAAAATTGTCCGCAGTTCTGCGTTTTGAGCAATTCGGTAAAACTCCCGCGCGCGTCGCAGTTCATGTTCAGATCGAACGCGACCTTTTCTTTCGGCAGGTAGGAAAGATAGGTGCTATACAGCTTTTTTGCAAAACTGCCGCTCGGAATATCCGGCATTTGCAGCGTTTTCGGCTCTGCATGGAATTGTTCCAGGAGATCCACAATCTCGCCGAGCGTGACGTGATGAGTGGTTGGCACGTAGCAATATCTGCCGCCCTCGTCCGCCACCGCACGGACGCCATCGAACCGGCAGTGATGTTCCCGCCCTTCGAGAGCGTCGAGCATCTCTTCCACCAGATCGTCGATATAGAGCAGTTCCAGCTCGGTGGAACGGTCGTTGACCGTGATCGGCAGGTCGTTTGCGATGTTGTTGCAAAAGGTCGCCACCGCGCTGTTGTAGTTCGGCCGGCACCACTTGCCGAACAGATTCGGGAAGCGGTAGACCAACACCTTCGCGCCGTTTTCCGCGCCGTAGCGGAAGAGCAGTTCCTCTCCCGCCAGTTTGCTCCGCCCGTAGTCGCCGTCGTAGCGGCCGACCAGAGTCGCCTGCACCGAGGAGGAGAGCATGACCGGGCATTTGTTGCCGGCCCGTTTCAGCGCCGCCGTGAGCGCGTCCGCGGCGGCGTAGTTCCCTTCCAGAAACTCTTTCGGGTCTTTCGGGCGGTTCACGCCCGCCAGATGAAAGACGAAATCCGCACGGCTCGCAAAGGTTTGCAGCTCTTCCGGGGTGTTATCGAGGTCAAACTCGTCGATTGACCCGATGGAAAGTGCCGGACGCGTGCGGCTTTTTCCGTCGCGCACATTTTTCAGGTTCTCCACCAGATTTCTGCCGACAAACCCCTTCGCCCCGGTTACCAGAATGTTCATTGCTCTTTTCTCCATACCATTTTGTTCACAACGCCGGTGTAGCTCTGGATGATCTTCACGACCTTATCCGAAACGTTCTCGTCGGTATAAACCGGAACGGGAATGCCGAGGTCGCCGTTTTTGTTCATCTCCACCGCCGTATCCACCGATTGGAGCAACCCCTTTTCGTCGATGCCCGAAAGGATGAAACAGCCCTTGTCGAGTGCCTCGGGGCGTTCGGTGCTCGTCCGGATACAGACCGCCGGGAAGGGCTTGCCGACGCTCGTGAAGAAGCTGCTCTCCTCGGGCAGCGTGCCGCTATCCGAAACCACGCAGAAAGCGTTCATTTGCAGGCAGTTATAGTCGTGGAACCCGAGCGGTTCATGCTGAATGACGCGCGGATCGAGCTTGAAATGCCGCTGTTCGAGCATCTTGCGGCTCCGGGGATGGCAGCTATACAGGATCGGCAGGTCGTATTTCTCCGCCATTTTGTTGATCGCCGTGAACAGACTGACGAAATTCTTTTCGGTGTCGATATTCTCTTCCCGATGCGCCGAGAGCAGGATGTATTTCCCTTTTTGCAGTCCCAGACGCTTGTGAATGTCGCTTGCCTCAATTTCGGCAAGGTTCTGATGCAAAACTTCCGCCATCGGACTGCCGGTGACGTAGGTGCGCTCCTTTGGCAATCCGCATTCGGCAAGATAGCGACGGGCGTGCTCGCTATACGCAAGGTTGACGTCCGAAATAATATCCACGATCCGGCGGTTGGTCTCCTCGGGCAGGCATTCGTCCTTGCAGCGGTTGC
>CAMYUQ010000067.1 GCA_947302045.1 uncultured Clostridia bacterium
CACTGCAGAGCTTAACTTCCGTGTTCGGAATGGGAACGGGTGGACCCTCTGCGTTTGTAACACTGACTGCGGGAAACCCCGCTTCTCGCTCTCCGATTTTAACCCAGCTTTTGCCGGACTTTCCGGAAAGCTTTCTTATTATACTACTTTCAAATCGCTTTGTCAATAGTTTTTTGAAATTTTTTTGAAAAAATTTTTTTGTTGCAAAACCGGGATTTTCAAACCGTTTTCCCCTGAAACGGTTGACAAAACTTTTCAAATCGGGTATAATGAAACTGAACGAAAAAACGGCTGTAAAAAAAGGAGAATCTCCATGACAGACGAACTCAGAAAAGTCAATCAATATAAGAAAATTCTCGATGAACGGCGATATACCGGAAAGCGGGACGCGACCGGGATCACGGTTTGCAACTGCGGCTATAAAACCGGCAACAACCCTCCCGAAAAAGCCGACTTTGCTCCGTTTGACAACGGCGGAGCGTGGGGAACCGGAGATGACAGCCACGCATGGTTCCATTTGGAAATTGCGGATGCGAGCGAGGATTCCGTTCTGCTCGTTTCAACGGATAAAACCGGGTGGGACGCCTGCAATCCCCAGTTTATCGGCTACGTCAACGGTAAAATGCGGCAGGGACTCGATACCAACCATACCGTTCTGCGGCTGGACAACGGGGGGAACGACGTTTATCTCTACGGCTATACCGGGCCGAAAATTCCGCGGGCGGAGCTCTTCCTCTCGGTCGCGCGGGAAAGCCGCGACGTGACCGAACTTTGCTATGATATTCAGTATCCGTTGGAAATGCTCGACTACCTCGATTCCGAATCGGGTGAATACGCCGCGATCCTGCAATTCCTCTACGAAGCGGTCTCGATGCTCGACCTGACCGATCCGGACGGGTTCCTCCCGTCGGTTCGCGCGGCGCACGCATTTTTGAAGACCGAATTCTACGGCAAATACTGCTCGGAGCAAAAGGCGACTACGGTCTGCATCGGGCATACCCATATCGACTGCGCGTGGAAATGGACCTTGCGGCAGAGTCGCGAAAAGGTACAACGCTCGTTTGCAACGGTTTTGGAACTGATGAAGCGATACCCCGAATATAAATTCATGTCTTCCCAGCCCCTCCTGTATCAATTTCTGAAAGAGGAAGCCCCCGAACTCTACCGCGAGATCGGCGAGCGCGTGCGCGAGGGCAGATGGGAAGTCGAGGGTGCGATGTGGGTGGAAGCCGACTGCAACCTTTCCTCGGGCGAAAGTCTGGTGCGGCAGGTTCTCTACGGAAAGCAGTTTTTCCGGGACGAATTCGGCGTTGAAAGCCGGGTCCTCTGGCTGCCGGACGTCTTCGGCTATTCCGCCGCGCTTCCGCAGATCCTGAAAAAATCGGGCGTGGATTGGTTTGTCACTTCCAAAATCAGCTGGAACGATACCAACCAGATGCCCTACGATACCTTCCTCTGGCGCGGGATCGACGGAACCGAGATCAACACCTATTTCCTGACCGCGCAGAAAGACAACGGGCAACCCTCTGTCAAGCATACGACCTACGTGGGCAAGACGCACGCGCAGATGATTTCCGGCACCTATAAACGCTACCGCCATAAGAACCTGAACAACGAGGTTTTGCTGACCTTCGGCTTCGGGGATGGTGGCGGAGGACCGACCGCCGAGCATCTGGAACTGGCGCGGCGCGGCGCATACGGCGTGCCGGGCTCTCCCAACGCAAAGATCGGCTTCGCCGGAGATTTCCTCAAACGGCTCGAAAAGAAGATCGAGAACAATCCGCTGCTGCCGACATGGCAGGGGGAACTCTACCTCGAATTCCACCGCGGAACCTATACCACGCAGGCAAAGAACAAAAAATACAACCGGCAGGGCGAATTTCTCTATCAGGATGCCGAACTGCTTGCAACGCTGGATCACGCGCTGTTCGGAACAGCGTATCCGCAAGAAACACTGCAAGAGGGCTGGAAACTGCTCCTGACCAACCAGTTCCATGACATCATTCCGGGCTCCTCGATCCGGGAAGTTTACGAGCAGAGCGACCGCGACTATGCCGAAGCGTTTGCAATCGGAAACGGTGTGCGCAACGGCGCGATGCAAAAGATCGCCGCGGCGGTTGAAAAGCAGGCCGGCTACGTGGTGTTCAACCCCCATAGCTTCCGCACCGCCGGGCTGGTGAAAGTGAACGGCAAAACGGTTCGCACGCCGGTCATTTCGCCGAAGGGCTATACCGTGGTGAAAGAGTTTGAAACCGGAAATCATATCAAAATCGAAGGCAAAACGGTCACGACCGACCGCTATCACGTCACCTTTGACGAGAACTGGCAGATCAAGTCGATCTACGATCTGGCGGAAGATCGCGAAGTGCTCAAAGCCGGATGCGCCGGAAACGAACTGCGTCTCTACGCCGATTATCCCGATTCCTACGACGCGTGGGAGTGGCAGAATTATTCCCGCGACTCCTATCGTACTTTGACCGCCTTTGACCAAGCAACCGCGGTAGAGGACGGCGTGCGCAAGGGAATCCAGATCCGGCGCTCGTTCGGCAAGTCGACCATCGAGCAGACCGTCTGGTTCTATGACGGGGAGGGGCAGATCGACTTTGAAACGACCGTCGACTGGCACGAACGGCATCAGATGCTCAAAACTGCCTTCCCGGTGGATATCCAGGCCGATAAAGCAACCTTTGAGATCCAGTTCGGTTCGATCGAGCGTCCGACGCATTTCAACACGTCCTGGGATCAGGCGAAGTTCGAGACCTGCGCGCAGAAGTACGCCGATCTTTCCGACAACGGCTACGGCGTGAGCGTTCTCAACGACTGCAAATACGGGCATGACGTCCACGACGGCGTGATCCAGATCTCGTTCCTGCGCGCGCCGACCGATCCCGATCCCGAGGCCGACCAGGGGACGCATACCTTCGCCTATTCTATTTGTCCGCACGCCGGAACGCTGGCGCAGAGCGACACGGTCAAGCGGGCGTACTACCTCAATCAGCCGATGGCGGCGATCCCGGCAACCGGCGCAAAAACGACGGTTCCGACCGCATTTTCGACGGTGGAGACCGATCGGGAGAACCTGATCTGCGAAACGGTCAAGGCGGCGGAGGACGGAAAGGGAATCATCCTGCGCTTCTACGAGAGCGCCAACCGGCGCACGAAGGCAAAAGTCAAGCTCGGACTTCCGGCAAAGAAAGTTTATCTTTGCGATCTCTCCGAGAACGTGCTCTGCGAACTGCCTCTGTGCGACGGCATGTTCCCCTACACCTTCGGCAACTTCGAGATTGCAACGTTCAAGATCCTTTGATCGCGTCATAAAAAAGCGGAAATCCCATTCGGGATTTCCGCTTTTTGCGTCTGTTTTACCGGATCAGGTGCCGCTTGATCTTCTTGGAAGTGGTCTTTTCAAATTCCTCGTAGCGGAATTCGATATTGCGCACCTGTTTGTAGGTGACCAGTTTTTTGTTCATGCGGGCAAACTCCGCCCGGATGGTCTTCTCGATCGTTTCGTGATCCGAAGCGTCCGCAAAGGCGTCGAGCCGCGGGTAGACCAGAGCCGTCAGAACGATCCCGTCCGAATCGGCGTCCTTGCGGCCGACCACGACCGCCTCGGCAACCGAACACTGGTTCAGGATGTATTCCTCGATCTCCTCGGGGAAGATGTTTTTGCCGTTTTCGAGCACGATGACGAATTTTTTGCGCCCGGTGATGAAGATATAGCCGTCCTCGTCCATGTAGCCGATGTCGCCGGTGCAGAACCAGCCGTCCTCGGTGAACGCCTCGGCGGTGGCTTCGGGGTTCTTGTAATATCCGAGCATCACGTTAGAGCCGTAGACCTGAATCTCGCCCTCGCCGTAGCGTTTTTCGTTGAGGTGGTCGGCGTCGATCCGCACCCGGCAGGAAGAAACCGCCGGACCGACCGATCCGCGCTTGGGCGCATAATAGGGATTGACGGCGATGAGCGGAGAACATTCGGTAATGCCGTAGCCCTCGCAGATGTCAACGCCGAACTCCGAGAAGGAATCGGCAACCGCGGGGCTTAACGCGGCGCCGCCGCAGATGATCATATCCAGACTGCCTCCGAACACGGCATTCACCTTGGCGAACATCGTCTTCCGGAAATCGAAATTCACTTCGCGCAGAGCAAACGAAATTTTCGTCAGCGTTTTGAGCAGGGCGTATTTTCCGTTCTTCTTGGCCTCGTCCCAGATCTTTTTGTTCATCGTACTCACGAATAGCGGAACCAGGATCAGCCGCGTCGGCTCAAACAGGGCGAAATTGCGGAGCACACGTTTGAGACTGTCGTTGATCGCGACGTTCACGCCGTAGTTGAGCGAGGCGATCATGATGGCAAGCTCGTAGGTGTGGTGGATCGGCAGGACAGAGACCGTGCGATCCTCGGACGAAAACTCCACGGCCTCGCAGGCGGCGTTGACGGTCGAGACGATATTGTCCTCCGAGAGCATGACGCATTTGCTGCTCCCGGTCGTGCCCGAGGTGAAGAGCATTTCCACCATGCGTCCCACGTCCTGATCGGCGGGATAGTCGTAGCCCTCGCCCGCAAGTTGCTCCCGCCCGCGTGCGAGCAGTTCGGAAAAGGGAAGTACACGGGAATTTTCAGGATCGAAAGAGTCGCCCGGCTCGATCGGGATTAAGGTTTTCACGGTCGGATGCGCCGTCGCGAGCCCGACAAATTTTTCGTTCAGCGATTTGGAGAACACGATCGCGTCGGCTTCCGCAAATTCCAGAAATTTCTCGATTTCCGCCACGTCGAGTTCGCGATCCATCGGGATGGCAACGCCTCCGGCGGCGATGACCGAAACGTAGGTCGTCACCCACGCCACCGAGGTCTCCCCGATGACGGCGACGCGCTTGCCGGCAAGACCGGTCGCTTCGAGCCCGGCGGCTTCGGTCAGAATTTGTTCCGAGAGAGCGGCGTAGGACATCGACTGGATATTCTTCTCCTTGTCCAACCAGCGAAAGGCGGTTTTCTCGCCGAATTCGGCAAGTTTGCGCGCAAGATGACTCAAACTGTCGATCGGCGTATAGATGCGGTCTGTCTTTTTGCGTGCCATAGAGATCTCCTTGTCGGCAAAAGATATTTTTTGTCGTTCCGTGCAGGATCATTATACCAGAAAAGGCAGGGGTTGTCAAGCGTGCGATTTTCAAAAGAGGGTCGCCGCGACGGGCAACTCTCTTTTGTTATTTCGCGTTTTCCAGATAGTTGCAGGCCGCGATCGCCGCAACAGCGCCGTCCGATGCCGCCGTCGTGACCTGCCGCACAGACTTGCGCCGGCAGTCGCCTGCCACGAAGATTCCCGGCGTTCCCGTCAGGCAGGTTTCGTCGGCGTCGGCGTAGCCCCTGCCGTCAAGCGCGATGATATCTCGGAAGGGCTCGTTCTGCGGCAGCAGACCGATGGCGATGAAGAGACCGTCGATCGCCAGATCGCGCATCGAACCGTCCGCTACCCGGCAGATCCGGATCCCGGTCAGTTCTTCCTCTCCGAGCAGAGCGTCCACCACGTGCCCCGTGATGATCTCGGCGTTCTCCTTTGCGTAGAGCTGATCGCGGAGCTGTTGCTCGCCGGTCAGCTCATCGAGGTTCTGCACGACGTAAACCTTTTTGGACTGTTCGCAGAGCAGGATCGCTTCCTGCAACGCCGAGTTGCCGCCGCCGATCACGGCGACCGTGCGCCCCTCGTAGAAAGCGCCGTCGCAGACCGCGCAAAAGGAGATGCCCTCGCCGATCCATTTTTCTTCACCCGGAAGACCCAGCGTGCGGTGGCGCGCACCGGTAGAGAGAATGACCGTGCGACCGTAGCATTCGCCGCCGTCGGTCACGACTGTTTTGATTGCTCCGTCCTTGACCGAAAGCACTTCGGCAAGCTCCACGTCCGCACCCTGCCCGAGCGCCTGTTCCACGAGTTGTTCGGCAAATTCGTTGCCGGATACCGAGGCGAACCCCGGGATGTTTTCCACCTTCGGGGAGTAGGTGATCTGCCCGCCGAAGGTCTGCTTCTCGATCACGAGAACGCTCTTTCCGGCGCGGCGCGCGTAGATCGCGGCCGTCAGACCCGCGGGGCCGCCGCCGACCACGATGACGTCATAAATTTGTTCCGACATAGTTCAGTGATTCCTTTCTCAAAGGGGAACCGGACTTCCAAATTTTAGGAAGTCCGGTTCTTTATTCCGCGATCCGGATTTCAAAGAGAGAATTGCTTTTTGATTTCGGAAACGCCGGCGAATTTCTGCGCTTCGCCATTCGTGATCTGCACCATCGTCGGCGCCTGCTTCACGCCCAGTTCTTTGGCAAGTTCGGCGTTCTCATTGGCGAGCAGGACGGTGTAGCTGATGCCGGCTTTATCGAGCAGACTCTTGGCGATCTTGCAGTTGGGGCAGGTTGCCGTGGTGAAGAGGTAATTTCCGTTCGGCAGACCTTCTTCGGTGCAGGCAGCCGCGGGAGCCGCCGCAGGAGCCGCTTCCGCCGCGACGCCCGCGTGCGAGAGATGCGAGTTCGCCACGTCGTAGACCTTGCGATCCTTGTATTCCTGCGCCTTGCCGTCGTTCCAGTTCTGCACCGGGCGGTAGTAGCCGGTGATCCGGCTGTAAACCTCAGTCACCTCTCCGCAGTGCGGGCATTTGAACTGCTCGCCGGCGAGATAGCCGTGCGTCTTGCAGACCGAATAGGTAGGCGACATGGTGTAGTAGGGCAGGCGGTAGTTCTCGGCGATCTTGCGGACGAGATTTGCCGCCGCTTTCCAGTCGGGAAGTTTTTCGCCGAGGAAGGCGTGGAAGACCGTACCCGAAGTGTAGAGCGTTTGCAGTTCATCCTGCACGTCGAGCGCCGAGAAGATATCCTCGGTGTAGCCGACCGGCAGGTGGCTGGAGTTGGTGTAGTAAGGCGTTTCGTTCTTGGTCTTCGCCGCCGTGATGATATCGGGATAGTGTTTGAGGTCGTGCTTCGCAAGACGGAACGCGGTGGATTCGGCAGGCGTTGCTTCCAGGTTGTAAAGGTCGCCGTATTCTTCCTGATAGTCCGAAAGGCGTTCCCGCATATGGTTGAGGACGTCTTTGGTGAACTGCTGGGAAGCCGGATCGGTCAGATCCCGGCGGAGCCAAGCGGCGTTGAGGCAGGCCTCGTTCATGCCCACGAGTCCGATGGTGGAGAAGTGGTTGTTGAAGGTGCCGAGGTAGCGCTTGGTGTAGGGATAGAGACCGTCCTCGAGGTACTTCGTGATGACGGTGC
>CAMYUQ010000068.1 GCA_947302045.1 uncultured Clostridia bacterium
CTGCAACGAGCCGCAAAAACTCCCGGAGCATGGACTGCGATTCGGCGCTCCAAAGGATCTTTTGGTAGCAGGCGATCATATAGTCGTCAAAACCTGCAAATTCCCTGCCGAGCCGTCCGCCCTCTCTGTGAGAGGTTTGCCGCATCGTTTTCTCGGGCAGGAAGACCTCATCCGGCCCGGTGAAGAACGGCAGATTACAGTAGCGGACTCCCTCCGGCAGGCATTCGGGGTGTTCCGAAATCTCTTCTGCGATCCGGAAATCCACCACCGTGGTAACGCCCATTTCGCGCAGAACGTTCCACGTCCGGTCGGGCAGACCGTGGAGTCTTCCGGCGCGGATCAGCTTTCCGGGGCGGATTGTTTTTCCGTCTGCCGTCGGCATTCCGCCGAGATCGCGGGCGTTCCTCAATTTCCTCAGACGGATCTTCCGGATTTCCATGCCTCAATCAATGCTCTTGTCGATGGCGAACCGGATGATTTTGCGCGAGGTGTTCTTCGGGAATTCGGTATCCCGGAGTTTGACCTTGCCGACCGTCTTATAGGAAACGTTCTTTTGATTGATCTTTTTGACCGCTTCCTCAAAATAGGTCTGCGCGTCGGTGATGTGATGCATTGCCAGCGCGTCGGCATCCGGATAGATTTCCGCCACGATCACTTCCTTCGAGGGATCGGACTTGCTCTCCCCGGCATAGACGACAACTTCGCCCACGCCGTAAACGCCCTGAATATCGGTTTCGATCTCCTCGGGATAAACGTTCTTTCCGTTGGAGAAAATGATCAGATTTTTCAGCCGCCCGGTGATATAGATCCACTGATCTTCGCCCTCGGTCTCCACTCTGCCGTAGTCGCCGGTGCGGAAATATCCCTCGTCGTCGATCACGGCGCGGGTCGCTTCTTCGTCGTTGAAATAACCGAGCATGACGTTGGGGCCTTTGTAGGCGATCTCGCCCTCTCCGTTTTCGTCCGGATCGAGGATCTTGATCTTACCGCCGATGATCGGCAGGCCGACCGAACCGTTCTTGCGGTATTCGTTGCGGTTGCAGGAGATGAGCGGCGCGCATTCGGTGATGCCGTAGCCGTTGAGGATCACGATGCCGATGCTCTCGAAAAAGTCGATGATCTCCTGATTGAGCGCGGCTCCGCCGCAGATGATCATTTCGAGTTTGCCGCCGAAATTCTTGGTGACTGATTTGAACAGGGTTTTCCGCAAATCGATCCCGATCTTGCGCAGACCGTTGGAGAGCTTGATCATCCGGCGAAGCAATTTGAGCTTTCCCGTTTTTTCGGCGGTCGAGGTGATCCGCTTATAGAAGGTTTCCACAAAGAGCGGAACGAGTACCAGATGGGTGGGTTGGAACTCTTCAAGCTCCTTCATCAGATAGCGCAGTCCGGATGTGATGTAAAGCTCGCACCCCTGCGAGAAATGTCCGACAAAGTTGACGGTCGAGCCGAAGGTATGGTGCGGCGGGAGCAGACACATAGTCTTATAGGTGATCTGGAAATTATACATTCCCTGCTCCATATCCGAGCAGATGTTCCCGACCGAGAGCATGACGCCTTTTCCCTTTCCGGTCGTTCCGGAAGTGAACACGATCGACGCCAGTTTGTTGATATCGATCTCGTAGTCGTAATAGGAGTTGTCCCCGTCGGCATAGCGTTTCGCGCCGTCGGAACAAACCGATTGCAGCAAAAGAACATCGTCGCCCATCGCCTCCCCGGTCGTCTGGATCAGGGTTTTCAGGGTCGGAACATTTTCCCGGATATCGGTCAGCTTCTTTTCAAGCACCGGAGAAAAGACCATAAATTCGCATTTTGCCGTGTTGAGGATCGAGATCATATCCTGCGCCGGCAGTTCCTTGTCGATCGGGACCGTAACGGCTCCGATGCTCATGAGCGCGAAATAGGAGAAGATCCATTCCGGCGAGGTTTCCCCGATGATCGCAACGGTTTTATCCCGCATTCCCATGGCAACACATCCGGTTGCAAGGTTGCGGATCGTATCGCGCGCCTCGGCAAAGGTGATATGCACCGGTTCGGCGTCGCGCGGATCTTTTCTGTATGTGATCGCATAGCGATCGGGATACCGTTTCGCCACGTTTTCGGTCATTTCCCGGAAATCGCGGAAATGCGTCGTTTCATAGAGCGGATAATTTTTCTTGCGGTTTTGGAATGCCATGATATTGCCTCTCAGATGGAAAATGTTTTTTCTATTATACACCGGTTTCCTTTTTTTGTCAACCTCGCGGGCAACTTTTGCCCCCAAAATTACAGTCGGTCGGCGAGATCGAGGATCAGCCGCTCGGTGGCATTCCAACCGAGGCAGGGATCGGTGATCGACTTGCCGTAGGTCCCCTCTCCGATCTTCTGCGCGCCGTCTTCGAGGTAGCTCTCTATCATCAGTCCTTTGACGAGCCGCCGGATCTCTTCACTGCATTGCATCGAATGCAGAACCTCCTTGGCGATCCGGGGCTGTTCGGCATAACGCTTTGCGGAATTGGCATGGTTGGTATCCACCAGTACCGCCGGATTTTTCAGGTCGGGATGCTCCCGGTAGAGTTGCGCCGTATGCGCGAGATCCTCGAAATGGTAGTTGGGGAGCGATTCGCCGTGCTTGTTGACGTAGCCGCGCAGGATCGCATGGGCGTAGGCGTTCCCGGTGCTCTCCACTTCCCAGCCGCGGTAGATAAAGGCGTGCGGATGCTGCGCCGCCGTGATCGAATTCATCATGATCGAAAGGTCGCCCCCGGTCGGGTTTTTCATGCCGCAGGGGATGTCGAGTCCGCTCGCCGTCAGGCGGTGCTGTTGGTCTTCCACGCTCCGCGCGCCAACAGCCACGTAGGAGAGCAGGTCGGAAAGATACCGGTGATTCTCCGGATAGAGCATTTCGTCCGCCGTCGAGAGTCCGGTCTCGCTCAGCACGTCGATGTGAATTTTCCGGATGGCGATGATGCCGCGCAACAGGTCGGATTCCTTTGCCGGATCGGGCTGATGGAGCATTCCCTTATAGCCGTCTCCGATCGTGCGGGGTTTGTTGGTATAGACCCGCGGGATGAGCAGAATTTTCTCCTTGACCTTTTCCTGCACGCCTGCGAGCCGGGTGGCATAATCGAGCATGGCGTCCTCGGAATCTGCCGAACAGGGACCGATGACGAGTAACAATTTGTTACTTTTTCCCTCAAAGATTGCTTTGATCTCCGCATCCCGTGCGGCTTTGATCTTGGTCAGCTCGTCGGTGATCGGGTACATTGCCTTGATCTCCATCGGGATCGGCAATTTGCGTTTGAAATTCATATTCATGGCGGTATCTCCTTTTATTCCGGCTTATCGAAAAGCGCGCGGTGCGCAGTCGACTGCCGCATCATTTCTTTTAGCTTGACGCCGTTTTCATCCGAGAGATAGGTGCGGATGCGGTTGAGTTCGCCCGAAAAGGCGTCTATCTGGGCGATCAGCGCGTCGCGGTTGAGGAAGAAAAGCTCGCTCCACATCTCCTCGTTGATCCGCGCGATCCGGGTCAGATCCCGGAAGGAATCCCCGGTATAGTCCTGCAAGCGCGCGTCGGCGTTGCAGGTCATGAGCGAGACGGCGATGCAGTGGGTGAGTTGCGAAACGTAGGCGATGATCCGGTCGTGTTCGGTCGGGGTCAGTTCACTGATCCGGGCAATCCGAGGATGCGTCCCAAATCTTTGCAAAGTTCGATGCCCTCCGGCGTGTTGCGCGCGGTGGGCGTGACGATATAGTTCGCGTTGCGGAAGATCCTCTCGTCGCTGTTCTCCACACCATAGACTTCTCTGCCCGCCATCGGGTGCGCGGCGATGAATTCCACGCCGTCCGGGAGCATTTCCTGCACGGTCTCCACCACCGCTCCCTTGACTCCCGTCACGTCGGTCAGATAGGTTCCGGGTTTGAGATATTTTCCGTTCTCACGGATCCAGTCCACGAAAATATGGGGATAGAGAGCAAAGACGATCAGCCCGGACTTGGCGATCATCTCCGGGTCGATCTCCGTCGTGCCTTCCAGAATCAGACCGTTTCGGACGGCGTAATCCACCGAGCTTTGGCTCCTTGTGATACAGCGCACGGTAAAGCCCTGCTTGGAGAGGGCGCGCGCGTAGCTTCCGCCGATGAGTCCCATGCCCACGATCAGAATATTTCGGTCAGTTGTCAGTTTCATCTGTGTTTACCTCGATCCCTGCTTGCTGCAGATCCGCGAAATAGCGCGGATAGCTTTTGTTGACCGCCTCGGCTCCCTCGATCTCTCCGCCGGTCAGGGTCAGGAGCGTGGCGCACGCCATGACGATCCGGTGGTCGTTGTGTCCGTTCAGCGGCGCGGACGGCGCACGCAGGTCGCCTGCTTCCACTATGATCCGATCCTCTTGCAGAACCGTTTGAATACCGAATTTTGCAAGTTCTTCCGCCATCGCTCTGCCGCGGTCGCTCTCTTTCAGCGCGAGCCGCGCCGTGCCGGTCAGTTCCACGCCGTGGAGCGCCGCGCCGAGCGCCATGAGGATCGGCGCGAGGTCGGGGCAGCTTTCCACATCCAGCGTGGGTTTCCCGGATTTCAGTTTTTCAAAATAGAGCTTGTAAATTCTGTCGCCCTGACAGCTCTCCGGGTTCAGCCCCCGCACCGTGACCGCTCCGCCGAGCAGATTCAGCGCATCCGCGAAAGCGGCGTTGGAAGAATCGCCCTCGACGGTGTAATCGGTGGCAGAGTATGTCTGCCCGCCCGGAATATTCAGGCGTAGCGGCTCGGGACGCTCGGTTTTGATGCCGAACCGCGACTGCACTTCTCTCGTCATTTCCAGATACGGTGCGCTGACGAAAGGAGGCAGAATTTGGATCACGCTCTCCCGATCGAGGAGCGGAAGTGCAAAGAGCAGACCCGAGAGGAACTGGCTCGAAAGGTCTCCCCGCACCGGGAAATTCCCTGCCCGCAGGCGACCTTTGACTTCGATTTTTTCATCACGCTGCGCAAAACACAGTCCCTGCGACGCGCAAAGCTCGCGGTAAACATCCTGCGGACGTTGCAAAAGCCGCCGACTGCCGGTCAGGATGCAGGGCGTCTCGCGCAGAAGGGCGAGTGGCAGGAAAAACCGCAGGGTGCTTCCGCTTTCCCGACAGGGGAACAAATCCCCCGGTGCTTTCACGCCACCGGTGACGGTTGCGGTTCTGTCGTCGATCTTCACATCCGCGCCCAAAGCCGAGACGCAATCGAGCGTTGCCGAAATATCCTCGCTCTGCTCGATCCCTGTGATCCGGCTCGTCCCGTTCGACAATGCCGCGCAGATCAGGGCGCGATGGGCAAAACTTTTGGAGGGCGGCGCGATCCATTCGCCCCTCGCTTTGCCGGGTTTGATTCCGACCTTCATTTCGTTTTTCCCTTTCCGTATTTCCCGTCGAGGTAGGCGATCGCTTCGAGATAACCGTCGATGCCTTTGCCGGTGATCGTCAGCTCGACCGCCTGCCGGATGTAGCTGATCTGCCGGAAATCTTCCCGTTTGGAAACATCCGAGAGGTGGACTTCCACCGTCGGGATCCCAACCGCTTTGATCGCATCCAGAATCGCCACACTCGTATGCGTATAGGCGGCGGGATTGATGACGATCCCATCTGCCTTGCCGTAGCATTTCTGAATTTCGGTCACGAGTTTTCCTTCCTCGTTGGTCTGCACGACCGAGACGCGGATGCCTCTCTTTTTGCATTCGGCGCGCACCGCGCGCAAAAGATCGGCGTAGGTCTTTTTGCCGTAGATGTTCGGTTCCCGGATGCCCAAAAAGTTGAGGTTCGGGCCGTTGAGTACCTTGATTACCATTTCAAATTGTCCTCCAAAATCGTTGCGACCGCCGCTTCGGGATTTTGATACCCAAATACGCAAAAGTCAGCCGCTTTCTGATAACAGGATTTGCGCGCAAGATAGAGTTTTTGCCATTGTTCTATGTTCGACGAGAGCGGTCTGGAATCCGAAAGGAGCGCGGCTTCGGCATCCCGGTGAAGCCAGAAGAGTATGCCGTTTTCGCCGAGGGTGCGCACATTTTCTTCCCGCAGGACCGCACCGCCGCCGGTGGCGATCACGCCGCCCCGCACGCTTTCACATAGCTTTTGGATCATTTCGGTTTCCCGTTCCCGGAACTGTGCTTCCCCATGCCGGTTGATATACTCCGGGATCGAACCGATCGTTTTTTCCAGTTCGGTATCGGTATCGTAAAATTGCCGCCCGGTCTTTTCTGCCAGCAGCTTTCCGACCGTCGTTTTTCCCACGGCGGGCATGCCGATCAGCACGAGATTTTCTTTTCGGTTCCGCAGGGCGCGATAGGTTTTCTCGGCACGCGCCGCACGTTCGGATTCGTTCTTTTCCTGTTTCAAGAAGAATTGCTCCGAGGCGATCGCCTGCGCCGCAAGCATAGAAAGCCCTGAAACGGCGCACAGTCCGAGCGACTTCGCCTGCCGCACGAGTTCGGTGCGGAGCGGATTATAGATCACGTCCACAACGCCTTCCAGAGAATGGAATCCGGTCAGGTCGATCGGGCTTGCCCCGGTGTTCGGGAACATTCCGACCGGCGTGGTGTTGAGGATCCACTGCGCCGGGATCTTTTCCGCTTCGGCATAGGAGATCGCACTCTCTCTTTTTGTTCTGCTGACGCGCAAAACTTCTTTCGCACCGAGCGATTCACAAACGACCTTTGCCGTTTTTGAGGTGCCTCCGGTGCCGAGGATCAGAACGGTTTTGCCCGCAAGGTCGATCCCGTTTCGTGTCAGCAGGGCACGCAAACCGTAAAAATCGGTGTTCGTTCCGCAGAGTTTTCCGTTTTCTTTCCACACGGTGTTTACCGCGCCGATCGCCCTCGCCGTTTCGTCGAGTTCGTCCAGATAGGGGATCACCGCCGTCTTATACGGGACGGTGACGTTGATTCCGTCGTAGTTGAAAGATTGAAAGAAGGACGGCAACTCTTCCGGTTTCAGCTCGATCAGATCATACCGCGGGTAGCCCAGAACCGTTTCAAAGATTTCTTTGGAATAACTGTGCGGCAGTTTTTCGCCGATGAGCCCGAATTTCATTTGCTTCCACGCTTTCCGTAATAGTCGGTTGCCCGGGCGCGCAGTTCGTCCACCTGCATCCGGCGGATCTCGCAGGTTCCGATCTTTTTCACGATCACCGCGTCGAATTCATAGAGTCCGTTCATGCGCCCGCCTCCC
>CAMYUQ010000069.1 GCA_947302045.1 uncultured Clostridia bacterium
AGTGCTGCACACTTCCCTTTCTCAGGTGCGGGATGATCTGAAAAGCCCCGCTTTCATCGCGCTGCAAAAACGGATCGCCGAACTTGCCGAAAGCGACTATTACCGCGAACTCAACGAAAAGCTGCGCGATCTTACCAAACGCGTCAAGGAGATCCGGAGCGTGACCGTCGGCGTGAATCTTGACGCACAGCTTCGTCCCTCTTCCGCCGGCGTACTGTCGGTCAATTCCGAACCATTCAAGTCCGGAGACGTACTTGATAAGATTCTGCGCATGAATTTCAAAAGCGACGCCTATACCTGTATCGCTAATCTCGTACCGTTCGGCAAAAAGCAGACGGAAAACCAGAAAACTGCGCTCGTCAATGCCTTTAACAGCGCGATCAACGACGTTTATAAATCTTCTTTGCGCTCCTGGAAAAAGATCGTTCAGCTCTACGTGCTCGAAAACACCGAATTTTTGCTTCGTCTGATGCCGGAATTTGAGTTTCTCGTCAAGGGAACGCAATTTCTTCGTGCTCTGCGCGAAAAAGGATGTCCGCTCTGCAAGCCCGATATCCGTCCGATCGAGGAACACGCCTTCCGTGCCGCAGGGCTTTATAATCCCTGCGTTGCGCTCAAAATCGAGGAACCGATCGTGCCGAACGATCTGGACTTTGACAAAAATGCCCGTATCTACGTGCTGACCGGCCCCAACCGGGGCGGTAAGAGCGTGATCACCTGCGCCGTCGGGCTTGCGCAGGTCATGCTCCAATTCGGTCTTTATTTGCCCGCCGACGAAATTGCCATTTCTCCGGTGGACGGAATTTATACGCACTTCCCCACCGGAGCCGAAGATACAATTGACAAAGGACGGCTCGGAGAAGAATGTGCGCGGCTCGGAGAAATCTTCGACTGCGCGACGAAGGACAGTCTGGTGCTGCTCGACGAATCGCTCTCCTCGACCGGCAGTTATGAGGCATCCTATATCGCCGCGGAAGTCCTTTCGGGGCTTGCGCACATCGGTTGCCGGACGCTCTTCTCCACCCACCTGCACGAACTCGCCGCCGAAATTCCCGAACTCAACCGCCGCTCGCTCACATCCGGCGGCGCCGCGATCGACACGTTGGTTGCCGGAATCAGGGGCGAGAGAGAACGCTCTTTCAAAATTGTTCGCGCAAAGCCGGACGGGAAGAGCTACGCGCGCGACATTGCCGAGAATTACGGTCTGACCTATGAAAAAATTCTGGAACGGTTAAAATAATCAAAAATATACTTTGGAGGTACTTCATTATGCCCATTCTTACCCGCCCCGCATCCATGGAACGCATCGCCACTCCGGCTCTCGCCGAGAAATTCATCGCAGAACAAGTCGCCGACCTGCGCGCGCAGATCGGAAATAAAAAGGTCCTGCTTGCCCTCTCGGGCGGCGTGGATTCTTCGGTCACCGCCGCGTTGCTCATCCGTGCCGTCGGAGATCAACTGGTTTGCGTTCACGTCAACCACGGACTTCTCCGCAAAGGAGAACCCGAGCAGGTCATCCGCGTTTTCCGCGAGGAGCTGAAAGCAAATCTGATCTATGTTGACGCCACCGACCGTTTTCTGGACAAGCTCGCCGGCGTTGCCGATCCCGAAGCGAAGCGCAAGATCATCGGCAAGGAATTCATTGAAGTGTTTGCCGAGGAAGCCCGCAAGCTTGACGGCATCACCTTCCTGGCGCAGGGGACGATCTGGCCGGACATTCTCGAAAGCGAAGGCGGCATCAAAGCCCACCACAACGCAGGAGGTCTGCCGGACGACCTGAACTTTGAATTGGTGGAACCGGTTCGGATTCTGTTCAAGGATGAAGTCCGCACGGTGGGCAAGGCGTTGGGGCTTCCCGACAATATGGTCTTCCGTCAGCCCTTCCCCGGCCCCGGTCTCGGCGTTCGTTGCGTCGGCGCCATCACGCGCGACCGTCTGGAAGCCGTCCGCGAATCGGATGCCATCCTGCGCGAAGAGTTTGAGAAGAATGGACTTGCCGGAAAAGTCTGGCAGTACTTCACCATCGTCCCGGATTTCCGCACCACTGGCATCCGCGACGGCAAGCGCACCGAGGATTGGCCGGTCGTCATTCGTGCGGTCAACACCCGCGACGCCATGACCGCGACCGTGCAGGATCTTCCGTTTGCGCTTTTGCAACACCTCACCGCACGCATCACAAGCGAGGTCAAGGGCGTCAGCCGCGTGCTCTATGACCTGACTCCCAAGCCCACAGGCACGATTGAGTGGGAATGATTTGTGAATTAAAATTGAGAGGGGGATCCTTTTTCTCGCGAGAAAAAGGATCCCCCTCTCAAACTCTCCCCTCTCAAAAAGAGCAAACAGGGGATTATTTTTTCATAACAGCCAGCGCGCACCAATCGTTCTCTGTCGGTTGAGCGATCACGCGATAGCCGTATTTTGCAAAGCAATCTTTGACGTCGTCGGCACGTTGGTTGATAATGCCCGACGCGAGCAGCACCGTTTTTTCATCCATGAACGGCGCAAGATCCGGGATCATGCGGATGATGATATCGGCAACCAGATTGGCGCAAATCAGGTCGTAGGGCTTGGATCCATCCACCTGTTTGAGCAGATCCGACTGCTTGCATTGGATGTTGGTCAATCCGCTCTCGCGGATGTTTTCATTCGCCACGCGCACCGCCATCGGATCGATATCGTAGGCAAAGCACTCTCCGGCGCCCAGCTTGGAAGCGCAGATCGCAAGGATTCCGCTCCCGGTCCCGACGTCGAGCATCCGGCATCCGGGCTTGACATAATCTTCGAGCATTCCGATGATGAGCCGTGTCGTTTCGTGCGTTCCGGTACCGAACGCCATGCCGGGATCCATCCTCACGATCAGATCGTCGGGTTTTGCGTCGTAGGTTTGCCATGCCGGAACGATCACGAGCCGTTTCCCGATCCGGATCGGTTGGTAGTATGCCTTCCAGGAATTCGCCCAATCCTCCTCCCGCACGCCGACCGTTTCCACTCTGATCGGTTGCAGGTTTTCCGTTGCAAACCGTTCGTTTAGGAACGCAATGCACTCGCCGGGATTCTGATCGGCAGGCAGGTAAACCGAAACAGACGCGACCGTTTTATCGGCGTTCAGAATCTTTTCATCGATCAGGTCGCCGTAGCAGGTTTTGAGATCGATATCGCTGTAATCTTCGATTTGCAGATTGTTCGAGACCATGCTCATCACAGCGGTCAGACGGTCGAGCTCGCCGAGCGGTACGGTGACGCGGATCTGCGTCCAGTCTGTGACCGTTCCGTAATCACAGCAAAGATAATCCTTATCCATGGAATCCTCACTTTTGTCCGAAAATCTTTTTGAAGAACTGTTTATGTTTCGCGTAGTTGACTTCTCCGCAACTGTCGGCAAATGCCTTCATAGCATTCTTTTGCTTTTCATTGAGTCCTTTCGGAATCTCCACCGTCACGCGGAAGATCAGATCACCCCGACGGTTGGAATTGTTGATCGATGGAATCCCTTTCCCGCGCAGGGTAAAGCTCGTTCCCGGCTGTGTGCCTTCCGGAATATTGTACTTGACGTTTCCTTCCAGCGTCGGGACCTCGATCTCAGCCCCCAACGTCGCCTCGGCGACCGTGAGCGGAACTTCGCAGGAAATATTGATACCGTTGCGTTCGAAGATCGCGTGATTCCGAACGTTGACCAAAATCACCAGATCTCCCGCAGGACCGCCGTTTTTCCCATCGTTGCCCTGCCCGCGCAGTGCGATCCGTTCTCCGTCGTCGATTCCTGCCGGGATCGATACCGTGAGCTTTTTGACCTCTTTTGCCATGCCCGTTCCGCGGCACTTCGCGCAGGGATTTTGAATGACCCGACCGGTTCCGTGGCAGTTATCGCAGGGCGCGGTGGATTGAAACGCCATGCCGCCCATTCGCTGTACCCGTTTCACCTGTCCCGTACCGCGGCAGACCGAACAGGTCTCCGCGCGCGATCCGGGGGCAGCGCCGCTTCCCTTGCAATCCGGACAATGGCAAACACGGCTATAAGAGATTTCTTTCTTGACGCCGAACGCCGCTTCTTCAAACGTAATCGAGACGCGGTAGCCGATATCATCTCCCTGTTGCGGTCCGGTTCTTCTCCGCCCGCCGCCGAATGCTCCGCCGAACATTCCGCCGAGAATATCGCCGAGATCCCCGAATCCGTCAAAGCCGCCGAAGCCACCGAATCCGCCGCCACCTGCGCCGCCCATGGAAGGATCGAACGCGGCGTGTCCGAACTGGTCGTACTATGCTTTCTTATCCGGATCGGAAAGAACCTCGTATGCCTCGTTGGCTTCTTTGAATTTCTCTTCGGCGGCTTTATCGCCCGGGTTTGCGTCCGGGTGATATTTCTTCGCCAACTGGTAGTATGCTTTTTTGATGGTTCCCGCGTCCGCGTTTTTATCTACGCCGAGAACCTCGTAATAATCTCTTTTGTCAGCCATTTTTATCCTCTTGTGGTAAATACGGACTTACGGGAAAGAGCATTTCGCCCTTTCCCGTTTCCCGCGAAAATCATTTGTTTTCGGAGTGATCCTCGTAATTGGCGTTATAATAGGTGCCGTCCTGTCCCTGCGCCTGGCCGTTCTGCGCCGCATTCGGATCGAATCCCTGCGCGCCGCCCTGCTGCTGGTACAGTTTTTCGGAGATCTTAAAGAACGCCTTTTCAACCGCTTCGGTGTCGGCTTTGATTGCTTCGGTGTCGCCGCCCTTGACGGTTTCTTTCAGCTTCTCGATCGCATCCTTGACTGCCTGCGCATCGGCGGGATCGGCTTTGTCGCCCAGCTCGTTCAGGGTCTTTTCGCTCTGGAAGATGATACTGTCGGCGCGGTTCTTGACGTCCACCGCCTCTTTGGCTTTTTTATCCTCTTCTGCAAACCGTTCGGCATCCTTCACGGCGCGGTCGATATCTTCCTTGCTCATGTTGGAAGAGGACTGAATGGTGATATGCTGTTCTTTGCCGGTTCCGTTATCCTTTGCGGAAACGTTGACGATACCGTTTGCGTCGATATCAAAAGTCACTTCGATCTGGGGCACGCCGCGCGGTGCGGGCGCGATGCCGTCGAGAACGAATCTGCCGAGCGTGGTGTTATAAGCCGCCATCTCGCGCTCGCCCTGCAAAACGTGAATTTCCACCGAGGTCTGACCGTCCGCAGCAGTTGAGAACACCTGACTCTTCTTGACCGGGATGGTCGTGTTGCGGTCGATGATCTTCGTGCAGACGCCGCCGAGCGTTTCAATACCGAGGGAGAGCGGCGTGACGTCGAGCAGGAGCAGGTCTTTGACGTCTCCGCCCAGAACGCCGCCCTGGATAGCGGCGCCGATCGCGACGCATTCGTCCGGGTTGATCCCCTTGAAGGGCTCTTTGCCGATGAGCTTCTTCACGGCTTCCTGCACCGCCGGGATCCGGGTTGAACCGCCGACGAGCAGAACCTTGTCGATCTGACCGACCGAAAGTCCGGCATCGGAAAGTGCTTTTTTGGTGGGAACCATCGTACGGTCTACGAGATCTGCCGTGATTTTGTCGAATTCCGAACGGGTCAGCGTCGCTTCAAAGTGGAGCGGACCTTCCGCGGTCGCCGTGATAAACGGCAGGTTGATCGAGGTGCTGGTCATGCCGGAAAGCTCAATCTTTGCCTTCTCTGCCGCGTCACGCAATCTCTGCAACACCATCTTGTCGCGGCGCAGGTCGATTCCGTGGTCTCTCTGGAACTGATCCGCCATCCAGTCGATCACCTTCTGGTCGAAATCGTCGCCGCCCAGACGGGTATCGCCGTTGGTGGCAAGCACTTCAAAGACGCCGTCCGAAATTTCCAGAATAGAAACGTCGAAGGTACCGCCGCCGAGGTCGAAGACCATGATCTTCTGGTTGGCTTCCTTATCCATGCCGTAAGCCAGTGCCGCGGCGGTCGGCTCGTTGATGATCCGGAGCACTTCCAGACCCGCGATCTTGCCCGCGTCCTTGGTTGCCTGCCGCTGTGCGTCCGAGAAATATGCCGGAACGGTGATGACCGCCTGAGATACGGTCGTTCCGAGATATGCTTCCGCGTCGGCTTTCAGCTTTTGCAGGATCATTGCCGAAATTTCCTGCGGCGTATAAGACTTGCCGTCAATTTCCCGCTTTTTGGTCGAGCCCATATCGCGTTTGATCGAGATGATCGTGCGATCGGGGTTCGTGATCGCCTGCCGCTTTGCGACCTGCCCTACCATTCTTTCTCCGGTCTTGGAGAACGCCACAACCGACGGTGTGGTTCTCGCCCCTTCGGGGTTCGGAATCACGGTCGGTTCCGCGCCTTCGTAAACTGCCACGCAAGAGTTTGTGGTTCCAAGATCAATACCAATAATTTTTCCCATCGTTATATTCCTCCGATTTCAATAAATTTCGATGTTAGTTTGCGACTTTTACCATCGCGTAGCGGATGATTTTATCACCCTTGCGGTATCCCTTCTGGAATACCTCGACAATTTCGTTCTCTCCCCTGCTCTCGTCCTCCACATGCATGACCGCGTTGTGCAGGTTGGGATCAAAGGTTTCGGTCTCGATTTCGGTAATGCCCATCTTTTCGAGTGCGTCCCCGAACGCCTTGACCGTCATCTCCAATCCTTTTTTTACCCCGTCCAGATGATCCGACGCCGCCGCGCGTTCGAGATTATCCAGAACCGGCAGGATCTTTTCGATACAGTCGCCGTAAGCATCTGCGTAAACGCCTTCGCGCTCTTTTGCGCTCCGTTTGCGGAAGTTGTCGTATTCCGCCATCATGCGCAGATACTTTTCGTTGGTGGATTCGATTTCTCCTTTTGCCTCCTCCGCCTGCTTTTTCAGCTCTGCAATCTCGGCTTCCAGTTTTTTGATTTTCTTCTTATCCGCTTTGCTTTCCGCCGCTTTTGCAGCATCGGGCTTAGCGGTGTTTTTTTCTTCATCCATCTCCGTCTCCTCCGTTCTTTAATTGCTTTTTGGATTGGATCAGATTTTCAATATTGCCGCTCAATCCTTCCAAGGTGGCGAGCACCTTTGCATA
>CAMYUQ010000070.1 GCA_947302045.1 uncultured Clostridia bacterium
GGCAGACCGAAAGGGTCATGGCGCAAAGCAGGGTGAAAATTTTTCCGATATTCATGCGGACTTCCTCTTTTTTAGCAGTTTCGGTATATGATAGCATTTCCGAAATCGGCGGCGGATATGCAGAAAAAAGGGGTATACTGAAAAAAACGATTTTTAGATAAAGGCAGGAAAGAAATATGATTTACGGAAAAAAGCGGGTAGCGCTCCGAAAATTCCGCTTGATCGTGACAACGATTCTGACCGTTTTTCTTTTGCTCGGAGCTGTGACCCTGACGGCTTTCGGCGTTGCCGCCGCGAAACAGTTTCAAACAGACGTGCCGCGGGAGTTGTTTGCCCACGTCGGCAGCGCGGTTCCGCCGAAGTTCTACCGATACCGCTTTACCGACCGGGAGGGGCGCGTCGGCACGGAAGAATTGATCTCGGAGGGGGTAGGATCGGTTCCGGAAAACCTGTACGTGCCCTACGGAGAGTTTCCCGAGGATCTGATCCACGCGGTGGTCGCCATCGAAGACAAGCGGTTCTTTGAACACGGCGGCGTGGATTGGAAAAGAACCTTGTCGGCAGGGATCCATTATTTCACGGGAAAGGGAAACCGGTTTGGGGCGTCCACCATCACGCAGCAGCTCGTCAAGAACGTGACCGGCAATAACGAGATCAGCTGGAAACGCAAGTTTCAGGAATTGCTTTATGCAAAGAGTCTGGAACGGAATTTTACGAAAGAAGAGATTCTGGAAAAGTATCTCAATATCCTGCCGCTTGCAAACGGATGCGTCGGCGTGGGCGCGGGAGCGTGGTATTATTTTTCCAAAACGCCGCCCGAACTTTCGGCGGCGGAATGCGCGTCGCTTGCCGCCATCACCAACAATCCGGCGTATTACGATCCGGTCAGTCACCCCGAAAACAATCTGGAACGGCGGGATCTGATCCTTTCCGAAATGCACGCGCAGGGGTATCTCGACGACGGGAATTATGAAGCGGCACTCGCCGAGCCGCTGCGCTTGCAGGTCGCCGAAAATAAAATCAATGAAACGCCGGTTCGCAGCTGGTATCTGGATATGGTGGTGGAAGACGTGATCACGGATCTATGTTCCGCCTACGGGATGTCGCGCGATGCGGCAAGTTCGCTGCTCAACACCGGCGGACTGCGAATCGACACCGCGATGGACGCCGAAATGCAGGAGCTGGTGGAACAGTATTACGCCGCCGGACTGCGCACGCCGACAAACGCAAAAGGAGAACACGCGCAGTCGGCGCTGATCCTCATCGACGGCAAAACCGGGGATATTCTGGCGGTGGCGGGAGCCGTTGGAGAAAAGACCGCAAACCGGGTGCAGAATTACGCCACGCAAACCAAACGCGCCCCCGGCTCGGCGATCAAGCCGATCTCGGTTTACGGTCCGGCACTCCAAACAGGGAAGATCACATGGTCGAGCGTCTACGACGACGTGCCGCTCACGTTTGAGGGAAAGCTATGGCCGAAGAATGCCGTGGGGTACTATCGGGGGCTGACCAACATTCCGTTCGCGGTGGCACATTCCACCAATACGGTCGCGCTCCGCGTGCTGGACGACATCGGGTTGGAGACCTCCTACCAATATGCCAAAGAAAAGTTTCATCTTTCGCTGGCGGAAGGGAAGATCAGCGACAAAGGACAGGCGGCGCTGGGGCTCGGACAGCTCAACTACGGCATAACGCTCCGGGAATTGACCGACGCTTATACGGTCTTTGCGGACGGCGGCATTTATCATCCCTACCGTTCCTATTTCCGGGTACTTGACGAAAAGGGAAACCTTCTGCTGAACAATCCCGATCGGAGAGAGCAGGTTTTATCGGAAGAAAACGCCGCGATTATGACGAAGCTTTTACAGGGCGTCATGCGGGACGGAACCTCCTCGTCGGTCACACTCGGCAGGATCTGCGAATGTGCCGGTAAAACCGGAACCACGCAGAACGATCACGACCGCTGGTTCGTCGGCTATACGCCGGATCTGATCTGCGGCGTCTGGTGCGGCTACGAATACCCCGAACCGCTGGTGGGGAGAAACCTCTGCACGTCGGTCTGGAACACGGTCATGCACGCGATCGTTGCCAAAGGCAAAACCGGTAAAACCTTCCCGATCCCAAACGGTATCGTACAGGCGACTTATTGTAAGGATTCCGGTCTGCTTCCGTCCGCGTCCTGCGATTTCGATCCGCGAGGCAGTCGCTTGGAGACGGGGTGGTTTATCCGGGGAACGGAACCGAAATCAACCTGCAACTGCCACGTGCTTTGCGAAGTGGATGCCGAAGAGGGCGGTGTTTGCCATGTGCATACGCCGGGCAGAGAGCAGGAAACGGTTGCCTTGATCCGGGTGGAGAGACATTTTCCGAAGCAGGTCGTCATTGCGGACGCGCAGTACGTTTGGCGCGGTGATCCGGCAGTCCTTCCGCCGAATCCGGATCCCTCAAAAGCCTATTTTGACCTTTCAGTCGGTGATTTCTGCGGAGAAAGCCAAACCGACCGGCCGTTCAACCGCTCTTTCCTGCCGCCAGAGGACGCGGAGGAAGACGAGCTGCCGCCGATTCCGTGGGACTACGAACCACAGGACGAATAAGGCATAACCGAACCGCGTGCCGCATACAATCGAACAGCATCGGGATGCGAAACGGGGTGATGGAATGTTCGGAAAAAGATGCGGCGGCATGACCTTTCGCGCAAGGGTCAGCATGGAAATTCAGCAATCCGGGATCGGATGGATGATCGCGGGAGGCATTTTGACGGCGGCGTCGTACGTTGTGATGCGTTGTCTTTGCGAGAGCCCTTACCGGGTGATGCTGGAACTTGGAATCGGGGATCTGATCCCGCCGGTCTGGCTGATGTCGCTTTTACAGTTTCTTTCTTTTCTGACGGTCGGGTGCGCCGCAGGATTGGTGTTCGGCTACCGGAACCTCGGTTGCGCGGCGGAAAAATACAAGGGATGTCTGCTTTTCCTTTTGATGATCCTCTTGGAATTGTTCCGGTATCCGGCATTGTTCGTTCGGGGAATGGTGTTTCTTTCGGTTCTGATCAGCATTTTAACGCTTGTTTTTGCGATTGCGGTAACCGTCTGCTTTTTGCGCGTCAGCAAATTTGCGGGGATTCTGATGCTCTTTCACGATCTCTGGCTGATCTATCTGTTCCTTTTGACCTGTTCGATCTTCTTCCGGAACTGAAAAGCGGCCGATTGCGAGCGGTTTGGCTCTCGTAATCGGCTGTTTTTATTGACATTTCTGAAAATGTATGTTAAAATAGGACAAAAGGATGAAAGGTGCAAATCGGGGAAAACCTGATTGGGGAAATATATGCCGAGATTTTTTGTTGACGCGGAACAAATCGGTTCGGATACGGTTGTTTTGACCGGGGATGACGCACATCATCTTTCCCGGTCTTTGCGCATGGCAACGGGGGAACAAATTACCGTTTGCGACGGAGCCGGAACCGATCTGCTCTGCGAACTTTCCGCTTTCCTGCCGGATCGGGTGGAGGCGAAAATTCTGGAACGCCGTCCGAGCAGTGCGGAACCGCCCTATCGCGTCATGCTGTATCAGGCACTCCCGAAAGGGGATAAATTCGACAGCATCATTCAGAAAGCGGTCGAGTGCGGGGTGTGGTCGGTCACGCCTTTTGAGAGCGAACGGTGCATTGCACGGCTACGGGAAGAGGATCAAGCCAAAAAAACGGCTCGCCGGAACCGGATTGCCTTGGAGGCGGCAAAGCAATGCGGGAGGGGGATCATTCCGCAGGTAAAGGCGGGTTTGTCCTTCCGGGAGGCGTTGCAGCAGGCGGCAGAAGCCGACCTCGGTCTCTTCTGTTATGAGGGAGAAAGAACGCGCTCGCTCGCTCATGCACTGCAAAAGGCGTCGGAACTTTTGAGGGGAAAAAAGTCCCCGGTGATCTCGGTCATGGTCGGGAGCGAGGGGGGCTTTTCGGAAGCGGAAGCGCGGGCGGCCACCGACGCAGGATTGCTTTCGGTCGGGCTCGGCCCCCGGATTTTACGCACCGAAACGGTCGCGGCGGTGGTGTTGGGATGCCTTTCCTTCTCGCTGGAACAGAGTTGATCTTCCCCTCTTTGACGGTATTTTCTATCAAATTGCATGAAAAAAATTAAAAAAATTGGAGAAAATATTAAAAAACCTATTGAAAAATCACAAAATAAGGTGTAAAATATAGGCAGTTTGAACATCGGGAGATATTCTAAAACAGAGGAGATAACAAAAATGTCTAACAAGTTGTTTCAGGGCGTGATCCACCAGATGAAAGATGCCATCGACCGCGTGATCGGCGTACTGGATGAAAACGGGGTGATCATTTCCTGCTCCGAATTGGTGAAGATCGGCGAGACCCGCCAGGGGATCCGGGACGAACTTTCCTACCTCGGAGAAATTCTGACCTCCAACGGATATACCTATCGGCCGCTGTCGGGCGGTCCTAAAACCGACTATATTGTGTTCGTTGAGGGTGAGGACAAGATTGCCGAGAAGATGTCCAAGCTTCTTGCCGTTTCTCTGAGCAATATCAAAAACCTTTACGATGAGAAATACGACAAAGGTTCTTTCATCAAGAATATCATTCTCGATAACATCCTGCCGAGTGATATTTACATCAAGTCCAAGGAACTGCATTTCAACACAGAGGAGCACCGGATCGTTTTCCTGATCAAATTCTTCGGCAAAACCGATATGCTGCCGTTTGAAATGCTGCAAAATATGTTCCCGGATAAATCCAAGGACTATGTGATCAGCGTCGGAGAGCACGACATCGTGCTGGTCAAGGATGTGAAAGCGGGGACGGACAGCCGCGATATCGAGAAGATCGCCACCAATATCGCCGATACGCTCTCGGCAGAGTTTTATACGAAAGTCTCGATCGGAATTTCCACGGTGGTCGATAACATCAAGGATCTGGCAAGAGCTTATAAAGAAGCGCAGATCGCGCTGGACGTCGGAAAGGTGTTTGAAACCGAGAAGAGCATTATCAGCTATGAAAACCTCGGTATCGGCCGTTTGATCTACCAGCTGCCGACGACGCTCTGCGAGATGTTTTTGCAGGAAGTGTTCAAAAAGGGAAGTCTCGAAACGCTTGACCGCGAAACGCTTCTGACCATTCAGAGCTTTTTTGAAAACAATCTGAACGTTTCGGAAACCTCGCGCAAGCTCTTCGTCCACCGGAACACACTGGTTTACAGATTGGAAAAGATCCGGAAGCTGACTGGGCTGGATCTGCGGGAGTTTGAGCACGCCATCACCTTTAAGGTTGCGTTGATGGTGAAGAAATACCTCAACTCCAAGCCGATGAAATTTTAAGGAACTGACGGTTTGATCGGGCGAAATGCGCGCCATCCGGGAGGGGGATGCGCATTTCGCTTCTGTACTGTTTTGAAGGAGGGAGATTCCCGGTATGGAAGAAAACAAAGAGGAGCAGCAGGTCACCGAACCTGCCGGGGAAACGACGTCGCCGGAGAAGCCGGTTGTTCGCAGATTCCCGTGGGTATGGATCGGAGTGCTGGTTCTGGCAGTCGCTTTTTCGGTCATGCTGACCTATACACTAACCGCGTCCAAAACACGCACGCGGGAGATCCAATCGTTGCAAACGGTTACGGTGGTGGAACAGCCGGATGACGAAACCGCGCGCAATATCCGAAATATGGAGCAGTTGGTCGGTATTCTGCGGGAGAAATCCTATTATGCCGATTCGATGGGAGAGCTGGACGGAGAGGCCCTGCTCAAAGCGGTTGTGAGTGCCTATATTGCCGAAAGCGGAGATATTTACGCCGCATACTATACGGAAGAAGAATATGAAGCGCTGGCTATGGACGTCGCCGGAAATCACGTCGGGATCGGCGTGACCGTGACGCGAAAGGAGCTGAATCTCGGCACCGGAGACGACGATGAGATCATCGATGCTTATCAGATAGAGGAAGTTTATCCGGAGTCGGGAGCCGAAGCGGCAGGACTCGCGGTGGGCGAATGGATCTGCGCCGTGAAAAAGGACGGTGCCTATCTCACGATCGCACAACTGAATCAGCAGGATAGCAACGCCGCCGTGAACGAGATTCGGGGAGAAGCGGGAACGCAGGTGGAGTTGATGATCCTGCGTTGGGACGGATCCGCTTATGAGAGCAGATTTGTGACCGTGACGCGCTCGGGCGTGACCACCCGTTCGGTGCGGCTTTCCCTTGCCCAGAGCGATCCGACGGTCGCGGTGATCAAAATCACCGGTTTCGACTATACGACGCCGTCGCAGTTTGTGGAAGCGGTGGAAAAAGCAAAAGCGGAGGG
>CAMYUQ010000071.1 GCA_947302045.1 uncultured Clostridia bacterium
GTTGTTGCCCGCGCCGATCAGTCCCATCATTTCCACGTGCGCCGGCACCGAGGAAGAGCCCGCGAACTGCGCGTCGCTGTGCATTCTGCCCATCGTGTCGGTCATGCCGTAGGAAGCAGGACCTGCAGCCATGTTGTCCGGGTGCAGGGTACGACCGGTACCGCCGCCCGAGGCAACCGAGAAATATTTCACGCCGTTCTCCACGCACCATTTCTTGTAGGTGCCTGCAACCGGGTGCTGGAACCGGGTGGGGTTGGTGGAGTTACCGGTGATCGAAACGCCGACGTTTTCGAATTTCATGATCGCAACGCCTTCGGGAACGTTATCCGCGCCGTAGCAGTTGACTTTTGCGCGCGGACCGTTCGAGAACGCTTTCTTTTCAACCACTTTGACCGTTTCGGTATAGGGATCGAATTCGGTCTTGCAGTAGGTGAAGCCGTTGATCCGGGAGATGATATAGGCGGCGTCCTTGCCGAGCCCGTTGAGGATCACGCGCAGGGGTTTCTGACGAACCTTGTTTGCGTTGAGGGCGATCTTGATCGCGCCTTCCGCGGCGGCAAAGGATTCGTGACCTGCGAGGAAGCAGAAGCACTCAGTCTCCTCGGAAAGAAGCATCTTGCCGAGGTTGCCGTGCCCCAGACCGACCTTGCGGTTCTCGGCAACCGAACCGGGAATGCAGAAGCTCTGCAAACCGATTCCGATGTTTGCGGCAGCGGTCGCCGCGGAACGGTCGCCCGTCCGCTCGGCTTCCTTGATGGCGATCGCGGCGCCGACCGTATACGCCCATTTCGCGTTTTCAAAGCAGATCGGCTGGGTTTCCTGCACGATCGTGTAGGGATCGATGCCTTTTTTGTCGCAGATGGTCTTGCATTCGTCGATCGAGGAGATCCCGTACTGTTTCAGAACGCCGAGGATCTTTGCCTCGCGTCTTTCATATCCTTCAAACTGTGCCATTTTCGGGTACCTCCTTATTCCTTGCGTGGGTCGATATACTTCACGGCGCCGTCCTCTTTCGAGAATCTGCCGTAATGACCCATCGCCTTCTGATATGCTTCGTTCGGCTCCATGCCTTTCTTGATGAAGTCGGTCATCTTGCCGAGAGATACGAACTCGTAGCCGATCACTTCGTTGTTTTCATCGAGCGCCATGCGCGTGCAGTAGCCCTCGGTCATTTCCAGATAGCGGACGCCCTTCTCACGGGTGCCGTACATGGTTCCCACCATCGAGCGCGCGCCCTTGCCGAGGTCTTCCAGACCCGCACCGATGACAAGTCCGCCTTCCGAGAACGCGGACTGCGTACGGCCGTAGACGATTTGCAGGAAGAGTTCCCGCATCGCCGTGTTGATCGCGTCGCACACAAGGTCGGTGTTGAGCGCTTCGAGAATGGTTTTGCCCGGCAGAATTTCGGAAGCCATAGCGGCGGAATGCGTCATGCCCGAGCATCCGATGGTTTCCACAAGCGCTTCCTCGATCACACCGTTCTTGACGTTGAGAGAAAGCTTGCAGGCGCCCTGCTGCGGCGCGCACCAACCGATCCCGTGGGTGTAGCCCGAAATATCGGTAATTTGTTTTGCCTGGATCCATTTACCCTCTTCGGGCAGCGGAGCAGGACCGTGATCACAACCCTTTTTCACCACGCACTGCTCGGTAACTTCGGCACTCATGGCGTAAGGGCACTGACTGACTTGACTCATATCTGTTCTCCTTTGTTATATTGGTTTCTGTTGTATCGGTCGGGAAAAGCCGGAAAACCGGAATCCCCTATCCCGCAAAAAAATTAGAATAAATCTTAAAATTATTCTATGAGGGCTCTTATGCAAGAATTTCGCCGTAAACTTCGCCGAATGCGCCGGCTGCGTTGCATTCATCGGTGTCGATGTGCATCGCCAGAGCAAAGTTGTCGCTCACGCGGCATACTACGTCGTCGAAAATCAAAGCACGACCGTCGGTATTGACGCGCACCTGCACGATCTGCTTGTCCGTGAGACCGTACGCTTTCGCGTCGTTGGTATGCAAATGAATGTGGCGCTTGGCGATGATGACGCCCTCGGTGATCTCGATCTCTCCTGCGGGTCCCACGAGTTTCAGCCCCGGAGTGCCTGCAATATCACCGCTTTCCCGAACCGGAACGCCCTTGAGCCCGAGCGTGCGCGCGTCGGTGTAGGAAAGCTCCACCTGATTGGCTTTCCGAACCGGACCGAGAACGCTGACCGCCAGTGTGCCTTTCGGGCCTACCAACGTGATTTTGTCGTTACCGGTTGCAAATTGACCGGGCTGACTGAGTTCTTTTTTTACGGTCAGTTCAGCACCCTTTCCGTAAAGTATCTCCACAGCTTCCGCGGTCAGATGAATATGTCTGGCGGACGTTTCGACCAAGACTTTCTTTTCCATAAAAGAATCCCTTTCCTTCTATCATTGTCGATTCTGCAGGGTCAAAAATACCCATACAAATTTATTATAACACATTTTGATACGCTTGTAAAGAACTTTTTTTGATTTTTACGATTGTTTCCCGAAAAAATTGTCAAGAATAGCAAGGAAAAAGAAAAGGAAGGATCGGAGATCGAGTATGAAACCGTCTGATAATGCGTCCGGAAATCAACAGAACCATGTAACACCCCGTAGGCGGGGACGACCGAGAAAGCAGAATCCGGGAACGGGATCCTACCCCGAACATGCGTTCACGCCGAGCCGCGCGACCGAGATCGAATCCTACCCGTCGCCTGATTTTCCGCTGGCGCACGATGAAACAAAGCAAACCCGGCGGAAGAACAAAGCCGTCCAGATCGTCGAAAGCACCGGGCGGAACAAGAGCGAAAAGGATGCAGCAAAGGGGCTTTGCGGCTGGGTTACCGAGGTTCAGGAATTCGGAGGTACGATGGCGGAGAACGGGCGGGAACGGTTTGAGTGCATCTCGGTCATCGGGCAGATCGAGGGGCATTCTCTTCTGCCGGAAGGGCAAAAAGCAACCAAATACGAACACATTATTCCGATGCTCATTTCCTGCGAGGAGGACGATGGCGTGGATGGACTGCTGGTGATCCTCAACACGATGGGAGGGGACGTGGAAGCAGGACTTGCCATCGCCGAAATGATCGCTTCGATGACAAAACCGACCGTCTCTCTGGTGCTCGGCGGCGGACATTCCATAGGCGTGCCGCTTGCAACCGCCGCGAAGTATTCTCTGATCGTGCCGAGCGCCACCATGACGATCCACCCGGTGCGCGTGAGCGGAATGGTGATCGGCGTGCCGCAATCCTTCCGCTATATGAGCGATATGCAGGAGCGGATCACCAAATTTATCTGCGCGCATTCCAAAGCCGACCACGATATCCTGCGTGAACTGATGATGCGCCCGGATCAGATCGCTACCGACTGCGGGTCTATTCTGGAGGGGGACGAGGCGGTGCGGTATGGGATCATTGACGAAGTCGGCGGATTGGATCGCGCTCTGGAAGTGCTCCGCGCAATGGTCAAAAAAAGAAGATCGCTTTCCAAAAACAAGAAAAAGATTTAATCTTATTATAAAAAACAGGTCAAAAAAATAATAAGAAGAAACACGAATACTTTTTCGAAAAAAAGGTATTGACAAACGGGGAGGAATGTGCTATACTATGATGGCGCGAAGGGAGAGGGACGAAAGCCCGACGAACCCTTTTCGCGATCCGGGGTGTGGCACAGCTTGGTAGTGCGCTTGGTTCGGGACCAAGAGGCCGCTGGTTCGAGTCCAGTCACTCCGACCAAAATGGAGTGGGAGAGGCGATGCCTCTCCCACTCCATTTTGTTTGAACGATCGAGCCCGAACCGGCGGCTTCTTGCCGGATTGAACCAATTCGGGGCCAAGGGGTTTTCCGTGCAAAACGTCACGGAGCGACGTTTTGCACGGAAAACAAGCAGAAAAATGAGGCGCGGCAGAAGCGAGCCGGCGAGCGACGCACCGTGCCCCCATTTTGCGCTAGGGTGTCTCCGGCTCTTTATAACTACATTTTATAACTTTTGCAACGGTGACCCGATGCCGGAGAGTAAAAAATGCAAAAAATGCACAAAAGATGTGTAAAAACTCTTGCAAATGGAAAGAAATTGTGATAAAATAAGGACGTGTGTATGAGAATGTCAATTTCGCATACCTGCGTTCGGGAAACTCTTCATTATTTAGCAGTACGGATATGACCCGATTGACGCGAACGTGCGGTGAATCGATGCCGTGGGGGATGACGTCGTCCTGCGCCGTTGCAGATTTTGATCCGTAGTATTTCAGAGAAAGGAATGAAATGAAAATCAAACAACTCAAGAAAGCGCTATCAGTTTTTCTGGCGGCGGCCATGTTTTGCCTCGCAGCATTGTTTCTGATCCCCGGAAGCGCTGCGCTATCGTTCATTTCCTTGGAGAATGCGGTTCTGGTAGACAGCAGAGAAGTTTTTGTGGAGGACGGCTCCGTCATTTTGTTTGATCCGCGAACCGAGGGGGAACATACCGTTCACATCAGCGGCTCCGAAAGCGTTTCGTTTACCATGGTCTTTGAAGATTACTATTACGAAGCCGGATCATGGGAAGGTGCGATGGAGCTGATCGTTGATGACAGTGCGATCAGATCCCTGACCGTGAACGTCGTTGTGATCGGGGAATGCTACCTGCACGGATATAACCATCCGGGAATCCGACTCCCCAGCTCCCCGAACGTCACGTTGTGTTTCTATATGCAGGAGGGTTCGAGCTTGGATCTTGGTTCCATGGATTATGAAACCATGGCGCTCTGCAATGGAAACGGGAATGCGAGCAACATTACCTGCTATGCGTTCAACGCGACCGATGATTCAAGCACCGGCGACTCGGGAGCGATCGGCGAACGGATCCTCTCTTCGTCGGTAACCTCTTTCATGCTGCATTATGAGTACCATGGCGATATGGAGCTGCCGTATGGCACAGAAACAGCGCACACGCATGAATACTACTTGGTCGAGGGCATTCCGGCGACCTGCGAAGGGGAAGGCGTTCTGGAACATTACCATTGCCCGGGATGCGGAAAAGACTTTGATACAAACTACCGTGAATTGAGCAGCACCGTGATTCCCGCAATGGGACATACCCTCAGCGAGCTGATCGAGGAAATTCCGGCAACCTACGATGAGGGCGGCATCGTGGAACACTACCATTGTTTTGAGTGCGGCAAAAACTTCGATGCCGACTTCAACGAATTGGAAAGCATTGAAATTCCCGCTAAGGAACAAAACCCCGGAGAAAACACCGGAGGAAACACCGGGTCGTCGTTCATTTCCTTGGAGAATGCGGTTCTGGTAGACAGCAGAGAAGTTTTTGTGGAGGACGGCTCCGTCATTTTGTTTGATCCGCGAACCGAGGGGGAACATACCGTTCACATCAGCGGCTCCGAAAGCGTTTCGTTTACCATGGTCTTTGAAGATTACTATTACGAAGCCGGATCATGGGAAGGTGCGATGGAGCTGATCGTTGATGACAGTGCGATCAGATCCCTGACCGTGAACGTCGTTGTGATCGGGGAATGCTACCTGCACGGATATAACCATCCGGGAATCCGACTCCCCAGCTCCCCGAACGTCACGTTGTGTTTCTATATGCAGGAGGGTTCGAGCTTGGATCTTGGTTCCATGGATTATGAAACCATGGCGCTCTGCAATGGAAACGGGAATGCGAGCAACATTACCTGCTATGCGTTCAACGCGACCGATGATTCAAGCACCGGCGACTCGGGAGCGATCGGCGAACGGATCCTCTCTTCGTCGGTAACCTCTTTCATGCTGCATTATGAGTACCATGGCGATATGGAGCTGCCGTATGGCACAGAAACAGCGCACACGCATGAATACTACTTGGTCGAGGGCATTCCGGCGACCTGCGAAGGGGAAGGCGTTCTGGAACATTACCATTGCCCGGGATGCGGAAAAGACTTTGATACAAACTACCGTGAATTGAGCAGCACCGTGATTCCCGCAATGGGACATACCCTCAGCGAGCTGATCGAGGAAATTCCGGCAACCTGCGAGGAGAACGGCATTCTGGAACACTGCTACTGCTTGCAATGCGGCAAAAACTTCGATGCCGACCTCAACGAATTGAACAATATTGAGATTCCGACTAAGGGACATTCTTTTGGAGAATTGATTCCGGAAGTCCCTGCAACCTGCGAAGGGGAAGGCGTTCTGGAACACTATCACTGCTCCGAGTGCGGCAAAGATTTTGACGCGAACCGCAATGAATTGGACAGTATCGTCATTCCGGCGAAGGGACACACCT
>CAMYUQ010000072.1 GCA_947302045.1 uncultured Clostridia bacterium
AGGCCTCCGGCGAGCTACGGTTCATCGACCCGAAAATCAACCTGCGCGTGAGCAGGAACACGCCGCTGGAACTCTATGAAAAGGGAACCGAACTGACCAAAGTCGGGCTCGGATTTCCGCAGTATTCCAACGACGATGTCGTGATCGAAGGATTGCAAAAACTCGGCTACGATTACGAAGACGCCGTGAACTACGTGGTTGCCGCCTGCTGGGAGTTCATTATTCCGGGCGTGGGCAACGATATTGCCAACATCGGCGCGGTCAACTTCCCGAAGCTTGTGGACGAAGTTTTGCGTGCCTATCTGCCGACCGGCGGAGATTTTGACGGTCTGCTCGCACAGGTGAGGGAAGCGATCCGGGTAGAATGTGAAAAACAGATGGCAACCATCCGAAACGTGTGGTTCCTCCCCTCGCCTTTCATGGATCTGCTCCGCGACGCAAAGAAGTACAACAATTTCGGTCTGCACGGTTGCGGGATCGCATCCGCCGCAGACGCGCTGGCATCGGTTCGGGAATATGTCTTTGAGAAAAAGGCCGTCACGCCGGAGCGCTTGTTCGCGGCGCTCGATACCGACTACGCAAATGATCCGGAACTGCTCCACCTGCTTCGCTACGAAGCGCCCAAAATGGGGAGAAATGATGACAGAGCCGACAGCATGGGCGCGTTTATTCTCAATTCCTTTGCCGACGCTCTGGAAGGGAAGAAGAACGACCTCGGAGGCGTCTGGCGTGCAGGAACGGGTACGGCGATGTTCTATCTCTGGCACGCGCGCGATCTGCGGGCAACCGCGGACGGCAGACGGAAAGGGGAACCGTTCGGAACGAACTTTTCGCCGAACCTTTTCACCGAAATTCCCGGTCCGCTTTCGGATATCGAGTCCTTTACCAAGCAGGATCTGGTTCGCACCGTCAACGGAGGACCTCTGACGCTTGAATTTGCGGCAGGGATATTCAACCGCCCCGACAGTGTGACGAAGGTCGCCATGCTGATCAAGCATTTCGTCGAGCGCGGAGGACATCAACTGCAACTCAACGCAGTCAACCTGGAAGCCATGCAGGACGCGCAGAAGCACCCCGAACGCTATCAGCAGCTGGTGGTGCGCATCTGGGGCTGGTCGGCCTACTTTGTGGAGCTTGACCGCGACTTCCAGAATCACGTTATGGCGCGGCAGGAATACGGCGTATAAAAGCATGAAAGGGATCATATTCGACGTCAAGGAATTTGCCCTGAACGACGGGGCAGGGATCCGCACGACGGTATTCTTCAAAGGATGCCCGTTGCGCTGCGCATGGTGTCATAATCCGGAGGGACTGGATCCGAAACCGGAACTCTATATCAAGCAGAACGGATGCCTTGCGTGCGGACTCTGCCGCAGACCTTGCAAGCATCCCGAATGCCAGCCGTTCGGGCGTTGTTTGCATATCTGCCCCAAAAATCTGGTTACCGTTAAGGGAAGAGAATGGGAAGCAGCGGAGCTCGCCGCCGATCTGTTGAAAAACCGGAACTTTCTGTCCTCATCGGGAGGAGGGGTCACGCTTTCGGGCGGCGAACCGCTCCTGCAAGCCGGGTTTGCCTGCGAACTGCTCGATCTGCTCGAAGGAAGGGTTCACAGAGCCATTGAAACATCCGGTTATGCCGGAGCGGAAACTTTTCAAAAGGTCGTTGCGCGGTGCGATTTCGTTTATATGGATCTCAAACTTGCCGATCCGGAAGCACACAGAAAGTGGACCGGCGTTTCCAATGAACAGATTCTCGCCAACGCCGCGTGGCTCAAAGAGAGCGGTATTCCGCATACGTTTCGCACTCCGCTGATCCCGCATATCGCGGATACGCCGGAAAATCTGGCGGCGCTTGCAAAAATCGTCGGAGACGACCCGTGGGAAAAGCTCCCTTACAATACGCTTGCCCCCGCAAAATACAAAAGCGTGGGAAGGGAATGGAAACTGTAAAAGAAACCGCAATAACGCAGAGAGGGTGTTCATCAAGTCACCGACCTTTTCCGGTCGTGGACTGTTGAACACCCTCATTTTTTGTTTTAACGTGTCCGGGGTCTACCGGAACGTTGGAGATCTTGCGCTATTCAGGCAGGATCTGCAAGATAATCGGCAACTGTTTCCCAGGTTTGCGCCGAACACGTTTGCTCCGAAACGTTCAGGATCTGTATTCCTTTTCCTGCCATAAAGACGTGATCTTCCGGCATCGCCACAACGGGCGCGTTGTATCCGCGCTCTTTGTCGTTGCAGTAGGTAACGCGGTTGCCGGATTTCGGAACCGCCACCTGCCACATTGCCGCGGGAACGAACACCCAATCCGGCTGTGCGTATTCAAACGTATAATTCTTCGTGTTATCGGTGATCGCGTGGTGGGTCAGCTGCAAAATATCCGCCCGGAGCGTTTGTCCGGTATAGATCTGCGTCAGGAATCCTTCTTCGTGCCGATCCACGCTCGGACCGCAGTCGCCGGTGATCAGCATCTTATGTCCGTCGATCTCGATCGTGAAGATGACGCTGCAATCGTTGTAATAACTCAACTGATAGGGTTCCATCATTTCCAGCGTAAACAGAATTTCAACTTTCGCGTTGCGGATGTAATCCACCTGTCCGGCGTGCGCTTTGACGATCTTCGCGTCTTTCAGCGCGTTGTTTTTCAGTGCGTTGCGCACCTGCGATTCGAGAGCTCCTCCGCCGCCGTCCTGCTGTCCGCGCGTTGCGGTCGGGAAGTTGAAGAGGAACTGTTCTACGGTGATTTTGTCGACGTAGCGCTGCAAGAATCCTGCTACGACCCCAACGTGATCGTCGTGTGCATGGCTGAAAATCCACGATGCGATCACGATATGATCCGGATCGGGCGCCTGCTTTCTCAACACTTCATACAGATTCGTGATGTGATAGTCGGTACCGTAACCGCCGTCGATCAGAATGAAACTGCCGTCCGAGAGGCGGATCACATACGACATTCCGGCAAAATATTCGGCTGCATAAAGCCGACCCTCGCAGGAAACGCCGGAATTTTCGCCCGAACCTTCCACCAGTTTATCTCCGTACCAGAGCCCGACCTGCGTGATGGTCGATTCAATATTTTTGCTCCGGTCATACACGTTTTCGGCGGCAGACGTCGGAAGAGAGATGGTCTGCGCAGGGTCTACCGTCACGCGCAGATCTTTCGTGTTCGGCGTCCAGATCAGATTGACGATCTTTTCGCCGTTGGTGACGGTGGTGAAAAGATTGCCTTCCAGATTGTTGGCAGCCGTCGTCCGATAACCCGCGTCCAGAAAGGTATTGAGATAGGCGGTATAATCGGATTCGGTGGATTTGGAGAAGTGAAGCAGGTAACCGTCGTCCCCTTCATCGTACAGGACGGGTTTCTTCCCGGCAAGAGTGGGGAGCCCCTGTAAGGTCTCGTTGTAATTTGAAGTCATGGTGTATCCCTCCGGAATCAGGTAGTCGCCGCTTTCCTGCTTGAATTGGGAAAGGGTTTCGAAAAATCTGTCGAACGTTTTGCTCAGCTCTGTGGTGTCGGTGGCGATGATCACGAGTTTATTGCCAACGATCGAAACAATGCCGCCGCCGTAACCGAGTTCGGTTTTCATCAGGGCGCTTTCATCATACGAAGTGGATCCGAATAGGATTTCAACGGCGTTGGGATCGGGGTTGCTGTCGTCTTTCCGTGTCACCTTCACGCCCAGATAACGGGCGAGCTTTTCCGCCGTTTTTTTGGCAAGCGTAAAGTCGTCTCCCTCCGCGAGAACAGAATAGCGGAAGACGGGGGCAACGCCGTCTTTGCGCAGGGCAAACCCGCTCTGCCCGACAGCCGTCGTTTCTTCGGTGGAGTCGGCAGGATTTTTTGCCTTGCACGCGGAGAAGAGCGAGAGCAGAAGAAGCAGGACAAGACCGAGGGCAATGATTCTTTTCATATCAAATCCTTTTTTCATTTTTTGCGTCGGAAATTACCATTGATGTTCTCTCATCCATTTGAGCAGATCGTCAATTTTTTTGTTGATTTGATCTTCAAGCGTCACGCAAGCGTCGACCACAGAACCCTGCGTGTTGAAAGACGAACGCCAGACTCTTTCGCGAGGGCCTTTGTCGGAGTCGCCCGTTGCAAGGTTTGCGTTGTAAACGTCTGCAAAGTCCCAGGCAGTGGAAGCGAGGATCAGATCGAATACGCGAGCGTCCTCCGCACCGTCCACATACCGGGTCTTTACCATTCTTTCAAAGTAGAACGGACGGACGTCATGGTAGGTATCGTAGCAGAGCATTTCGAGCAATGCCGAGATCGCTTCGTAATGGTTCGCGGAGGCGCGGGGTGAATAGAGGACCGCCATTACGTTGTGCGCGTCCTGCACGCTTGCCTTATAGTTTGCTTGGTCGTCGTTGTATTTGGGCACCGGGATCATACCGATATCAAAGTCGGTATCGCGCATCATGGCAAGGCCGCTCTCGTAGTGATAGATCACGTCGACGGTGAAAGCGGCACGGCCTTCGGTGAAGCACTTGTAGTTCAGGTAGGTCGCGTTGGATTCTTCGGCGGTGGGCTTCCACGTCTTTGCGGCATTGGAGTTGTAAAACAGATTCTGAATCTTTTGCATCGCGTCGTCGAGTTTGAGCCGGTCGGAACCGGTTGCGAGCGAATAGCTTTCTCCGGTCTTGGAGATGATCTTCAAATCGAACGCCTGAACGAATCCGTCGCTTGCTTCGGAGCCCTTGATCGCGGAAAGCGCGTAAAAGTCACCGTCGGTAGCACCGTCGATCCCGTCTTTTTCTTCACAGCCGATATCGCTGACAAGGTTATAAAACTTTTCGTAGGTCCAGTCGCCGGCAAGAACGGTATCGTAGAGATCATCGAGATCCACACCGCGTTCGGTGAGGGCGTTTTTGTTCAGATACGTGACGATGGTCCGGTCAAATACCGAAAGGTTGACGTCGCCGCAAACGGTGTAGAGGTATCCGTTCACATTTGCGGTGGAGATGTAGGACTGGTTCCAATATCGCGACCGTTGACGCTTACTACGATGCTATAAAAGACGATTATTCTTCGATAGCGGCGGTTTTAGACGGGCACAGACAACAGATATATAACGATTATTACGCTAACCCTAACGTAACGGCAACGCAGGTTGCAGACGCGGTTGTCGCTCTTAACGGATATCTCGACGATGCGAAGAAATCCGTTTCGGAAGCGAAAATCGACGCAATCGGCTTGGTTGTTTACGCGAGAGAATATATTCAGTCCCTGCGTTACGGCTCGGCAGGACTTTGCGACTGGAATCTTCTGCTGGATCAAAAGGGCGGCCCCTGCCATTGGAGATGGAAAAAAGATCCGGAAGGCTGCGCTGCGGCATTCTGTTACGATACCAAAAAGAAAGAGTTGATTCAAGACGGTATCTACCGATCCATCTACACCATCGTGTCGCAGATCGACCGGGGCGATAAAGTGATTGCATTGACGTCGGTAGAACAGAATCTGCCGGTAGTTGCGGTGAAGAAATCGGACGGGAGCGCGCTCTTGTTCATTTTGAATACTGCTGATCAGGAAAGAACATTCCATATCCGGATGGAAGAAAAGGGCGGAACGATTGTGATTCCGGCGAATTCTTTGACTGCGAACCATATAGTTCTGGCATAAAGACGCAACAAGAACATCAAAAAGGGGCTGTTGCAAATTTGGGAAATATTTCCATTTATTTGACAAATGAAACAAAAAAGCAGGGTCAACCATTCCGGTTTGATCCTGCTTTTTTGGATATTATGATAAAAATTTTTTCGCAAATTGCAATACCAACTGACTTCAGGGTAACAAACAACACAACCGAAAACAACAGAAAACGACAAAAAGCAAAACAAAAAATATCGAGTGTTCAAAACGAAGTCAGTTTCGTTATGAACACTCGATATGGTGCGGGTAAGAGGACTTGAACCTCCACGAAGTTGCCCCCACTAGAACCTGAA
>CAMYUQ010000073.1 GCA_947302045.1 uncultured Clostridia bacterium
AGAGAACACCGCAAAGGTGTTCAGCAGTTGAACGCAAGCGTCGAGCAGATCATCGCGTCCGACTCCAATTTCCGATGCACGCTGGCAGACCCGTCGATCCTCTCGCAACCCTTCCGGGAGGTCGTTTATGAAGCGTAAGGATACTGCCCCCTCCCCCGAACGGCTGGCAATTCTGGAAAAAATAAAAGAGTATGAAGCCGCCGGCGGAGAGTGCTTTTACCGGGATCTCGAACCCGATCCGCCCGGACGTTCGCTCGAACCCGAGGAAGTAGATTTCCTCAAAACGAAGCTTTCCAGCAAATGGAAACGGTTCTGGGCGAACCGTCTTGCCAATTATCTGCACCGCAAATACCGGCGCGAGCTGAAAATGCAGGTGGTCGGAGAGGAAAATCTGGCCGGCTTGCAAGGCGGATTGATCGTGACTTCCAACCATTTCAGCGTCTATGAGAACCTCGCCGTGAAAGAAGTGGTGGAGCGGTTGCCGAAAAAGCGGAGATTCTTCCGCGTCATCAAGGAAACCAACTATTTCCTGCCCGGAATGTTCGGATTCCTCATGCGCAATTCGGATACGCTTCCGATCTCTTCCAACCGCAAAACGGCTCGGCTCTTCGGCGAGGCGCTCGAAAAAATTTTGCGAAACGGCGACGTGGTCTTGATCTACCCCGAGCAGGCGATGTGGTGGAATTACCGCAAGCCGCGCCCCTATAAACCCGGCGCGTTCTTCTATGCCGCAAAGCATAACGTCCCGATCCTGCCCCTCTTTGTGACGATGGAAGATCAGGACGTTCTCGACGAATACAATTTCCCGAAACAGGCGTACACGATCCATATCATGCCGCCGATCTATCCCGATCCCGCCAAATCGGTCCGGGAGAACGAGCGCGAAATGCTCGCAAAGAATCAGGAACTGGTCGACAGAAAATATCACGAAGTTTATAAAATCTAAATTGAAAACCGGGAGCAGACAGCCCTTTGCTGTTTGCTCCCGGTTTTTTCATCCATTCAAATTCGGATCATGGTAATGATAGAAAAATTTTGAAAGTTGTTCGCTTGTATCGGATATCTCTGCCACATAATCCGCAGTCGGGGTTCTAAAAACGATGGTTTTTTCTCCCCGTAACGTCAACACCAAACCGCGTTGATTCACATTCCCATCATAAAGGGACGAGCGGTACACGTCGCCGGTCTCTTTATGATTCATGTAGAATCTCGGTCCAAATACCATATAGTAATTCCAATTTTCTTTTTCCCGACGCATCAAACGATAAACCGTGGTATCAGAAAACAGCAACCCAAAAAATTCGGAGAGATCCTCTCGATCCGTAACGACCGCCGGTGAAAAAGAAGAAACCGCACCCAGAGAGCATACCAACCTCATTGCATCCAACGAGCATTCAAAGTATGGCGTTTGCATTGGAATCCCGCACCAAAACCGTTCTCCGTCAAATCCGATTTCAATTTCGTCTGTACTGTTTGCAATCGAATCAAACCAGTGACTCGGAAAATAGGTCTGATAGAATGAACTCAAATCCACCGGCTCGGATATATATCGTTCCCCGATGCCGTTACTCTGCCAGAATAGCGTCAACCGTTGATCAAAAAAGGTATTGAAAAGATGAATTTCATCATCGGATGTTTTCAGTACCATAGAAAGATCAATCGCACCGCTCGGTTGAGCATCTGCCAATTTTTCAAACCGAAGCCCTCTTTTGAGATTTCCGAAAATTAATTGCAGACACGCGATTTTCTCTTGTTCTCCTTCAAAAGTTCTCCAAGCAGGTTGATCCTCTTCCGGTAAATAACCGGCATCGATCAACGAGTAATCATTCAGTCGGATTTCCGATTCCTGCTCGATCGAATAGGAAAACTCTGTTCCTTTCGCGCTTACACATTGCAAAGTCGTTCCGTTGAAATATACCGCCAGTTCATCTTCCTGCAAGGTCAGGTCGGGTTCGGCGGGCGGTTCGGTTTCCGAAGGAAGAGGCGCTCCGTCCGAGGGCTTTTGTTGACACGCGACAAGAGGGGTGCAGAGGAAAAGCAGAGATACCAACAGGCAAAGCAGTCTTTTCATGGGAAATCTCCTCTCCGTAAATTTGAGAAGCGGTCTGCTCCTATTCCGATTGTATCATATTTCCCGCATACAATTGTGGATGATTTGTAAATTCGGCAAAATCACTGCTTTTGCAATCTCGCGTAAGATCCCATCAGTTTTTTGATCCCGACCTCATCAAACATGATTTCATAAAGGACGTCCGCTCCCATGGGCTTGACCGAGAGGATCTCTCCGGCATGAAAGCTGTCGTGATAGACTCTGTCTCCCGGAGCAAAGCGCTGAGCGGCTGCCGGTTTGGCAGACCGGCGCGGTTCCTCATAACGGTCGGCTGAGAAAAGCTCCTGCGACTGTGAATAATAGGTTTTGATCTGTACCGTCCCAGAACCGTTGCCCGAACCGATCGACCGGTAGGACGGCTGCTGCGGCTCTTCCCGATCGAGTAGCTTTTCCGGAATCTCGGTCAGAAACCGGGATGGAGGATTGAACATCGTTTTTCCGTACAGAAGCCGCACCGACGCGCGGAGCAGATAGAGTTCCCGTTTGGCTCTCGTGATGGCAACATAGGCGAGCCGGCGTTCCTCTTCCATCTCGCTGGGACCCCCTTCGATGGTCTGCATCCCCGGGAAAAGTCCCTCCTCCATGCCGGGGAGGAAAACGATCGGAAATTCCAAGCCCTTGGCGCTGTGGATCGTCATCATCACCACCGCGTCCGCCGTTTCGTCATAGCGATCGACGTCGGCGACCAGAGCGGTTTCTTCGAGGAATTCGGTCAGCGTAGGCGTTTCGCTCTCTTGCAGATATTCGATGATCTGCGACTTGAATTCGTCCAGATTTTCGAGCCGCTCGGCTTCGGGTTCTCCCTTGGCGATCCACATCTGCCGGTAGCCGGAAAGATCGAGAACGCGGTCGAAAAGCACGTCGAGCGGACGATTTTTGCTATCCTCGGTCAGAACGTGGATCAGTCTTGCAAAATCGCCGAGTGCCTTTTCGGCGTTTTTCAATGCCTCGTATTTTTCCGCCTTTTCGATCACGGCAAACATCGATTGATTGGTTTCCCCCGCGATCTCCGCGATCACTTCCATGGTTTTCGCGCCGATCTTGCGGGCAGGTTTGTTCAGGATCCGGGTCAGGCGCAGGTTGTCGTCGTGATTATGGATCAGTTGCAAATACGCCACCGCGTCCCGGATTTCTTCCCGGTCGGTGAAGCGCGTGCCGCCGAGCATCCGATAAGGGATCCCGCTCCGCGCGAAGGCTTTTTCCAGGTTCTGCGACTGCGCGTTCATGCGGTAGAGGATCGCAAAATCACAGTACTTTGCTCTGCCGCGCGCAACTTTGCGCGTCACGATTTCGGCAATTCTGCGACTTTCGGCGTTCTGATCCTCGCACAGGATCGCGTGAAGCCGCTCGCCCGTTCCCTGCTCTGTCCAAAGATTCTTGCCCATCCGTCCCTCGTTTTTGGCGATCACGGCATTGGCGGCGTCCAGAATATTCTGCGTGGAACGGTAGTTTTGTTCGAGCCGGATCACCTTCGCCGCCGGATAGGTCTGGTCGAAGGACAGAATATTTTCGATCGTTGCGCCCCGGAAACGGTAAATGCTCTGGTCGTCGTCGCCGACCACCATGAGGTTGCCGCATCCTTCGGCAAGCAGACGGGTGAGTTCAAACTGCGCCGGGTTGGTATCCTGGTATTCGTCCACACAGATGTACCGGAACCGCCGCTGATACGCCTCTGCAACATCCGGGTGGTTGCGCAGGAGCAGGACGGTCTGCATGATGAGATCGTCAAAATCCATCGCATTGGATTCGCGGAGCAGGATCTGATAGGCGGAATAGACCCGCGCGATCTGCTGTCGCCGCACGTCGGGACCTGCCTCCGCTTCGCAGTCCTCGGGCGTCAGCAGGCGGTCTTTGGATCGGCTGATCGCGTTCATCACCGACTTGACCGGCAGTAACTTTTCGTCAATGCCGCAGGACGCCATTGCCTGCTGCATCGCCTTTTTGCTGTCGTCGGTATCGTAGATCGAAAAATCCTGTCGGTAGCCGAGCCGATCTCCGTACCTCCGCAAAATCCGCACGCAGACCGAGTGGAAGGTTCCCGACCAGATCTCCCCCGCCGTTGCGCCGTTTTCGGGAAACATCTGCGAGAGGCGGTTCTTGATCTCATTTGCCGCCTTGTTGGTGAAGGTGATCGCCAGAACGCGATAGGGTTCGCAGGGATGTTCGGCAAATTCGGAAAGCAGGGGCAGGATTTCGGCGGCAGGCAGTACCTTTGCCGCCTGTTCCATCCCGTATATTTGTTCTTCGGTCAACCCCGCCGGCGCACGACCGCCGAAATAGGCGTTGCCGAACCGGATCAAGAATCCGATCCGGCGTACCAGAACCGTCGTTTTTCCGCTCCCCGCTCCCGCGAGCACCAGAAGCGGGCCGTTCACGGTAAAAACCGCTTCCCTCTGCCGTTCGTTCAGGTCGCCGTACGCCTTTTCAAACAAAGCGCGTTTGGCTTTTTGATATCGTTCTTCCAAGTTCATTTCCGTTTTGATTGCTCCTGTATGTAGGTCTGTTTCATGAAGAGAGCGTCCTCCGCCTGCGTGCCAGCCGATTCGCAAATGATGCGCGGATAGACGTTTTCGCGCACGATCGCCTCGGCAAGCGGTTCAAAATCCGGTCCGAACACCGTATCGGCAAAGGTCAGGTGCTTTTTCTCGCCCGCTCCCGTATATTCGATTTTGGAAAAATGACAATGCAGATAGCGGGCGTAATCATCCCCGAGACGGGTGGCGATCGTATCGAACACACGGCGATAGGCATCGGCATCCGGGAACACTCCTCCAACGCCTCTGGCGTTGAGGTGTCCGAAATCGACCACCGGCGCGTAGATCGGCGAAACCTTGCACTGCTCGATCACTTCTTCGAGCGTGCCGAGTTGGTTGACCTTTCCCATCGTTTCGATCCCGAGCCGCGCGCAGGGGTGATCTCCCACCGCCTCCGCGACTTTTTCGAGCGTATCGCAGGAGAGCCGCATGGCTTCCTCGCGCGTGATCTTCGCGGCGCTTCCGCTATGGATCACGATGGTATTCGCGCCGAGCAGTCCCGCCGCCCAGAGCGATTTTTCGATGTATTCGATGCTTTTCAGGCGCTTGTCCGTTTCCACGCCCGAAAGCGAGATGAAATAGGGCGCGTGCAAGGACATCAGGATTCCATGTTCGCGCGCCTTTTCGCCAATGGTCCGCAAGGTTTCTTCACTACCCGCAACGCCGTTGCCCGCTTCGTATTCGTATGCGTCCAGACCGACGGTTTTGAGCCATCCGGGGGCTTGTACGGTCGTCTTGTTGCCGTCCCTGTAAAACCAATCCCCGTTTCCGCCCGGTCCGAAGGTTGCCTGCTTGATTTCCGCCATCGTTTTCTCTCCTTGTTTTATCGTTCCGCGTTTTTTGCCACCGCCGCTTCAAATTCTTCCCGTGTGCAGAGAACCTGCACGGCGCGAAGCAGAGCGTTTGGCGTGAGTCCCGCGGGAAGTCCCAGCCGCTCGGCAAACTTGTCCCGCTTTGCCTTGCTGTCCGGCTTTCCGGTCAGCCCCGCCGCATAAAAATCGGCTTTTTCGATCTCTCCCCGCCGCGGAGCGGTCTCTTCCCCGGCATAAGGTGCGAACAACCGGTAGAGCAGTTCCGCTTCCATCCCTTCCACGCCGAGCGTCCCTTCCGCCGACGGTTCGGTTTTCCGTTTCTCTTTTCCCGGAATACGCGGAATGTACAACTGGATCAACCGTTCGGGCGGGATGGCGGACGACAGATGTGACCGGATCAGTTTTCCGGCGCCGTCGCTGTCATAGGCG
>CAMYUQ010000074.1 GCA_947302045.1 uncultured Clostridia bacterium
CGGCTCTTATATCAAATTCGATGAGAATGCGGTAGTCATTATCCGTGAGGATAAGACCCCGCGCGGAACCCGTATCTTCGGGCCGGTGGCAAGAGAGCTCCGCGAGAAGGAATATCTGAAAATTCTTTCTCTGGCGCCGGAAGTGCTTTGAGGGAGGAATTGAGAAATGGCAAACCTGCATATCAAAAATGGCGACACCGTGATCGTTCTCTCCGGAGATGACAAGGGCGTGGTCGGAGAAGTGATCGCAACTTCTCCTGCGGAAGGAAAAGTTCTTGTGAAAGGTGCAAACATGATTCACAAGCACGTCAAACCCCGCAGACAAGGCGAAAGCGGCGGCATCGTTGATGCCGAGGGCGCGATCTATGCCGCTAAGGTGGCATTGTATTGCCCCACCTGTAAAAAAGGCGTCCGGACGCACGTTGATGCGAACGGCGACAAGAAGATCCGTGTTTGCAGCAAATGCGGATACAAGTTTGATTGAGGAGGCAGCAGACCATGGCAAGAATGAAAGATTTGTATAAGGCCGAGATCGCTCCCGCCCTCATGAAAAAATTCAACTACAAGAGCGTAATGCAGATCCCGAAACTGGATAAGATCGTGGTCAACGTCGGCGTCGGAGACGCGAAGGATAACTCCAAAGCTCTCGACGCAGTTCTGAACGATCTCGCCATTATCACGGGTCAGAAAGCGATCGCTACCACCGCAAAGAAATCCGTTGCGAACTTCAAGATCCGTCAGGGTATGAAGATCGGCGCAAAGGTAACTCTGCGCGGCGACAGAATGTACGAGTTCATGGACAGACTCTTCAACTTTGCACTTCCGAAAGTGCGTGACTTCAAGGGTATCAACCCCAACGCGTTTGACGGCAGAGGCAACTATGCGCTCGGTCTCAAAGAGCAGTTGATCTTCCCCGAAATCGAATACGATAAGGTGGAAAAGATCAGAGGTATGGATATCTGCTTTGTCACCACGGCAAACACAGATGAAGAAGCGCGCGAGCTGTTGACGATGTTCGGCGCACCGTTCGCGAAATAAGGCAGGGAGGTAAAGACGATGGCTAAGAAATCCATGATTAACAAGCAGCAGAGAGAACAGAAATTCTCTACCCGGAAATACAATCGCTGCAAGATCTGCGGACGTCCGCACGCTTATCTCCGCAAGTTCGGCATCTGCCGGATCTGTTTCCGTAACCTCGCGTACAAGGGCGAGATCCCGGGCGTAAGAAAAGCGTCCTGGTAATAACCACCCCCACCTATCGGCAGGAAATCAGACCAGCCCCTCGGGCAGTTGGATTTAACCGCCGATACGCCGCCGGAATATCCGGCAGCAAGATAATTTTGAAACTTGCATCAGGAGGAAAAAACAATGCAAATGTCAGACGTAATTGCCGATATGCTCACCCGGATCCGCAACGCCAACAGCGCGAAGCATCCGACGGTGGACGTTCCGGCATCCAACATGAAAAAAGCGATTGCTCAGATCCTTGTTGACGAAGGATATATCAAGTCGTTCCAGGTGATCGACGATGATAAGCAGGGTGTGATCCGCATCACGCTGAAATATCTGCCGGGCAAACAGAAGGTGATCCGCGGCATCCGCCGGGTATCCAAACCGGGTCTGCGTATTTACGCAAGCTGCGAGGATATGCCGAGCGTAATGAACGGACTGGGAATCGCGATCGTTTCCACATCCAAGGGTATCATGACAGGCAAACAGGCGCGCGAGCTCAACGTGGGCGGCGAAGTCCTGGCGTTTGTGTGGTAATCGGAACGGGAGGTATTTGAAATGTCAAGAATCGGAAGAATGCCCGTTGAGATTCCCGCAGGCGTAACTGTTACGATCGGGGAGGGAAACGTTGTCACCGTAAAGGGCAAACTCGGAGAACTGACCGAATCGTTCAGCCACCGGATGAAAATTGCGGTAGAGAACAATCAGATCATCGTGTCCCGTCCTACGGATGAGAAAGAAGACCGGAGTCTGCACGGACTCACCCGCGCGTTGATCCACAACATGGTAGTCGGCGTGACCGAAGGATTTTCCAAGAAACTGGAAATCGTCGGCGTTGGTTACAAGGTGGTCAAGCAGGGCAAAACCATCCAACTTTATCTTGGTCACTCTCTGGTGTCCACCGGGCTTCCGCAGGCAAAATTCTGCCTGACCGAAGGCAACGGGATCACCTTTGACGTGCCGGATGCGAATACCATTATTGTCAAGGGAATTGACAAACAGCTGGTAGGACAGACGGCGGCAGTGATCCGGGGTAAGAGACCGCCTGAACCGTACCACGGCAAGGGCGTGAAGTATGCCGACGAGCATATCCGCCGCAAAGCGGGTAAAGCCGGCGGTAAGGGCAAATAAGAGAAAGGAGTGAAGTGATATGGTATCCAGAAAAGACTCGAATCTGGCTCGTCTGAAAAGACATAAGAGAGTCAGAGCAAAGATTTCCGGTACGGCGGAGCGTCCGCGCCTCGCGGTGTACCGTTCCAATGCCAACATCAGCGCGCAGATCATTGACGACGTCAAGGGCGTGACGCTGGTGAGTGCTTCCACTTTCGGTCAGAGCTTTACCGCAAACGGAGGCAACAAAGCAGCAGCTCGTGAAATTGGTAAGATGATTGCTCAGAAAGCGATCGCAGAGGGCATTACCGAGGTCGTGTTCGACCGCGGCGGCTATCTGTATCACGGACGTGTATCGGAACTGGCGGAAGGCGCTCGCGAGGGCGGCCTGAAGTTCTGATTTTCCGGTTTATACACTGTTCAACAAACTTTACGTTCATTGAACAAAATTGGAGGAAATTATGGCAGAAAAATTCAATCCCGCTGAGCATGATCTCAAAGAGCAGCTCATCGCTTTGAACCGTGTTTCCAAGACGGTCAAGGGCGGACGTATTGCACGTTTTGCCGCGTTGATGGTCGTTGGAGACGGCGCAGGCCACGTAGGAGTGGGCCTGGGCAAAGCGGCTGAGGTTCCCGAAGCAATTCGCAAAGGAATTGAGGACGCAAAAAAGAATATGGTGACGATTTCCCTGAAAGGAACCACCATTCCGCATGAAGTGATCGGTATATTCGGAGCAGGCAAAGTGCTTCTTAAGCCCGCCGCTCCCGGTACCGGTATCATCGCAGGCGGTAAAGTCCGTATGGTTCTGGAAGCTGCCGGAATCAAGAACATTCGTGCAAAGTGCCTGCGTTCCAACAACCCGACCAACGTTGTCAAGGCAACGATGGAGGGCTTGAAGGAACTGCGTACCGCCGAGGAAGTCGCAAAGATCCGCGACATTCCGGTGGAACAGGTCAAGGCCTGAGCAGGAGGTAACGAAAATGGTAAAAGTTACACTGACAAAGAGCTTGATCGGCGCAAAACCGAATCAAAAGGCAACTGCCGCAACGCTCGGCCTGAAAAAGGTCGGAAGCAGCACCATCCAGAAGGATGACGCGGTTCTTGCCGGAAAAGTCAAGATTCTCGCCCATCTGGTTACGGTTGAACCCGTAGCAGAAAAAGCATAAGGAGGCAAACGCAATGAAACTTCATGAACTTTCTCCCGCGCCCGGTTCTGCAAAGGACGCTTGGCGCAAGGGAAGAGGAACGGGTTCCGGAAACGGAAAGACCGCCGGAAAAGGTCATAAGGGACAGAACGCGCGCTCCGGCGGCGGTGTCAGACCCGGCTTTGAAGGCGGACAGTTCCCGATTTACAGAACACACCCCAAGAGAGGATTCAAAAACTACTTTGCGAAACACTACGCAACGGTAAACGTGGAAACTCTCAACAAATTCGTGGATGATACCGTGGTAGACCTCGACGTTCTGCTCGCGGCAAGAATCGTCCGCAAGCCTTTGGACGGACTGAAAGTTCTGGGCAAAGGCGAACTCAGTAAAAAACTCACGGTGAAGGCAGTTGCGTTTTCCGCATCTGCCAAGGAGAAGATCGAGGCAGCAGGCGGTAAGGTAGAGGAGGTGTAAGGATGCTTCAAACGTTCAAGAACGCGTGGAAAATCCCGGATCTCCGGAAAAAGATGATCTTTACGCTGATCATCGTCCTGATCTACCGTATCGGCGTGGCGATCTACGTTCCGTTTGTGAACGTGGAAGCCATCAGCACGACCACCAGTCTGAGCAACGGATTGTTCGGCATGATCAACCTGTTCTCTGGCGGATCGTTTGAGCAAGCCACCCTGTTTGCTCTCTCGGTGTCCCCCTATATCACCGCATCGATCGTGATGCAGCTCTTAACGATCGCCATCCCGGCGCTGGAACGCCTCTCCAAAGAGGGCGAAGAAGGAAAGAAGAAGATCAACAAGATCACCAGAATCGTCACCATGCTTCTGGCGTTGATCACTTCCTACGGCTACGTCCAGTTGCTTGACGCCAACAACCTGCTCAACATTTCTCACAGTGTGACCAGAGGCGCGGCGAAAGGCAAGTTCCTTTGGATCCAGCTTTATCATCACACGCACACCTACACCGCGCTCAACGGCGGTTCGGTGACGCTGGATGTAGACAAGAAATTCTATTTCCCCTACTATTTCCAGATGATCGTGATGATCGCGTGCTTCTGTGCGGGCGCGGCTATCATTATGTGGCTCGCCGAACGGATCAACGAACGCGGGATCGGCAACGGTATCTCCATTATCCTCTTTGCGAATATCATTTCGCGCGGCGGAAGAATGGTGACCGAGTTGCGTAACCTGCTCCTGGATACCAATTCCACCAACTACGCGGTGTCGGCTCCTTTCAAGAAAGGCGGCGACCTGGCGATCGGTCTGGTGGAAGTGATCGGGTTCGTCGTGGTGTTCATCGCCGTGATCGGTCTGATCGTCTGGTTCACCAATTCGGAGCGTCGGATTCCGATCCAGTATGCGAAGCGGGTCGTCGGCAGAAAGATGTACGGCGGTCAGTCGAGCAACCTGCCCCTCAAACTCAACATGGCGGGCGTGATGCCGATCATCTTCGCAAGCTCGATCGTTTCGATTCTTCCCACGATCGCTGGATTCTTCTCGACGACCGATGCTAACGGAAAAGCAGTCGGAACGAACGGCTTTTCGAAATTCGTTCTCAAATACCTGAATGCGGGTACGCCGATCTATATCGCCGCGTTTATCATTCTGATCGTTGCTTTCTCCTACTTCTATATCATGATTTCCTTTAATCCTGTGGAAGTGGCGAACAACATCCGGAGCAACGGCGGTTCGATCCCCGGTATTCGTCCCGGTAAACCGACGTCCGATTATATCAAAAAGATCCTGAACCGTATCACGACCCTGGGCGCGATCTTCCTGATCGTGGTTGCCGGTATTCCGATGATCATCGGTGCGGCGCTTCCGGATTTTGCAACGCTTGCAACTTTCGGCGGCTCCTCGCTTCTGATCGTAGTCGGTGTTGCGCTGGAAACCACGCACGATATCGAAGCGCAGATGACGATGCGGAACTACAAGGGATTCCTTGATTAAGCTTTTTCGCAAAAGGAGTATCCATTATGAATTTAATTTTACTTGGAGCCCCCGGAGCGGGAAAGGGAACACAATCGGCAAACATTTCCGAGAAATATCATATTCCGGCGATTGCCACGGGCGACGTACTGCGTGCGGCGATCAAAAACGGAACCGAACTCGGGAAAGCGGCAAAATCTTATATCGATGCGGGAAAACTTGTC
>CAMYUQ010000075.1 GCA_947302045.1 uncultured Clostridia bacterium
TCGAAGAAGTTCTTCTGGCTGTCGTAGTTGGTCGGCGCCGCGATCACCACGAAAGAAGCGTCCCGATAAGCGGCTTCGGCATCCAGCGTTGCCGTGAGCCGCAATTCTTTCTCGGCAAGATATTTTTCAATGTATTCGTCCTGGATCGGCGATTTCTTTTGATTGATCAGGGCAACCTTCTCGGGCAGAATATCCACCGCCCAAACCTCATGGTGCTGTGCCAATAAGGTCGCAACGGAAAGCCCCACGTAGCCGGTTCCGGCAACTGCAATTTTCATAGCAATATTTCCCTTTTCAGACTTTGTAAAATTCTTTATACCATTCCGCAAATTTTCTGAGTCCTGTGCGCAGATCCGTTTGCGGTTTGAAGCCGAAATCACGTTCAAGTGCAGACGTATCCGCAAAGGTGACCGGAACGTCGCCCGGCTGCATGGGAACCAGCTCCTTGTGCGCTTCAAAATCGTAGCCCTGCGGCAATACCCCGGCGCGCACCAGTTCTTCCTGTAAAATGCGAACGAAATCCAAGAGATTTTCCGGATGGCTGTTGCCGATGTTATAAACCGCGTAGGGCGGGATCGGAAGCCCGTCCGCACCGGTTTTCTTTTCCGGCGGCTTTTTCATCACCCGGATCACGCCTTCCACGATGTCATCCACGTAAGTGAAATCGCGCTTGCAATTTCCGAAGTTGAAAATTTTGATCTTCTCTCCGCGGATCAGTTTGTTCGTAAACCCGAAATACGCCATATCCGGACGCCCTGCCGGGCCGTAGACGGTGAAAAAGCGAAGTCCGGTCGAGGGGATATTATAAAGTTTGGAATAGGCGTGCGCCAAAAGTTCATTGCTCTTTTTGGTCGCCGCATAAAGACTGACCGGATTATCCACTTTGTCGTCGGTGGAATACGGAACCTTCGTATTCGATCCGTAAACCGAGGAACTGGACGCATAAACCAGATGCTCCACCGGATGGTTGCGGCACGCTTCCAGAATATTGTAGAATCCGATCAGGTTGCTCTCGATATAAACGTCCGGATTCGTGATCGAATAACGCACGCCAGCCTGCGCGGCAAGGTTGACAACGACCGTCGGCTGATATTCCGAAAAAATCCGCTCGATCAGGGGTTTATCCGCAAGATTTCCCTTGATAAACGTCCATTGATTTGCGGGATTTTCCGCCGCTTCCGTTTCCATTTCACGCAGCCGGAATTCTTTGAGCTTCACGTCATAATAGTCGTTCAGATTATCCAGCCCGATCAGTTGAACCTGCCGTTCGCTTTTGAGAAGTGCTTTTACCAGATTGGCGCCGATGAAGCCCGCCGCTCCGGTTATCAGAATTCGATTTTCCAAAGTTTTGCTCCCTTTCGTTCGTTCGATACGCAACAACGATTTTCTATCTTCCCCATTCTACCACAGGAAACGGAAAAAGTCAACAGTAAAAAGATAATTTTCGTAAATAAAAGTTATTTATTTGCCAAAAAATAAAAAAATGATCCGATAAATCGGCAGCGCCGCAGAATTTTTTCTGCGGCGCTGCCGATTTATCGGATCACGCTTCTTCCTCTTCGGTTTCCTCTGCCGAAAAATCTTCTTTCGACGCGCCGCAAAGCGGGCAAACCCAATCTTCCGGCAGATCCTCAAAGTCGGTATTCGGGGCAATTCCGTTATCCGGATCTCCCTCGCCCGGGTTATAGACATACCCGCACAGTTCACAAGTATACGTTTTCATTTTTCCGAAATCTCCTTTTCCTCACTCTGTTGAACCGATCCGGTTCTGTAATATCATAAATCATCCGGATAATTTTGTCAATACCTATTTTGCAAAATTTACCGAAATTTTTATCAGACGCCGTAACCGGACGCGCCGCGCATGATTTTTCTCGTTGCAGAGACCCATATTTCCTGCTTTTCTTTCATAGAATAGAACGATACCCGAGCAAAGGAGCCGCGCGAATTTGAAACAGGCAAAACAGATTTTCAGGGATGCCCTTCTGTTGACTTTCACCGCACTTTTGATCCGGACCGTCGGCGTCTGGTTTCAGATTTACATTTCCGCACGCGCCGGTGCGGAGGTGATGGGACTTTATGCTCTGATGTCGGGAGTTTACGGCTTCGCCTTAACGGTTGCCACATCCGGGATCCATCTCGGTGTAACCCGCGTCGTGGCAGAGATGCTCTCCCGAAAAAAAGAGGAAAAGGTCCCCTCTCTGATGCGGCGTGCGATCCTATACGCTCTTTTCTTCGGCTGTCTCTCCGCCCTTTTCCTGTTCTGCTTTGCAAAACCGATCAGTTTGAAATGGCTGCGGGACAGCAGAACCGTCACCTCACTCCGGCTCCTCTCCGTCACCCTGCCGCTCATATCCCTGACCTCGGTTTTCGGAGGATACTTCACCGCAGTACGCAGAAGTACGAAAAGTGCGCTCGGTCAGATCTCCGAGCAGGGATTGCGAATCTTCTTTTGTATGTATCTGCTGTCCCTGCCCTTTGTCAGCACGGCGGAACAGCTTCTGAACGCGCTGGTGATCGGCGGCGCGCTTTCCGAGATCTTATCCTTTCTTTTCGAGTTCATTCTGTACCTTCTGGATAGGCGGCATCATTTTCCCCGCAGAAGCAGTGAAAGTGCTTCTTTGGAAGGATTGCAGCTCATCCGGATCACGATCCCGGTTGCCCTGACGACCTATATTCGCTCCGGACTTCTGACATTGGAACACGTCCTCATCCCGGAGGGACTGCGAAACAGCGGCGCCAGTCATGCCGCGGCACTCGCGGCATACGGAAGCATTCAAAGCATGGCGCTTCCCATTATCCTCTACCCTGCCGCTCTGATCGGCGCGTTTTCCGAGCTGTTGATCCCGGCGGTTGCGGAATGTTACATTTCGGGAAGTGAAAAACGGCTGCGCTATATGATCTCGCGCGTCTGGCATCTCTCCATGATCTTTTCAATTGGAGTTGCCGGCATCCTGATCTGCTTTTCAGCCGAACTCGGAAACGCACTCTATCCGGGAACACAGACCGCCTCCTACATTCGTCTCCTCGCGCCGCTGATCCCCATCATGTACGTGGACACCGCAACGGACGCGATCCTCAAAGGGATCGGACAGCAGCTCTATTCCATGGTGATCAATATTATGGACGCCGGGGTTTCGGTTCTGTTGGTTCTGATCCTCGTGCCGCGCTTCGGGATCACAGGATACCTGATCACCGTTTACATCTCGGAAACCTTCAATACCGTTCTCAGCGTTACCCGGTTGCTCATGCTCAGCAAAACGCGCGTGCATCCCCTGAAATGGGTGTATCTTCCCCTGCTTTCGGTCGTTGGGGCAACCTGTTGCGCACACTTTCTGTTCAGCCGACTTCCCCACCCGGCATCCGGAAAATGGGAAATTGCTCTTCACTGCACCGTCACAACGTGGTTTTATCTGCTTCTCCTGTTCCTTTCCAAAAGTCTCGGAAAAGAAGAACGTGCCTGGATCCGGACGCTGTTCAGCTTTTCGAGGTCAAAAACAAAGGGCGGGATTGCTTCCCCACCAAAGCGTCGTAAAGCGTTTCGGGAACACGTCTGAAATCCGCCACGAGAGAATGCGGTTTGGAGATCGGATCGTCCTGCACCATCGGAACAAAAAAGACCTGCTTGCGGTTGAGCAATCCCGCAATGCTGGAAAGATTTGCCGATAGCGCGTCGTTTGACGCCAGCGCAAGGATCAGCGGTCTGCTTTCCCGCAGGTGCGCTTTTGCCGCCATGCAAACCGCCGTATCGGTGATCCCGTTGGCAATTTTTGCAAGGGTATTTCCGGTACAGGGGCAGATCACCAATGCTTCCAGCGGATGCTTCGGCCCGAGCGGTTCCGCATCGACGACCGAATGGATCGCCCGGCGACCGCAAAGTTCTTCAACCGTTTGCCTCAATTTCTCCGCCGTGCCGAACCGGGTGTCGGTTTGCCAGACCGTTTCACTCAGGATCGGTTGTATTTCAAATCCTTCTTTGAGCAGGTCCCGTAAAACCTGAACAGATTTTTCGTGGGTACAGAAAGAACCGCAAAATGCGTAACCGAGCATAACCGGTTCTCCTTTCATCTGGGATCATCCTGATAATTCCGCAATGGTTTGTGCCAGCAATTCTCCCGCGCTCTCGGGATAAAATTTTCCCGGAATCCCCGGAGCCGAAATAACCGATAGCCCCAGCTTTTTCGCCTCGTCCGGATCAAACGAACCGGGAGCCGACGAAAGTTCCATTAAAATACAGGTCTTTGGAACGATCCGAAGAATATTGGATGTCAGGATCCTTTGCGGAACCGTGCAAAACAGCATCCGCATATCCGGGGAGATCCTGCAAAGATCGTCGAGCGTTTTTGAAATAGCTCCCGCTAAAAGCGCCTGCACACGGCTCTCCTCACGCCGGGCAAATACCGTTATCTTCGATCCCAGCGCCGTGAGCTTTTCGGTGAGCAATCTGCCGATCCGCCCGAACCCCAGAACACCCATCTCTGTTCCGAACAGGGTGACCGGAAGCGCTTCCATACAAAGCCGGATCGCCCCCTCCGCGCTGGGGCATGCATTTTTCCATTGCAGAGCGTCGGTACCGTAATCCAGACAGGAAAAGCCGCGTTTCTCCGCCATCTCTTTCCATGTAGCGGGGATCGCCCCACCGAACAGCCGCACGCCGTTCGGCAGTTTGGAAAGGAGACCCGCAAAGGGAAACGCTTTCGAGTCTCCCAGTGCGTTCGTCACATAAATTCCGTCACGCGTGGCAGGAAACGGCAGGATCAGACTCGTTATTTGACTGTAAAAATCAACGTCCGTCATTGTGACGCTGTGCATAACCGGCCAGCCGCGTCTTTTCAAAGAGGCAGTCAAATACGCCTGCCGATGATCTCCTCCGACGATCCAAACAACTCCCATAAGTCCGCCGCTCCGATCTGAAAAAGGTTTCCGACTCACTGAAAGAATATGAAAAAAAGCCGCTCCCTGTTCACAAAAAGCGGCTAATTCATCCGGAACTTCGTACCCGAATTGATATAGGTCACGGCGGTATCCCACGAAACGTCCGAGACAGTCAGAAGATCCTGCGGCGGCAATATCAGAATCTGCCGAACGGTCGTTTGTCCCGGGAGCTTCCATTCCGCCGGATCATACAGCCCGTGATACCCGATCACAAGCATCCGGCAGGTCGTCAGTGCGTCGATATACGGAACCCATTGGAGCTCCTGCTGCCGGGTCGGAGAGATATAGGCAAACCGACTGTTCCGGAAATCCGCCGTCATCACCACCGCCGCTTCGCCGCCGTCGGTTGCGGTGACGTGCGAGACCGAAAGCGCAAATCCTGCGACAGACAGGTCATCGGTTCCGAACCTGACCGCGGCGCCGTGCAGTTTCGCCTCTTCGGTGATACGTTCGGCAATGGCGCGTTCCGCATCGTTGCAGGGATACGGCAAACAAACGGCGCGCAACTTAATATTGGAAGAAACGCTCGCGATCAGACGGCTTGCCGCGGCGTGATAGTGCGTCAGGAC
>CAMYUQ010000076.1 GCA_947302045.1 uncultured Clostridia bacterium
ATACCGAGGAAGTTGACCATCTGGTTGCAGAGGGTGGAAAGGTGACCTGCCGGCGAGGAGGTGATCTTGCCCACCACGCCGCCGAGCCCTTCCTGAATCAGCTGTTTGAGCGACCATCCGGCGCAGTAGCCGGTCAGCATCGAGAGGTCGTGGATATGGATGTCGGCGTTGCGGTGCGCGTTGGCGATCTCTTCGTCGTAAACTTCCGAGAGCCAGTAGTTCGCGGTGATCGCGCCCGAGTTGGAAAGGATCAGACCGCCCACCGAATAGGTCACGGTCGAATTTTCCTTCACGCGCCAGTCGTTGATTTTGAGGTAGTTATCCACAACGTCCTTGTAGTCGAGGACGGTGGAGCTGAGGTTCCGGATCTTTTCACGCTGTTTCCGGTAGAGGATGTATGCCTTCGCAACGTCGTCGTAACCGGCTTTGATCAAAACCGATTCCACGCTGTCCTGAATGCTTTCCACCGAAATATTTCCATCCTTGATCTTCGGCTCAAAATCAGCCGTTACCTTCAAGGCGAGAAAATCAATTACGTCGGGATTATACTGTCTTTTGCAGGCGTCGAACGCCAGGGTCATTGCAGCGCTGATCTTGGAAAGGTTGAAGTCTACGAGCTTTCCGTCGCGCTTGACTACGTGGTACATAAGTTCCTCCTTTTTTGCTTTAAAAATCTATGAGCGGATCTGACACCTGCCTTGTCGGCAGGTGTCAAAAATTCTCGACGGGTTCATTATATCATACATCTTGTGGTTTGTCAAGCGGTTTTTCACAAGATATTGTGTTTTTTGAAAAAATATTTTTTGAGCGGCACGAAGGGAGTCAAACCCCGCGCAGGGAAACGGCGGGAAGCTTTTTTTGGACGGCTTTCTGCATCTCGCGGAGCGTTTCCTCGGGATGCTCGTGCAGTCCCGCGCCGATCATATGATCCGATTCCTTGAAGTTTTGCAGAAAATATTTCGGCGTGCCGGCGATCCAATCCGCAATTTTGAGAAGATCCTCCACCGTATGGAATTCTTTCACCACCGTGGTGCGGAATTCAAAAGGAAGAGACCCGCCGAGCAAAAAGCGGACGCTTTCCTCTATCGGGGAGAGATCGAAACCCGGAATCCCGATCGTTTCGCCGTATTTTTCTTTGCAGTTTTTAATGTCCATCGCAACGTAGTCCACCACGCCGGATGCGACCAATGCACGCAACCGGTCGGGATAGGAGCCGTTGGTATCCACCTTCACGGCGTAGCCGAGTTCCTTGACCGAGCGCAGAAAGTCGCCGAGGTCCGGATGCATGAGGGGTTCTCCCCCGGTCACGCAAACGCCGTCGAGGATCCCGCGCCGTTTTTTCAGGTAATCCAGAACCCCGGCGGGGTCAACGGTATCCCGGTTGTCGATCTCGGTCACGAGCAGGGCGTTGTGGCAAAACGGACAGCGAAAATTGCACCCTGCCGTAAAGAGGGTACAGGCAACCTTTTCGGGAAAATCCAGGACGGTCAGCTTCTGAAAACCGTGAAAAACCATAGGAAAATATTCCTTTCTGATCGGATACTTTATTGTACCATAAGCGCGCCCGAAAAGCAAGGACGGATTTTGAACGCCTGAGAAAATATCTTCCTTATTATAAGCGCGCCGACCCGGAACATTCGCTTGTAAAAAATCGTATAGAATACCAAAAAACGACAGAAAAGTTTGTGCAAAATGTATGTGGCGCGGGGCTTGCAATCGGAACGTTTTTGTGGTAAAATATCCCTGTTATTCTGTTAGCATTCTAACATTTATAAATACATGGAGAAAAACGTTTTGAATCGGGACGAAAAAGAGCTTGGAATGTGGATCTGCCATGCGTCGAGGTTATTTGTGCGGCGGATGGATCAGCAGATCGCCGAAGCCGGAACCGGGGACGATATCCTCTCCGGCAGAAACTTCTGGGTGCTGAAATATCTGGACGATCACGCCGGCGAAGCGGTTTACCAACGCGACCTCGAACAGAAATTCAAGGTGCGGCGGTCGAGCGTTTCCAACATGATCGACCTCATGGAGCAAAAGGGATTTCTGCTCCGGCAGGCGACTTCCTCGGATGCGCGGCTCAAACGGCTGACGCTGACCGAAAAGGGAGCGGAACTGCTCCGGGAAGCGACCGAAACGATCAAACGGTTTGAGGATTCGATCCGGAAATCCTTTGCGCCGCAGGACTACAAAACGCTGGTTCGTCTGCTCGAACAGTTCTGTGATACGCTCGAATCCGACCCTCAACCGACCGAAAGAAAGGATACCGAATGATGAAATATATCAAGCAACTTGGAAAATCCGTCCGGGAATACAAAGGGCTTTCGATCCTGACGCTCCTCTTTATGGTGGGAGAAGCCGTGATCGAATGTATCATCCCGTATATCACCGGGCAGATGCTGATCAACAAATTGCAGGAGAGCCAGGGAAACGTGGAGATGCCCTACATCGTCAGGGTCGGCGTCATTCTGGCGATCATGGCGGTCTGCTCACTCCTCTGCGGCGGGCTCGCGGGCATGACCTGCGCCAAAGCCGCCGCCGGATTTGCCAAGAATCTGCGGCATGATCTCTATTGCAAGGTGCAGAGCTTCTCTTTCCGCAACATCGATAAATTCTCCACCGCATCGCTCGTCACGCGCCTGACGACCGACGTCACGAACGTGCGGATGTCCTATATGATGCTGATCCGCACGGCGGTGCGGTGTCCGCTGATGCTGATCTTCTCGATCGTCATGGCGGCGTACGGCTGCGGATGGCTCTCGCTGACCTTCGTGGTGGTGATCCCGATCCTGGTTTTCGGATTCATCATGATCTTCCGGAGAGCCATGCCGGCGTTCCGGCGCGTCTTCAAGAAATACGACCGGCTCAACGAATCGATCGAGGAAAATGTGCGCGGAATGCGCGTGGTCAAGGGATTTTCCCGCGAGGAATACGAGAAGAAGAAATTTGCCGGCGCCTCGGACGCCATCTGCGAGGATTTCACCAAAGCCGAGCGGATCGTGGCGTGGAATACGCCGCTGATGAATTTCTGTATGTATTTCAATATGATCTTTACCCTGCTCGTCGGGTCGTGGCTCGCCATCGCCAAACCGGAAACCGGCGTCAATGTGGGGCAACTCTCGATGATGCTCACCTACGGGATGCAGGTGCTCATGTCGCTGATGATGTTCTCGATGATCTTCGTGATCGTCACCATCTCGGTCGAGAGTGCCAAGCGGATCTGCGAGGTGCTGGAAGAGGAACCGGATATGAAGGATCCCGAGAGCCCGATCACGACGGTAGCCGACGGCTCGATCGATTTTGAGGGCGTTTCTTTCAAGTATTCCGCCGAGGCGCAGAATTTTGCGCTCTCGGGAATCGACCTGCATATCCCGTCAGGCGCGACGGTCGGCATTCTGGGCGGAACCGGTTCGAGCAAATCCTCGCTCGTGCAGCTGATCCCGCGGCTCTACGACGCCACCGAAGGGGTCGTGCGCGTGGGTGGGCAGGACGTGCGCGATTATAACATGGAAACTTTGCGCGATTCGGTTGCGATGGTTCTGCAAAAAAATCTGCTTTTCTCGGGTACGATCCGGGAGAACCTGCGCTGGGGCAACGAGAACGCCACCGACGAAGAATTGGTCGAGGCGTGCAAGCTCGCGCAGGCGGATGATTTTATCAATTCCTTCCCGGAAGGGTACGACACCAGGATCGAACAGGGAGGAACCAACGTATCGGGCGGACAGAAACAGCGGCTCTGCATTGCGCGCGCCCTGCTCAAAAAACCGAAGATCCTGATCCTGGACGATTCCACCAGCGCGGTCGATACCAAGACCGACGCAAAGATTCGGGCGGCATTCAAAACCTACATTCCCGAAACGACCAAGATCATCATTGCCCAGCGGGTCGCTTCCTTGCAGGACGCCGATCTGATCCTCGTGATGGAGAACGGAAGGATCGCCGCGTCCGGGCAGCATGAGGAACTGCTCCGAACCAGCCCGATCTACCGGGAGATCTTTGAGCAGCAAACGCACGGAAACGGAGGGGAAGGCAATGAATCGTAAAATAACCGTTCCGCAGAAGCCGGGCAAAGGCGGAATGCCGATGCACGGAAAGCCGAAGATGAATTTCAAAGTGCTGGGCAGAGTCATCCGGATGCTTTTCAAGTTCTATCCGCGCATGGTTCCGATCTCGATCGCCTGCATCTTCTTTTCGGCGGTCACGGCGGCGATCCCGGCGATCTTTCTGCAAAACGTGACGAAAGCCGTCGTGACGGCGTTTGAGAACGGAACGCCCTGGGCGGTCGCAAAGCAGGAGATTCTGCCGCAGGTGCTGCTTTTGGTTCTGTTCTATACCCTCGCGCTGATCGCGGTCACGCTGGAAACCCAGCTTGCCGCCTATATTACGCAGGGCTTCCTATCCAAGATGCGCAAGTCGATGTTCGACGGGATGCAGAATCTCCCGATCCGCTATTTCGATACGCATCAGCACGGCGACGTTATGAGCTATTACACCAACGACATCGACACCCTGCGTCAGCTCATCGGGCAATCGCTCCCGACCCTGATCCGCGCGGGGACGATCGTTGTCAGCGTGTTCTTCATCATGCTCTGGTACAGCGTGTGGCTGACGTTGATCATCGTCGGCGGCGTGATCCTGATGTTCCTCGTTTCGGGCAAACTCGGCGGCGGCTCGGCAAAGTTCTTCATCCGGCAGCAGAAGTCGTTTGCCGAGGAAGAGGGCTATATCCAGGAGAGCATGAACGGTCAGAAGGTCATTAAGGTGTTCAACCACGAAGAGAAGTCGATCGGCGAATTTGACCGGCTCAACGGAGAACTCTTCAAGAACGCCTACCGCGCGCACGCCTACGCCAATATGCTCGCGCCGATTATTATGAATATCGGAAACCTGCTCTATGTGGTCTGCGTCATCGCCGGGTGCCTGCTTGCGGTGAAGGATTCTTTCAATCCGAGCGTCGGACTGTTGTTCGGAAAGGTCGGAGCGGCGGTTGAGGTCAGTATCATCGTCGCGTTCCTTTCGATGACAAAGCAGTTCACCGGCAATATCAACCAGGTCACCCAGCAGATCAACTCGATCGTCATGGCAATGGCGGGAGCGGGGCGGATCTTTTCGCTCATCGACGAACTGCCCGAACCCGATAACGGGTACGTCACGCTCGTCAACGCGGAGATCGACGCGGAGGGTAACGTCAACGAAACCGACCGTCACACCGGGCATTGGGCGTGGAAGCATCCGCACGGGGACGGCACGGTGACTTATACCGAACTGCGGGGCGACGTCCGCCTGACCGACGTGGATTTCGCCTACGTGGAGGGCAAGACGGTTCTGCACGACGTAACGCTCTTTGCCGAACCCGGGCAGAAGGTGGCGTTCGTGGGAGCCACCGGCGCCGGCAAGACCACGATCACCAACCTGATCAACCGTTTCTACGATATCGCCGACGGCAAGATCCGCTA
>CAMYUQ010000077.1 GCA_947302045.1 uncultured Clostridia bacterium
CGTGGTTCAATTTCGGCGCCGATAAGATGTCCAAATCCAAGGGCAACGTCATCTATGCGGATGAGTTGGCGGATCGTTTCTCGGTAGACGGCATGCGCTACTACGCCCTTTCCGAAATGCCTTACGCCAACGATGGTTCGATCACCTTTGAATCTGTTATCAAACGGTATAATATGGATCTGGTCAACAATCTCGGCAATCTCGTCAAGCGTACGCTTGATATGGAGAAGAAATACTTTGCGCAGGTGATCCAGGCGCCCGGAGCCGAGGAGGGAACCGACGCCGAACTCAAAGCCGCCTGCTCCAAAGCATACGCGAATTTGAGAACCGCAATGGACGAATATCGCGTCTCGGACGCGCTGACAGGTATTTTTGAACTGCTCAGCCGTGCGAACAAATACATTGACGAAACCACGCCCTGGTCGCTTGCCAAAGAGGAGGGCAACCGCGAACGGCTCGGCACGGTTCTTTATAACCTGCTGGAAACCATCCGGCAGGGTGCGATCATGCTCACCCCCTTCATTCCGGCAACGGCGGAGGAGATCCTGAATGAACTCGGCACGGATGTGCGTGGGTTTGAAAGTCTGGAATCTTTCGGCGGTTTGAAAACAGGCGAAAAGGTGGGAGATTCCAAAGTGCTGTTCGCGCGGATCGACGAGGAAAAAGAACTTGCCGCCATCGAAGCCGAACGGCAGGCAAAGATCCAAGCGGAACAGCCGGTCGAAAAGCCGGAAGGCGTCGCGCAGATCGGGATCGAAGACTTTATGAAGGTGGAACTGCGGAGCGCAAAGGTGATCGCCTGCGAACCGGTTCCGAAAGCGAAAAAGCTTCTCTGTCTGCAACTCGACCTCGGATATGAAAAGCGGCAGGTCGTTTCGGGGATCGCAAAGTGGTATCAACCCGAAGATCTGATCGGGAAAAAACTCATCGTGGTTGCCAATCTCAAACCGGCAAAACTCTGCGGTGTGGATTCAGAGGGAATGATCCTTGCATCGGGTGAAGAAACGGTGCGAGTGGTCTTCCTTGCCGAAGATACGCCGCTTGGCGAACGCATCAGATGATTATTTCTTTGCAAAAAAGGAGAACCGTTATGCGGATAACCGTCATCGGATGCGGCAGGTGGGGATCGCTTGTCGCCTGGTATCTGGATCGGATCGGACATACCGTCACGCTCTACGGACGTCCCGGTTCGGCAAATCTGGAAGAATTTTTGAAAAACAGAAGTAACGACCTGTTGACGCTGCCCGAATCAATCGGACTTTCGAGCGATCTTGCGTCAGCAACCGAAGAAGCCGAAACATTGGTTCTGTCGGTTCCGTCACAGGGGTTGCGCGGATTGATGGAGAAGCTGAAACCACTTGGTTTGCAAAACCGTTCCTTTGTCATTTGCATGAAGGGAATTGAAACCGAAACCGGGAAACGGCTCTCCGAGATCGTGGAAGAGAATACGGACTCATCCAATCGGGTAGCGGTCTGGCTGGGCCCGGGGCACGTGCAGGAATTTTTGCAGGGCATACCGAACTGTATGGTGATCGACAGCCGGGATGAGGAACTCAAACACCGGTTGGTAGACGCTTTTTCGAGCGATCTGATCCGGTTCTATTACGGTCAGGATCTGCTCGGAAACGAGATCGGAGCGGCGTCGAAGAACGTCATCGGCATCGCCGCCGGCTTCTTGGACGGCTTGGGGCTGACGACGCTGAAAGGCGCACTGATGAGCCGCGGAACGCGCGAGATCGCGCGTCTGATCGAGGCGATGGGAGGCAATCCGCTCTCGGCATACGGGCTTTGTCACCTCGGCGATTACGAAGCGACCGTCTTTTCTCCCTATTCGCATAATCGCACGTTCGGGGAATATTATGTGCAGGGAAAGCCGTACGGCGCACTGGCGGAGGGAACCTATACCGCCGCCGCACTGCAAACGCTCTCCAAGCGGTATAACGCCGAATTGCCGATCTGCACGTCGGTTTATCGCGTCCTCTATGAGCAAAGCGACGTCAAACAAGAGATCGAACGCCTGTTCCGCCGCGACCTCAAAGAGGAATGGGCAAAACGATACCCGGTTGAGGGGAAACAATGAGCTTGCAAGGCATTTTCGATAGCCACGCCCATTATTTCGACCGTCGTTTTGAAACCGAAACCGAGGGCGGCGCCGACGGTATTTTGCGGTCGGTTATGCCGGAGCCGGTGAGGTGGATTATCAACGTCGGAACCAACCCCGAAACCTCGCGCCAAGCCGTTCGGCAGGCGGCAGCGTGGCAGGGGATGTATGCCGCCGTCGGGATCCACCCCGAGGATTGCCATTTCTGCGACGGTTCGGCGTTGGAGGAACTGCGCGATCTGCTCGGCAACGCCGAGAGCCGCAGAGAGCAGAAGATCGTCGCGATCGGAGAGATCGGACTGGACTATCACGCCGATTGTTTCGGCGACCGTCCCCTCGACCGTGCGCGCGAAATGACCTTTTTCGAGGCGCAGATCAAAATGGCGGAAGAACTGGATCTGCCGGTCATCATTCACAACCGGGAGTCCACCGGCGATTGCTTTGAAACGATCCTGCGGCATCCGGATCTGCGGGGCGTGATGCATAGTTACAGCGGCAGTCCCGAGATGGCAAGGGAACTGGTGCGCCGGGGGTGGTATCTCTCTTTTTCGGGAACGCTGACCTTCCGCAACGCGCCACGCATCCGGGAAGCGGCAAAAGCGGTCCCGCGCGACCGTTTCCTGATCGAAACCGACTGTCCCTACCTCGCGCCGCACCCCAAACGCGGAACGCTGAACCATTCGGGCAATCTGGTCTATCTGCTCGATGCGGTCGCGGAGCTTTGGAATTGCAGTCCGCAGGAGGCGGCAGATCAGACCGCCGAGAACGCCAAACGCCTGTTCGGCGTGTCGTAATTTGTATAATATTTACAAAAACGATCGGTTTATTTCTACGTATTATCGTACAAAATTTAATCAAATCCCTTGAAAACCAAATTCTCTTATGTTATAATAAAAAAAGAGAAATTTGGTTTTCTTTTATTTTTCAATCAACAGGAAAGGATAACAAGGGCAAGACAATGGCTAAATTTGAAACCAAAAACATCCGCAATATCGCGTTGCTTGGGCATAGCGGAAGCGGAAAGACCTCGCTCGCCGAGGCGATGCTTTCGATCACGGGAGAAACCGACCGTCTCGGAAATGTGACCGCCGGCAACACGGTCTGCGACTTTGACGCGGAAGAAATTGCGAGAAAGATCTCCATTTCAGCGGCAATGGCGCTGATGACCTGGAAGGACGTGAAAATCAACGTCATCGACACGCCCGGTTATCTGGACTTTGCGGGAGAAGTGGTGCAGGCGTTGCGCGTTGCCGACAGCGCGATCATCATGGTGGACGGCAAAGCCGGGATCGAGGTCGGAACCGAACTCGCTTGGAATCAGGCGGTAAAGGCGAATCTGCCCCGCGCCTTCTTCATCAATAAATTCGACGATAACGACGCGCGCTTCGGCAAGGTTCTGGACGCACTGCACGAAACTTTCGGCAAAAACGTCTGTCCGCTCACCATCCCGATGGTGAAGAACGGGGAAGTCGTCGGCGCGATCGACCTGATCGACAAGAGCGCGCACGTTTTTGACGACAAAGGACGTCATAGCGTAGAGCAAATTCCGGAAGAATCCAAAGAAGCGGTCGAGAAATACCGCGATATGCTCATGGAAGCGGTCGCGAGCACCGACGAAGAGCTGATGATGAAATACTTTGAGGGCGAAGAGATCGGGCATATGGAAGCCGTCAACGCCGTTCACGAGGGCATCATCAAGGGCGAGATCGTGCCGGTCTTCTGCGGCGCGGTGACCAAGCTCTGGGGCGTTTGGACGTTGCTCGATAAGATCGCGGAATCCTTCCCGCGGCATACGGCGAAGAAGCAGGAACTCCTCGCCGACGGCAAAACGCAGGAGATTCAGCCCGAGGGCGAACCCGCCGTATTCGTGTTCAAAACGGTTGCCGATCCGTTCGTCGGCAAAATGTCCTATTTCAAGGTGATGAACGGCACCGTCAAGCGCGACCAGGCGCTCAAGAATCAGACGACCGGCGACACCGAAAAGTTTGCCCACATCTACGTGATGAAAGGCAAAAAACAGACCGAAGTCGAGGAACTCTCTTGCGGCGATATCGGTATGGTGGCGAAGCTCGGCAACACCAACACCAACGATACCCTGACCTGGAACAGCTCGTTTGCCTACGCGCCGATCACATTCCCGACCCCCTACTACGTCAAGGCGATGGCGCCTGCGTCCAAGGGCGACGAGGGCAAGATCTCGCAGAGCATCGGCAAGATGGTGGAAGAGGACTACACTCTGCGCTTTGAAAACGATTCCGAAACCAAGCAGCTGCTCATCTACGGGCTCGGCGAAGTGCATCTTTCGGTTCTGGCGGCGCGGCTGAAGAGCCGGTTCGGGCTGAATATTACCTATAGCGTGCCGAAGATCGCCTACCGCGAAAAGATCACGAAAGCTGTCGACGTGGAAGGCAAGCACAAGAAGCAGAACGGCGGTTCGGGACAGTACGGTCACGTCAAGATGCGGTTCGCGCCGGGTGAGGACGAAGGGCTGACCTTCACGGTGTCGGTCGTCGGCGGAACGGTTCCGAAGAACTTCTATCCGGCGGTCGAGAAGGGAATTCAGGAGTCGATGGCGAAGGGCGCGGTCGGTTTCCCGCTGACGAACCTCGCGGCGGACCTCTACGACGGTTCCTACCATGCGGTCGACTCGGACGAAATCTCGTTCAAGACCGCGGCGTCGCTCGCCTATAAGAAGATGCTCGAAGTGGCGGCGCCCGTCATTCTCGAACCGGTGGGCGATTTGAAGATCACCGTTCCCGACGGCATGGTCGGCGACGTGATGGGCGACCTCAACAAACGGCGCGGAAGCGTTATGGGCATGGAGCCCGCGGCGGGACAGCGCGGCTATACCGTCGTGCAGGCGATCGCGCCGAAAGCCGAACTCATGGACTATCCCACCGTCCTGCGCGCGATGACGCAGGGACGCGGCTCCTTTGAGTTCGCCGTCACCGGTTACGACGTCGTTCCCGGCAACCTCACCGCCAAGATCAAGGAAGAATATCAGCAGTAAGATAGAATAAGGCCGCGAGGGGGAGGAAACTTTCTTGCAAGAA
>CAMYUQ010000078.1 GCA_947302045.1 uncultured Clostridia bacterium
GAGGGACAGGTGGACGATCTGATGGGCGAGATCCGCCTGCGTGCCGCAAGGAACGAACGCGTTCTGGTAACCACTCTGACCAAACAGATGGCGGAAGACCTGACCGATTACCTCACGCAGAACGGGATCCGCGTGCGCTATATTCACCACAACGTGGAAACGATGGAGCGGATGCAGATCATCCGGGATCTGCGGCTCGGAGAATTCGACGTTCTGGTGGGGATCAACCTTTTGCGAGAAGGGTTGGATATCCCGGAGGTGTCGCTCGTTGCCATTCTGGATGCGGATAAAGAGGGCTTTTTGCGTGCTGAACGGTCGTTGATTCAAACGATCGGACGCGCCGCGCGGAATGCGGAGGGGAAGGTCATTATGTATGCCGATACCGTCACGCAGTCCATGCAGGGAGCGATCACCGAAACCAGCCGCCGCCGCTCGATCCAGATCTCTTATAACCAAAAGCACGGGATCGTTCCGAAAACGGTTATCAAGGGTGTGCGCGATCTGATCGAGATCGGAACCAAAGAGGGGCGCAAAAAGAACGGCGAGCGGGGAAGCGGCAGGAAGCTGACGGCAACCGAGCGTGAAAAACTGATCGAAACGCTCACGAGGGAAATGAAGTCCGCGGCGAGCAAACTGGAATTTGAACAGGCGGCGTACCTGCGCGATCAGATCCAAAAGATCCGCGCCGGGAAACCCATTGACTGAAAAACGGAGAAAGAAAACTATTATGTCGAATCAAATCGTTATACGCGGCGCGCGGGTGCATAATCTGAAAAATATTGATCTGGAAATTCCGCGGGATCGGCTGGTTGTCATGACGGGGCTTTCCGGCTCGGGCAAATCCTCACTGGCGTTCGACACGATCTACGCCGAAGGGCACCGCCGGTTCGTGGAGTCGCTCTCGTCCTACGCCAGAATGTTTCTCGGACAGCTGGATAAACCCGACGTCGATTCGATTGAGGGGCTTTCCCCTGCAATCGCAATCGACCAGAAAACCACCAGTAAAAACCCGCGCTCTACGGTCGGCACGGTGACCGAAATCTACGACTATCTCCGCCTGCTGTATGCACGCATCGGGATTCCGCACTGTCCGGTTTGCGGAAAGGAGATCCGCCAGCAAACCACCGACCAGATCATCGACCGCATTCTCGCCATGCCCGAAGGGACGCGGTTTCTGATCCTCGCGCCGGTCGTGCGCTCACAGAAGGGAATGCACGAAAAAGTGTTTGCCGATGCCAAAAAGCGCGGCTACGTACGCGTCCGGGTGGACGGAAGCCTCTACGATTTGAGCGAAACGATCACGCTCGATAAAAACAAAAAGCACAAGATCGAGATCGTTGTCGACCGGTTGGTGATGCGGCAGGGAATGGAAGCTCGGCTTGCCGATTCGGTGGAGAACGCGCTTGCCGTTGCCGACGGACATCTGATCGTGCAGACCGCGCCGCGCGACGGAGAGGGAGAATCCGAAGAGCTGGAATTTTCGCAATCCTACGCTTGCGAAGAACACGGCATTTCGTTTGGCGAGCTGGAACCGCGTATGTTTTCGTTCAACAATCCCGTGGGCGCCTGTCCGCATTGCGCCGGGCTCGGGGAGATGCAGCGAGTCGCCGTTCATCGGTTGATCCCCAACAAAAAGCTCTCTCTCCGCGAGGGCGCGATCAACGTCAACGGATTTAAGACTTTGGAAGAGGAAAGCTGGAACGGCCCGCTCTTCACCGCCGTCGGGAAGCGGTTCGGCTTCACGCTCGATACCCCCATCGAGCAGTTTACCGACGATCAGTATCAAAAACTGATGTACGGAACGGGCGAAGAAGTTTATGATATTCACCGGTGGTTCGGCAGGGAAGAACACCACCAGAAGACCAAATTCGAGGGCGTGGTTGCAATGATCGAAAACCGCGCGCAAACCTACGGAAACGAGTATTACGATCAGTTCATCGAGGAAGCCCCCTGTCCGGAATGTCACGGGAAACGGCTGTCTCCGATCGTTCTGGCGGTCACGGTCGGCGGACTGAATATTCAGGAATTTTGCTCGCTGTCGGTAGAGCGGGCGCTGGAATTTGTCAATCGGCTGCAACTGACCGAAACCGAGCAAAAGATTGCGGCGGAGATCTGCAAAGAGATCCGCGCGCGGCTCGGCTTTCTTGTCAGCGTGGGGCTCGGCTACCTTGCGCTCGCAAACAAATCCGGCACGCTTTCGGGCGGCGAGGCACAGCGCATCCGGCTGGCGACGCAGATCGGCTCTTCGCTCGTCGGCGTTCTCTATATTCTGGACGAGCCGAGCATCGGACTGCATCAGCGGGATAATTCGAAACTGATCGCCACGCTCAAACGCCTGCGCGATCTGGGAAATACCGTGATCGTGGTGGAGCACGACGCAGAAACGATGGAGAACGCCGATTATCTGATCGACGTCGGTCCGGGTGCCGGCATCCACGGCGGACGGATCGTTGCCGCCGGAACGCCGCAGGAGGTCATGCAAAATCCCGATTCGATCACCGGCGCGTATCTTTCCGGGCGGGAGTCCATCCCCGTACCCGCCGAGCGCAGAGCAGGGAACGGTCATTTCCTGCGCGTCCGGGGTGCCGAACAGAACAACCTCAAAGGGCTGAACGTCGATATTCCGCTCGGAAAATTCGTCTGTGTGACCGGCGTTTCGGGGTCTGGTAAATCCTCGCTCGTGAACGGGATTCTCTACCCGGTGCTCGCGGAACGGCTCAACCGCGCGATCACCTACGCGGGCAAATATGAAAGCATGGACGGCGTGGAGCATCTGGATAAGGTCATCGACATCGACCAGAGCCCGATCGGGAGGAATCCGCGGTCGAACCCGGCAACCTATACGGGGCTTTTCACCGACATCCGCGATCTGTTCGCGCAAACGCGCGAGGCGAAAGCCAAGGGCTTCACGCCCGGACGGTTTTCGTTCAACGTCAAGGGCGGGCGCTGCGAGGCGTGCGAGGGAGACGGCGTGAAAAAGATCGAGATGCACTTCCTGCCCGACGTTTACGTCACCTGCGACGTCTGCAAAGGCAAACGCTACAACCGCGATACGCTCGACGTTCACTATAAGGGCAAGAATATCTCGGACGTGCTTGAAATGACGGTGGAAGAGGGGATCGGCTTCTTCGACGGACTGCCTGCGATCCAGCGCAAGCTGCAAACGCTGTTCGACGTGGGGCTCGGGTATATCAAGATCGGGCAACCGGCAACAACGCTTTCGGGCGGCGAGGCACAGCGCGTCAAGCTCGCAACCGAGCTCGCCAAGCGCGGAACGGGACGAACCATCTATATTCTGGATGAACCCACCACCGGGCTCCATACCGCCGACGTGAAAAAACTGTTGGAAATCCTCAACCGCCTGTGCGACGGCGGCAACACGGTTCTCGTGATCGAGCATAACCTCGACGTCATCAAGAGCGCGGACTGGATCATCGACCTCGGACCGGAAGGCGGCGAGGGCGGCGGCACACTGGTCGCCGAAGGCACGCCCGAAGACGTCGCCAAAGTCCCCGAATCCTATACCGGACAGTATCTGGAAAAGTGTTTGAGGTGATAGACCCTGATGGGGTGGTTTCGTTTCTTGTAAAGAAACGAAACCACCCCATCAAATATTTTCAAAAAGGAAGCAGGAACAGAACTTCGACAGTTGTAACACTATTGTAACGTTGTCGTACTGATGTGGGCAATACGACTCCTGAGATTTGTTTCCGTAGCGACGATAGCATGATTTTATGTAGAACTATAGGATCCAGTTTGTTGAAAAAATTTCACGTCGCTTTTTCTCTAACTTCAATCGAGATTTGGCTTTTATTTTTTCCAATTTTATTTTATGCTTACGTACCTCTTTTCGTTGTTCTTTTTCCAACTTTAATTGCATTTTTTCTTCTATCTTTTTTAATCTGATTTCATGCTTTTTGTCTTCTTTTTGTTGTTTTTTTTCTAACTGTAACTGTAATTTTACTTCTATTTTTTTCATTTTTATTTCTTTGTTGATCTGTTGTCTTTCTTTTATGAAATTAAAGGACGCTTCTTTTTCAATTGGCGCAGTTGGAAATGTTTTAATCTCCTCATTTTGTTTCTTCTTCTGTTGCTGTTTTTCTTCTAAATTTGCTTGTTGCTTTGCTTGCTTCTTCGCTGCTTTAATTTCTTCTTCCTGTTTGTATTCTGCTTCGCAAGCTTTTTCAACAAGTTTATCAACGGCACTCGATGCAACTTCTTTAATAATCAAACCAAGTAGTCCCATTTTTCCCTCAACAAACACAGAAGAATTTCGATGGCTTTACATACGTGTTTATTTAGCCAATGATATTGAAATGTACGAAAACAATGCGCACAATTTTTGAAAAAAACACAACCAAATTTTACGCATTGTATACTAAATAACGATTTTATTTTACCATTATCTCTACTGTTTGTCAACTATTTTGATAAAAGATGTGTTGATAAGTTTTTTCGGAAGGGGTGCGGGGGAACCACTTTTTTTCAAAAAAGGGTTCCCCCGCAGATAATACACCTCACCCGTCACCCCCCGAAGTCGTCGAGAGCGGCGCGGAGTTCGGACCACGAAGCGAGCGGAATCCCGGCGCGGAGAAGTTCCTGATCGGCGAGGGGGAGCAGGTCGACCGAAATATCGGTCAGGGCGATCAGATGCCCGTCGGACGTAAAGATGCCGATCCTGCCGCGCTCTTCGCGCAGACAGAATCCTTGCGGTTCGGCGGCTGGCGGCGCTTCTTCGACCGGCTGATCTTTCATGGGGTCGGCCTGCACCGGGATCGCCTCGGTTTCCTCGCTTTTTTGGTAGACGGCGAGCATCTGTTCGGTCTCCTGCCGCACGCGGTCGCTCTCGGCGACGGCGTTGCGCAGAACGGTCAGGGAGCTGATCGAAAACACCAGGCAGAC
>CAMYUQ010000079.1 GCA_947302045.1 uncultured Clostridia bacterium
CGGCAGGATGCCAAAACATTTCTGAATCTGTTTTCCGCGAGCCGGAACAGCGGCGCGGTGCTTTCCTATTTTGCCGCTTTTGGGCAGAAACGGGAAGAAATTTTACAGCGTTTCCGCCAGATCCTGATCGCTTTGCGGGATTTGCTGGTTCTCAAACAGTCCGACGTTGCCCCTCTCTGTTTTTTTGCAACGCGGGAAGAGGCAACCGCTCTCGCATTCCGCTTCTCGTCCCCCGAACTTTTCCGCTTGTGCGAGGCGGTCGAAAACGCAACCGAGGATCTGCGCCGCAACGCCAACGTGCGACTGACCCTGTCGCGACTTGCCATGCAGGCAGGTCTTCTAAACTGAAACCATTCCGAAAGGATTATTTCCATGAGTAACGAAGAACAAAACCGTCAGACCCCGCCGTCGGGGCAAAATAACGACAGCCGGAACCGCCGCCGGCGGCATCACCGCGGGCCGAAGCGCCCCGATCAAGCGAATCCGCAAAACACGGCGAATCCCAATCAGAGCGCGAACCCCGCCCAGAGTGCCGAGCAGAAGGACGGCGAGCAAAACCGCCGGAAATCGCGGCATCGGAATCGTCGCGGAAAAGCGCAAAGAGAGAATATGGCGCGTACCCCGGATGAATCGGGACGGCCGCGCGAAGAGCAGGACGGCGGACTTTCCCTGGAAGAATTGCGTGCGCGTATCGTTGTTCGATCCGCTGAAGAGGAATCCCCTGTTTTGCAGGATCCGGATCTCGGAATCAACCCCGAAGAACCGGCCGATGAGCCGATCTCCATCAGCGTAGAAGAACTGCTTTCTCCGGTGCTGACGGGAGATTTGGTGGGGGATATTCCAAAGTCCGAGCAACTCGAAGTCATCGGCGTTCAATTCCGCGCCTCCGGAAAATCCTACTACTTCGATCCGAAGGGAAAGAAGGTTCACGTTGGGGATCGCGTTGTGGTTGAAACCTCCCGCGGTCCGGAATTCGGCGAAGTTACCGCGAAGAACCATGCCGTGAGAAAATCGGTCGTAACGACGCCTCTGCGTCCCCTGATCCGCACGGCAACCGAAGCGGACACCGCGCAAAATGCGGAAAATTCCCAAAAAGAGCAGGAAGCGTTCGATATCTGCAAAGAAAGAATCGCGGAACACAGACTGCCCATGAAGTTGATCGACGTGCAATATGCGTTTGACCGTTCCAGAATCCTGTTCTATTTCTCCGCGGAAAGCCGGGTGGATTTCCGGGATTTGGTGAAAGATCTGGCGGGTATTTTCCACACGCGGATCGAACTTCGGCAGATCGGCATCCGGGACGAGGCAAAATTGCTCGGCGGAATCGGCGCCTGCGGCAGACCTCTCTGCTGTTCGGCTTTCCTGCCGGATTTCGCGCAGGTCACAATCAAAATGGCAAAAGAACAGGGACTCTCGCTCAATTCCAACAAGATTTCGGGAACCTGCGGTCGGCTGATGTGCTGTTTGCGGTATGAATCCGAGACCTATGCAGAAGAGCTCCGGCGGATGCCTCCGATGGAATCAACGGTAAAAACGCCGGACGGCATCGGAACCGTGGTGGGGATCAGCCCCATTGCAGGAACCGTTCGCGTCCTTTTGGAAAACGCCCCCGAAACGCCTGCCAAAATCTATGCGCGGGAGGATGTGACTTTCCTTTCAAGGGGAAAGAGCGGACAGGGCTCCGACAATTCCAAACACGCCCCGCAAGACGGAAAAAAGGCGTGATATTTCCCGATATTTTTCAAAATTTTGAAAAAAAACGAAAAAAACAGTTGCAAAATCCAAAAAAAGTGATACAATAGAGTTGTAAATCATAAAGAGGAGGTTGATACCAATGGCTTACAAAATTTCCGATGATTGCGTTTCCTGCGGTGCCTGCGCCGAGGCTTGCCCGGTTGAGGCAATTTCCGAAGGCGACGGCAAGTATGTAGTTGATGCAGACAAATGCATCAGCTGCGGCAGTTGCGCCGATACCTGCCCGGTAGGTGCTCCCGCAGAAGCATAATACATCGCCTGTCAGCAAAGGGGCGGAGCATTCAACCTGTTTGCTCCGCCCCATTTGTTAAATCCACTGTCCCGGAGGCACTATGCAACCTACTGAACCGATCCTGAACGCCGATGAGCGGCTGGACGAAGTGAACGAACGGCTCCGCCTGATCCAAAAGCGACAGGGCTTGACTTTCGGTACCGACGCATATCTGCTCGCGGCATTTTTGCGAAAAGCTCCGCAAACAGTGGCGGTAGAACTCGGCGGCGGCAGCGGAATCGTTTCCCTGCTGGCGGTCTGCAAAGGAAAAATTGCCCGCGTCACGGCGGTTGAAGTGCAGCCGGCGTTTGCCGAGCTCATCCGGCGAAACGCAGAGCTCAACGGTCTTTCAAAACGGGTGAGTGCGCGTTGTGCGGATATACGGACACTCGGAACAAACGATTTTCCCGAACCGGTGGACCTGGTTTTTTCCAATCCGCCGTATCTCAAAGCCGGAACCGGAAGAGCCAATCAGTACCCCGAAAAAGATCTTGCACGACACGAAGTTTGCGGAACGATCTTTGATTTTTGCGATTGTGCGGGCAGACTGCTGCAAACGGGCGGACGGTTCGTGACCGTCTGGCGGCCGGATCGGATGAGCGATCTGTTTGCGGGACTTCGCCAAAACCGGCTTGAACCGAAGCGAATCCTGTTCGTTCACGCGGACGCGATGTCCGAACCTTGTATGCTCCTGACGGAAGCCGTGAAGGACGCCGCCCCGTCGCTCCGGGTTTTGCCGCCTTTGTTCCTGTATGAATCTTCGGGTGATTCACCGCTCAAACAAACGGAGCAAACGAAGAAAATTTACGAAGACTGCTCGTTTACGTCTGATGCAAAATACGATAAATAAAGGAGAGAACACCATGAATGCTCTTGGAAAAATCCTGCTCGGAACCGTGATCGTTGCGGGCATTGCGGCTATCGCGGCGGCAGCGGTCAAGGAGTTTGATCTGATCGAAAAGATCGTTGAGAAAAAGAAGGAAGCGAAAGCGGACGCACAATCCGCCGAAGAAACAGAAGAGACCGATACCGAAGAAGAGCCGTCCGACCCTGAAACCCCGGTCGAATAAAATCGGTTGATCGGCAGGACGTCCGTATCCCACGGCAAGTCCTGCCGTCTTATCGTATTAACGAATGATGGAAGATTTCAAACGAATTTTAGGAAATACCCGTCGCGCCCTGACAGATTACGGCATGATCCGGGCAGGCGACCGGATCGCCGTCGGCATCTCGGCCGGGAAAGATTCCCTGACGCTCCTCTGCGCGCTGGCCGAACTGCGCCGCTTTTATCCGGTTCCGTTTTCTCTTTGCGCCATAACAGTTGATATGGGATTCCCCGGCGGAACCGATTTTTCCCCGATCCGTGCGCTTTGCGAGGAGATGGACGTGTCTTATCATGTGATCCCCACGCAGATCTATTCGGTCATCTTTGAAGAACGGAAAGAAAAGTCGCCCTGTTCGCTCTGTTCCAAAATGCGGCGCGGCGCACTGCATCAAGCTGCGCGGGATCTGGGATGCGACGCGGTTGCGCTCGGGCATCATCAGGATGACGTTGCGGAAACATTTCTGCTCAATCTGTTTTTTGAGGGGCGCATCGGATGCTTCTCACCGGTGACCGAGCTTTCAAGGACCGGAATTCGCGTGATCCGTCCTTTTCTTTACGTGCCGGAGAAAGACGTCTGCTCTTTTTCCAAAAAGAGGAAATTGCCGGTGATCAAGTCCGCCTGCCCTGCCGACGGTAATACCGAGCGCGCCCGTATAAAGGCGTTGATCGACGAGCTGGAACGGGAGCATCGCGGTTTGCGGCACCGTATAACCGGTGCGATCGAACGAGCCGGAATTGACGGATTTCACAAAGAATGAAATAAAAACACATACAGGAGAGCACCATGCGCAATACCGATCTGATGCAATTCCTGCCGACCACCCGTGCCGAAATGCAGGCGCGCGGTTGGGTGCAGCCGGATTTTGTCTATGTCACGGGGGACGCCTACGTAGATCACCCGTCTTTTGGTGTTGCCATCATTTCCCGCGTTCTGGAAGACGCCGGATTTCGCGTTGCAATTCTCGCTCAGCCGGATTATCGGAGCTGTGACGCTTTCCGGGAATTCGGACGGCCGCGGCTCGGTTTTTTGGTGACCTCCGGCAATATCGACAGTATGGTTGCCCACTATACCGCCGCAAAAAAGAAGCGTTCTTTCGACTATTATTCCCCCGGCGGCAAGCCCGGAAAGCGCCCCGACCGTGCCGTGATCGTCTACACCAACCGGATCCGGGAAGCATTCGGAGACGACAGCCTTCGGATCGTACGCGAAGATCCCTTCCAGTTATGCCGGATCAAGGGCTTTGGGTTTCTGACCGTTGACGCTATCGCCAGGAAGACGCATGTAAGCCTTCAGAATCCGCTTCGGTATTCCGGGGCGATTGCTTATGTCCTGGACGAGGCTCGTGTATCCGGGCATCTGTTCCTCAGCGAGAGCGACACGATTGACCAATGCTATGAACTACTGAACCGTGACTGCGAACACGAGGTTGTCACGAAAAGCGATATTGAGAAAGCCCTGGTTACTGAGCGTGCGGAGTCGAGAGTCTATTTGGAGGGCACACGGGTGTACCTCAGCTATGAACGCATGTGCGAAGTACAAACGGCGAAGAGAGTCGTTTCCATGCTGATGGACT
>CAMYUQ010000080.1 GCA_947302045.1 uncultured Clostridia bacterium
GGTGGTCGCTCCCGCATTTCGCTGCATTCCGCCGCAAAACCGCGCAATGTTCCGCGACGCGGCTCCGCCGCGCACACGCTTTCAGCGTGACCTCCTGCCCCTGCCAATAGAAAAGGCACGCCGATTGGCGTGCCTTTTCTATTGGCAGGGGCAGGAGGATTCGAACCCGCGACCCACGGTTTTGGAGACCGGTACTCTACCAGCTGAGCTATACCCCTATGCTGTGCGTCCTGACAGCGTTTGTCATTATAACATACTTTCCGCCCGATTGCAATACTTTTTTCAATTTTTTCAAAAGAAATTTGCAAATCTGCGTGCAAACGAGAGCCAAACGGAATTTACAAGATATATTTCAATCGTCTTTGCAAAAGGGCCGATACCGGATAAATCCGAAGAAAAATGTGAAAAGTCGGATTTTGCGATATTTTTTTCTTTCGAAAAAGAATAAAAAATGGAAATCTCTTGATTATGATTTCGCGATGTGGTAAAATAATACTGTATCACAAAAAACGGAACGGGGGCGAGGTTCTTGCATAATTCAGCGGCTTTATTGACTGCCGGTCTTTCCGGCAAATGGATCCCACTTGCCATTGTTGCGGCGGCTTGCGTGCTGGCGGCAGAATTGGTTTGTGCGGTTGTTCTCCTGATCAGAATTTCCCATGCCCGGAAATCGGGGCGTGCGGATCATCCTGTTTCCGCAAAACTGTGGATGCCCTTGGTGAGCGTTTCTCTGCTGCCGGCAGAGATCGCGCTCTTGGTATTGGTCATCGCGGTATTGGCAACTGCCGTTCTGATCGTCGGAATCTTGATCTTTGCCCGCGTCAACGGTTATGACTTTATGTCAACGGCACGGTTGCCCGACCGCAAACCCGAGCCGAATGAACCGGAACAACCCGTTTTGGCAGACCCGGAGCAGGCGTTGGATGATGCGATCGCAACCTTTGCGCAGGATGTAACGGACCCCCAAGACGAACCGGAAGAAAAAGCCGTTGCGGCAGAGATGCAGAGTCCGGCAGAGACAGAAGAATCTGCCGCGCCGGCGGAACGCATCGTGGAACGGTATGTAACCGAGACGGTGCGCGAACGGGAAATCGTGCGGGAAACCGGTTCGGACGAGCTCTACCGCGCGATCAATACGCTGAGCGATCTGTTGGCGGATGAAAGACGCCGGGCGCCGGATCCGGACGAGGAGGAACCCGAAGAGGAGCCTTCGGATGACGCAACCGATCTGGAAGAAGGCGAGGAAGCGTTCGACGAACCGGAAGAAAACGAATCCGAAAACACCGGCGCGTTCACCGGAAATGAGCGCGTGATCGGATTTGACGAAGAAAGCGGATGCTATATCGTTGCTTCCTACCGGAAGTCTTTTGAGGCAAGGCTGATTCAAGCGTCTCCGTTTATCAAAAAGTGTTACAGTCAGTTGAAAAACGCTCTTTTAGCATACAAAGGAACGAAATCGCGGATCAGTTGGAGCTGTGACAGTTACACCAACGAACGTACCGCGATTGCAAAGATCAACGTCAAATCGCATATTCTGGAACTCTATCTTGCGCTGGATCCCGCAAGTCTGGACGGCTCGGTTTATCACGGTACCGACGTCAGCGATAAGAAGAAATATGAAGATACCCCTTTCCGTTATAAACTGCGCAGCACACGCAAACTGCAATGGGCGCTGGAATTGGTTGAGCGGGTATGCGTTGAACAGGGGCTTTCCCCTATCGATGCGGAACAGGTGGACTATGAACAGCTCTACCCGTTCGATTCTACCGAAAATCTGGTGGAACGCAAACTGATCAAGGAAACCAGGCGTTTGGAACAAAAATCAACCACATTCGAGCTGGACGAGGATCATACCACGCAATTGCCGCAGGAGGATCCCTCGGTCATTCCCGCAAACGCGAATTTCTCGTGGGAATTTGACGAGGAAGCGCCGTCTTCCCCCGCGGAGGAGCAGCAGGATACTGCCACTCCCGCGGAAGAACCGCTGCCGGAGGAACCGGTGGTCGATCCGGTTGACACGCCTGCTGTCGAACCTGCGGTGAGCGAATCGGTTCATATTATGCAGCGCCGCGTGACCGAGCATTATTATGCAAACGGAGAGCGCGACCGCGTGGAGGAGGTTATCACCACAGACGCACCGATCACGGATATCGGAGAATTACCGCCGTCCATTGACGCGGAGTTTGAAGAAACGCCGGCTCAGGAACCGTCCGAAGAAGAAATTCCGGAGCAGGAACCGGAGAAAATCCCGGTTCCACAGGTGGAAGAGATTCCGACGGAATCCCCTGCCCCGCAGGAAGAACCGGAACAGCCCTTCAACGCAGAAGAAGACGAATCGGAAGATTCCGTTCCGGCATTCGGCGCTTCCTATGTTGATACGCGCTATGCGGACGTGCGGCATAGCAATCCCTATCGCGACCGTTCGTCGTTCAGCAGGGCCTACCCTTACCGCGACCCGGTTGACGTTGACGAGTGCTTGGAAGAAAGAACACAGCCGCAAGAACCGGTTGCAGAGCAACCGGGGCCGGTTTATGAAACGAGAAAACCGGTTTATGAAGAGCCGGTGCAAAAACCGCAGCCGCTGCCTTCCACGGTACGGCAAAAGGCGAATATCCACGCGGCAACGGTGGACGTGCGGGTGCTGGAACAGAATTTTGCCTACGGATCGACGGTAAATCTTCGGGCGTTGCAGGAAAAGGGTCTGATCCTCCGGAGTGCTACTACGCTGAAAATCGTGGCTTCCGCCGATATGTCCAAAGCCATGACGGTGGAGGCAAATCAATTCTCGCTGCGCGCGATCCGGGCGATCACCGAAGCCGGTGGCGAAACGATCTGGATTCAATAAAGGAGAAAACACGGGATGAAGAATAAAAAAATTGCTCTTTTGCTTGCTTTTCTGCTTTTTTCCCTTGCGTTTTTCGCGTCCCTTATGATCCCTGCCTCCGCCGACGGAGAATGCACCATCACCGTGATCGTCAAAATTGACGAAACAACAGATACCGAGCAAAAAGCCGGGACGGTTTCCATGACCGCGCCGCAATCTCAAACGGTCATCGGAACACAGATGTTTCAGGCAGATAACGGAAAAACCTATGAGTTTCAGGTGACTGTAAATGAGGGATATTCTTTCAAGAGATGGACGATCCGGAAAAATGAGGAAACTCCGACGTATACCGGGGCTGTCACCTATTCCTGTGATGTCGACAACGGAAATCATTATACGCTGACCGCCACATTCCTGCCGAACATTTACGTCATTGATTACCATCCGGACGATTATGAGGGACCCGCTTACGTGCTTGAAGGTTTCTACTCGGAAGAGCACGTCTACGGAACGCCGACGACTCTGCCAAAGCCGGTATTGAGCAATGGAAAACAAACTCATACCTTTTCCGGGTGGGTCGCAAAAAGCGGCGGCAATGAAATAAGATACGGCACCGACGCGGTTCTCGGCGCAAATGAATATACAAGCGATATTGAACTCACGCCCGAGTGGATCCCGAACAGCTTTTATGTGACCAGGATCGACGGTTATCTCAAAAACGGAGAATTTCAACCCTTCGAGGGCGTTCAACCGGTGAAGGAAAAAGCCGTTTACGGAACCGCTGTTTCGGGAAATACGTTTGGAGAAGAACGCTTCTACCGCGGATACCGGTTTGACGAAGAAGCGACGTTTTTCAGTCAGCCCGTGATCGTGTCGGACGACGAAGAAAAGAACGTCGTTTACCGGCTGTACTGCGCAAAAGAATACGACGTTTCGGTTCAGAACGCGGAAACGGTGGGAGACTGGCAGGTCCCGATCAAGCACGTTTACGGAGAAGATCTTTATCTCTCCGCGCCCGTAAGAGACGGCTATACCTTTACGGGATGGACGGTTGACCGCGCAAAGGATCCGCTGGATCAATCCGTCTACCGGTTGCAGCCGCAACCCGACGGAACCTATTTGTTGGAAGGAACCGCGTTTGATTCCGCTCCCGAAGCAGGCGGCAAGATCCTTTTGACCGCAGAATGGCAGGCAAATTCCTATCCGATCTTGTACGATACCGATACGCTCTACGGATTTGACACCGCTTCCCTTCCGGATTCCCGCCTGTATAACAGGAACTTTACCCTCGATGTGATCCCGGTTCGGAACGGATACACGTTTGATGGATGGCACCTGAAAGGAACCGACGCCTCCCGGATTTTCCAAGTGTATACGATCCCTGCGGAAACGAAGCCCGCAGCGGTGACATTTGAAGCGATCTGGTCGGCAAAGACCTATGAGATCACCTTCCTCACGTTCGTAACGAAAGACGGTACGCATTCAACCGAACCGGATCAATTTCAGATGCCGAAGGTCTCCGTGGTATACGGACAAAAGCCCGCGTCGATCGACCCGCCGACGTGCACCGGTTATACGTTCGGAGGGTATCAATCGGCAAGCGGAACACTGCTGTTTCTCCCGGACGGCTCTTTCAACCCGGACGTCGGCGTCTGGAATTTAAGTGAATCCACCTCACTTTCCGCGGTCTGGACAAAGAACAAATACTCCATCCGGATCCAGATTGAAACCGGGATCGTGATATCATATCAATGCC
>CAMYUQ010000081.1 GCA_947302045.1 uncultured Clostridia bacterium
GAGTTTATACTCTACGCCGAGTTCCTCGATCTTCTTGATATACCGGTCGGCATATTCGGGACCGGTCAGCTCTTCCCCAAAGGTTTTGAGCCCGAATCCGGGGTGGATGCACTGTTCGAGGATGCCGCCCAGGGATTTATCGCGCTCTACGATCAGAACGTCCCTCGCGCCGGCGTTCTTTGCGCCGACAGCCGCCGCAAGTCCCGCAGGACCGCCGCCTACGATGATAACGTCATAAATCATTTTCGTCATTGTTCCGTTCCTCCTTATCCGCTCGCTCATCTGACGTTCCCGGTCAGCATTTCGGAACCGGGCTCATTCTTCCGGACTTCTTCCGGACTGATGCCGAGTTCTCTCGAAAGGATCTCGATCACGCGAGGTCCGCAGAAGCCGCCCTGGCAGCGTCCCATGCCGGCACGCAGACGGCGTTTGACACCGTCCACCGAGCGGGCGCCGAGCGTGCGGTGGATCGCGTCGCAGATTTGCCCTTCGGTCACGGTCTCGCAACGGCAGACGATGTTGCCATAGCGCGGATCTTTCGCGATCAGAGCCGCTCTCTCTTCATTGGAAAGTTCGGCAAAGCGCGGCGTGCCGTGACGGATCGGGTTGAAGTTGGTCTTGAAGGTGGCTTTCATGCCGCCCTCGATCATCAGGTCGGTCACATATTTCGCGATGGCGACCGAGGCGGTGAGTCCGGTCGAGCGAACGCCCGAGAGGTTGACGTATCCTTTGAGGTCATCGTAAACGTCGATGTTCAGTCCCTCTGGGTTTCTCTGCGCGCGCAGACCGCTGTACTGGGTGATGGTATCGCGCAGGTTGACATTCGGGATCATCTTGCGCACGTCCGCCGCGATGCTTTCGAGCCCCGCGACGTTGGTGCTCTTGTCGGTCTTATCGAGCAGATCCTCGGCGGTCGGTCCGACCAGCATATTGCCGTGGATGGTGGGGCACATCAGTTTGCCCTTGGTCACCTTGGTCGGGATCGGCAGAATGATCATGCCGACCTTGCAGGAAGTATTCTTATCGAGGATGTAGAACTGTCCCTTCCGGGGCGTGACGTAATAGTCGGCTTTTCCGACGTAGCCGGCAACCTCGTCGCAGTAGAGCCCGGCGGCGTTGACGACGTATTTCGTCGCAATGTCTCCCGCCGTGGTCTGCACGGTGGTGACGGCACCCTCTTCCACCTTGATCCCGGTGCATTTGGTTCCGAGCAGGAACTCCACGCCGTTATCGGCGGCGTTCTCCGCCAGCGCAATGCAAAGCAGGAAGGGATCGATGATGCTCTCGCGCGGAATATAAAGCCCGCCCTTGACTTCGGGGTTGAGGTTGGGTTCCACGGCGAGGAGCTGTTCTCCGGTCAGATATTCCACGTCGTAGACGCGGTTCATCATCGCCTTATGTTTGAGCGCCGGAAGCTGCTCAAACTGTTCCTCGGTGAATGCCGGGAGCAGGGCGCCGATCCGTTTGAACGGAACGTCCAGGTCTTTGGTCAATTTGTCGTACATCGGGTTCGCCGCAACCACCAGCTGGCTTTCAAGCGTTCCCGGTTTCGCGTCGTATCCGGTATGGATGATCGCGCTGTTGGATTTGGAACTATCCCCGCCGAGGTCTTCGTTCTTTTCCACAACGATGACTTTCAGCTCATACTTGGACAGTTCCCGTGCAAGCGCGCTTCCGACTGCGCCCGCACCGATAATGACAACGTCTGCTTGCTTCATGCTATAAAGCTCCTCCTATCAAAAACGGTCTTTTTTTCCCTTGCGGAATTGGTTCAACCCTATTATATCACTTCCCGATTTTTGTTTCAATATTTGTTCGATATGTTGAAAAACAAACATTTTTCTGTTAAATAGAAAGCATTTTTGAAAAATAGTTTGACAAAATGTTCGTTTTGTGTTATAATGGAGAAAATGGAAACGGCCGCCGTTTTGCAAGAAGGGAAGGTGTTTTTACCGTGAAATTGAACAAGCGACAGGAAATGATTCTGGAAAAGCTCAGTGCAAGCGGAAAGGTCAGGGTCTCCGAGCTTTCCGAGGAGCTGTATTTCAGCGAAATGACGATCCGACGTGACCTGAAAAACATGGAAAAAGAGGGCCTGCTCAAACGGGTTCACGGCGGCGCGATCGAAAACACCTTCGCGTTTCAGTACCCCATCCATTACCGCCAGAACCTGAACAGGGAACAAAAGAAACAAATGGCGGAACAAGCCCTGAAATACGTCAAGAACGATCAGGTCATCTTCCTGAACAGCTCCTCGACGCTGGCGTTCATCATTCCCTATCTCTCAAACTACAAAAACATCCGGATCATAACGAATTCGGTCTATCTGCTCTCCTTGATCGAGCAGGCGCATATTCCCTGTTATCTGACCGGCGGAGAATACTACGAAATCGAAAAATGTCTGTTGGGACGACAGACCGAGGACTACCTGAAAAGCGTCAACCCCGATCTCGCGTTTCTTTCCTGCGAGGCACTCTCAAAGGACGGAAACGTTACCGACAGCAATCCGGACGTTGCCGAAATTACGAAAATCGCCATCCGGAAATCGAAATTCTCGGTGCTTCTGATGGACCGCTCCAAGGTTGACGCCGTTTGCACCTACGACGTTTGCCACAGGGACGACCTGGGAGACGTGATCCTCTGCTGATCCGGGCTCCACGCGGAAATATCAGAAGAGGTGTGCAAAAAGTCGCAGACTTTTTGCACACCTCTTTTTTATTTTTTTATTCTACCGGAATACCGTAGGATTCCAGCATCCATTTTCCGATCTCCCATTTGACCTTCTCCATCATCTGATGGATATGGAGCGGCGGGAATCCCAGCCGGTCGTCCGGCTCCACGTTCCGCCGGTAGTGCGGCCATCTCCCGGTCGTGCGGATGGTGGAATCGGCCTCAAAGGTGAAGTCGCCCCGGTAACCGATCTCCAAAAGTCCCTGCATGACGCGGTCGAAGTTGATGCACCCGATCAGCGGCGTCAGATGGGAATCCGCGTCCCCGAAATTATCCTGAATGTGGAGCGCGCGCAGTTCTTTTCCCATTGCGAGAATATCGTGATACTGGTCGCGCCGCTCCACGTTCGCGTGCCCGGTGTCCCAGCAGAGATGCAGACGCGGAATGCCCGCCATTTTCACAAAATCCGCCATCTCCTGCCCGGAGCGAAGCAGATAGCCGAGCGCCCACTTTTCACTGTTGTTCTCCACGAGCATATCGACCTTGTATTTCTCCGCGGTTTCTTCAAAGAGTTTATAGAACGCGATGTTGGAAGCATAGAAGCGGTCGGGATCGCCCTTGATGGCTCCGGCGTGAATGACCGTATGCGGAATGCCGAGCATGGAACACGCCTCGATGCTCCGTTTGGTGGCGAGCAGGAGCGCGTCGCGCTTTTCTCCCTCGGCAAAATGCTCCCCGTCCGGCGAATGCGCCTGGCAGAAATCGAATCCGTATTGTTCGGCGGCGGCTTGACAGTCCTCCACCTCTTTCTTCCATGCGTCGCCCGGCGAAATCCACGGAGAATCCTTATAAATGATGTTGTAAAAACTCAGATCCAGATGTTTGAATCCCGTGCCGGCGAAATAGGGGATCGGCGCGGCGATATTCTCGCTCTCCACAAGCCGCCTTCCCCGTAGCTCTCCTGTCGTCGTTACCAGTTTCATTTTGACCCTTCTTTCCGTTTTGGATTATTCCAGCTCAAACGCGCCGGTATAGAGTTGATAATACTGTCCCTTTTCGGCAAGGAGCTTTTCGTGGCTTCCGCGCTCGATGATCCTGCCATGGTCGAGCACCATGATCACGTCCGAATTGCGGACTGTGGAAAGCCGGTGCGCGATGACAAAGACCGTCCGCCCTTTCATCAGAGCGTCCATGCCGCGTTGGACGATCGCCTCGGTACGGGTGTCGATTGAAGAGGTCGCCTCGTCGAGGATCATCACCGGCGGATCGGCAACCGCCGCACGCGCGATGGCGATGAGCTGTCTTTGCCCTTGCGAGAGATTCGCGCCGTTGTTGGAAAGCTCGGTTTGGTAGCCGCTCGGCAGACGCGTGATGAAATCGTCCGCTCCCGCCAGCTTCGCCGCGCGGATACATTCCTCGTCGGTCGCGCCGAGATTTCCGTAGCGGATATTCTCCATAACCGTTCCGGTGAACAGGTTGGTATCCTGCAACACGATCCCGAGCGAGCGCCGCAGATCCGATTTGCGGATCTTATTGATATTGATCCCGTCGTAGCGGATCTTGCCGTCGGCGATATCGTAGAAACGGTTGATCAGGTTGGTGATCG
>CAMYUQ010000082.1 GCA_947302045.1 uncultured Clostridia bacterium
TGCCAAGCACAACGCCTGCAACAACGATAACGCCGCCGACTACGATCCAGACGATCGCAGAGGTTGAAAGACCTTTGGACTCGGCAGTTGCGGCCTCGCCGTCGGCAGTTGCGTCGACTGCGGGAGTTTCACCGGTCGTTTCGGTGGTATCCGCCGTGTCGCCTGCAATAGGCGCGTCGGTTTCGCCGGTAGCACCGTCTCCGTCGCCGGTTGCCTCGGGGTCACCTTCACCCGTGGATTCGGGGGTTTCGGGATCGGTCGTTTCTTCGTAGAGTTCCTTGCCCTCCGGATTTTCCAGAGGGAACATATCCCGCTGCATACCGGCGGCTTTGAGACATTCGAGAATGTCCTTTTCGTTCGCACCGTCGAAGACCGGCGTCATGATCTTCCAGCCCAGCTTCTTCGCGGCAATACCGAGGTGAACTTCCAGAACCTGCCCGATGTTCATACGCGAAGGCACGCCGAGCGGATTGAGCACGATGTCGAGCGGCGTACCGTCCGGCAGGAAAGGCATATCCTCGGGCGGGAGGATCCGGGACACAACGCCCTTGTTTCCGTGGCGTCCCGCCATCTTGTCGCCGACAGAGATCTTTCTCTTCTGTGCAATATAAACTTTCACAACCTTGTTCACGCCTGCCGGCAGTTCGTCGCCCTGCTCATGCGAGAAGACGCGAACGTCCACCACAATACCCGATTCGCCGTGCGCGAGCCGGAGCGAAGTATCCCGCACTTCGCGGGATTTCTCTCCGAAGATGGCGCGGAGCAGCCGCTCCTCTGCCGTCAGTTCGGTCTCGCCCTTCGGCGTGATCTTACCAACCAGAATGTCGCCCGAGCGAACCTCGGTTCCCTTCTTGACGATACCTTCCGCGTTCAGATCGCGGAGCGCGTCGTCACCGACGTTTGGAATCTCACGCGTGATCTCCTCCGGTCCGAGCTTGGTATCTCTTGCTTCATGGGTATATTCTTCAATGTGGAGCGAGGTATAAACGTCGTCGCGCACCAACCGCTCGTTGAGCAAAACGGCGTCCTCGTAGTTGTAGCCCTCCCAGGTCATGAACCCGATCAGCGCGTTCTTACCGAGCGAAATTTCGCCGTTGGAAGTTGCCGGGCCGTCCGCGATCACCTGTCCGGCTTCCACGCGGTCGCCGCGAGAGACGACAGGACGCTGGTTGAAACAGGTTCCCTGGTTGGTTCGTTTGAATTTGATCAAAGGGTAAATATCTTTCACGCCTGCGTCGGTGCGGATGATGATCTGGTCGGCCTGCACGCGTTCCACGATTCCCGCGTTGGTTGCAAGCACGACAACGCCGGAGTCCACCGCCGCTTTGTATTCCATACCGGTTCCCACGATCGGAGAGTCGGTCACCATCAGCGGCACCGCCTGCTTCTGCATGTTCGAACCCATGAGTGCACGGGTGTTGTCGTCGTTTTCCAGGAACGGGATCATCGCCGTTGCAACCGACACGAGCATCTTCGGCGCGACGTCCATATAGTCAACCTGCGAAGCGTCGACTTCCACGATCTCGGTCTTATCCCGCCCGATGACCTTCCGGTTGACGAACTGATTATCCTCTGTCAGCGGTTCGTTCGCCTGCGCTACGATAAACTGATCTTCAACGTCCGCCGTCATGTATTCAACCTGATCGGTCACGACGTGGCGCACCGTACCGTCCGGATCCTGAATGTGTTCGACCTTGCGGTAGGGTGCTTCGATGAAGCCGTAATCCGAAATCTTGGCATAGGTAGTCAGATAAGAAATCAGACCGATGTTCGGACCTTCGGGCGTTTCGATCGGGCACATTCTGCCGTACTGCGTATAGTGAACGTCACGGACGTCAAAGGACGCGCGGTCACGGGTCAGACCCCCGGGGCCGAGTGCCGAGAGACGGCGTTTGTGGGTCAGCTCCGCCAACGGGTTGTTCTGATCCATGAACTGCGAGAGCTGGCTGGATCCGAAGAATTCCCGGATCGCGGTCGTGATCGGGCGGATATTGATGAGCGCCTGCACGGTCAGTTTTTCGTTGTCCTGCGTGGTCATACGCTCTTTGATGATCTTATCCATCCGGCTGAAACCGATGCGGAGCTGATTTTGCAGCTGCTCGCCCACCGAACGGATCCGACGGTTGCCGAGATGGTCGATGTCGTCCTCGTGACCGATCTCGTGCGTGAGGTTGAGCAGATAGCTCACCGACGCGAAAATATCGTCTTTGGTCAGATGCTTGGGGCAAAGATCGGCGATGCGTTCTTTCGCCATTGCGATGATCGCTTCTTTATCCCCTCCGCACGCTTCCCGGATTTCGAGCATGACCGGGATACTTGCTTTTTCTTTCACTCCTGCCTCGCGCAGGTCAAAGCCGAGAACGTATTCGGGTTCAAGCGTGTTGTTGCCGAGCACTCTGACCAGGTCGCCGTTATCGAGTTTAACGGTCACGCCGTTCACGCCGGCACGCTCGATCTCGATGGCTTTCTGCTCGGTAATCAGTTCTCCCTCGTCCAGAAGAACCTCTCCGGTCAGCGGACTGACGACAGGTTCCGCCGCGAGGCGGTTCGCGATCCGGTCGTGGATCGCCATCTTCTTATTATATTTATAGCGTCCGACCGCGGCAATATCATACCGTTTGGGATCAAAGAAGTAGTTATTCAGCATCGTGCGCGCCGCGTCTTCGATCGGCGGTTCGCCCGGGCGCAGTTTCTTATAGATCTCTTTCAGCGCTTCCACGCCGATCGTGGAGCGGTTCTCCGCCGCGAGTCTTTCGCAATCGTCCTTCTCCAACGTCACAACCAGGTGATCGTCCCTGCCGAACATGGCAAAAAGATCCTGCTCGCTTTCCACGCCCAACGCACGCAGGAACATGGTCAGCGGAAGTTTGCGGTTTTTATCGATGCGGACGTAGAGAACGCCGTTGGTATCACCTTCATATTCGAGCCACGCGCCGCGATACGGAATAATCTGGGTGAAATAGGTTCTTTTGCCCGATTTGTCGATTTCCGATTTATAATACATTCCGGGAGAACGGATGATCTGCGAAACGATGACGCGCTCCGCACCGTTGATGACGAATGTACCCGTTTCGGTCATGATGGGGAATTCACCCATAAAGACCTCGTGCTGCTTCACTTCTCCGGTCTGTTTGTTGGTAAGCCGCACGTTGACTTTCAAGGGCGCCGCAAAGTTGACGTCGCGCTCCTTGCACTCCTCAACCGGGTATTTCGGCTTCGTGATATCCAGCGAATACGAAATAAATTCGATCACCAGATTGCCGGAATAATCGGTAATGGGAGAAACGTCACGCAAAACCTCCATCAAACCTTCTTCCAGAAACCACTTGTAGGATTTGGTCTGCACTTCAACCAAATTCGGAAGCGGATAATCGAAACGGGATCTGGAGAAACTCATTCTGGTGTTCTGACCAAGCCGTTGCTCTTTTACATTGATCATTTGCTTCATTCACTCCATTTCAAAATTCTTCATCGCGGGAACTGCGGATCTTCGACGGATTTTTACATAGTAAAACTGTAAATTTTACCGAAAAACGGTCGGATTTCCATAAGACTGGCGATTATAATGCAGTTTAATATTGTATCATACTTTCACGAGGTTGTCAAGAACTTTTTTACAATTTTTCAATTTTTTTCAAAAAATATTTTTCGGAAAGGAACTTATTATAAATGGAGGACACTTTTTCCCGAAAAATGACAAAAAGCCGCCCCTTTTCCTATCGAAAAAGGACGGCTTTTGTCAATTCGGTTTATTTGCGGGATCCGCGGGTAAAATCAATCGTGCCGTGCTTGGCTTCGTATGCCTCGATCGCATCCCGGATCAGAACCACAACCTGCCCGTTCGCACTTCTTCCTTCATAATCTGCAATGATATGCAGTTTGTCTAACATAGTTTCATCCAAACGGATCGACAAACTTTTGATCGCCATAAAAATATCTCACTTTCTGTTTGATTTGCACCCATTTTAACTTCATTTTGTG
>CAMYUQ010000083.1 GCA_947302045.1 uncultured Clostridia bacterium
CAGGGTATGGAGCGTCAGGAGCGCGTCCCGGTTGTAAAAAATCGCCGAAGAACCGTTGGTAAAGGTCACGGTCATGCGATCCCGCAGGCGCAGGGGCTGAGGGTCGAGAGAAAGGTATCGAAGATAGAGCGTATTCAACCGCTTTTGTTCGCCCGACCCGGTATAGCAGGGAATTGAGGCGTCTGTCAGGATCCCTTTGCAGAATTCCCGCCCGGGACTGTAAAGCCGGGCGCTGTGCAGGATCCGCTCGGGGATCAGCTCCCCGGAGCCCTTTTCGCTCTTCCGAAGAGCCGAAGAGATGACCGGTATCGCGTCGCGCGCCGCTGTCAGATAGACTCCGTCCGCCTCGGGGGGCAGATCGAGCGTGCAGTTCGGCACGGCGAAAAGAACCATTCCGAAGATATATCCGTCGTACCGGTAATATTGCTTCATTCCGGAAATAAACTGCTTTGTCGTACCGACCGGATTTTTCAGGATTTTATGCTCTCCGTTTTCCTTATCCTGAAAGAAATCCGAACCGTTCCATCCGATCCTGCCCTTCCAGCTTTTTACCTCGATCACGAACGGGATGTTGTTGTGCAAAATCAGAAAATCTTTTTCCAGATAGCCGCCCCTGTGGGGAATGACCGGGTTTCGGATCACACAGGGAAAATGCTCGCGCAGCATCCTGTAGATCGCGTCCTCTCCGTCCGCACCGAACCGTTCGATCTCGGGCATTGCCGGCAGTCCCGGCGCAAACAGCCGGTGAGATAGGGTTTTCAGAAAGAAAGGCATGGGCTGTATCCGTTCTCCTTTTTTGAAAGTTTCCTCCGGTATTGTACCATAAAAGGCGGATAAAATCAAGCGGTGACCGAAAAAACGCTGGCGGATCCCGCAAAATTTGCCGGCGCCGCCCGGTTGGATCCGCCGTCGAAAAAAGCCCGCCCTGCAAGGAACAGGGCGGGCAGTTTTGCCGGTATGCGATTATTTCTTTTTCGCGGCAAGGATATCGCGGATCTCTGCAAGGAGAACCTCCTGCTGCATGATGCTGTCGTTAAACGCCTTTTGCCGTGCGGCTTCCGCGGCAGCGGCTTCCTCTGCGGCTTGCTTTGCTTCGGCTTCTTTGCGTGCTTCCTCCGCGAGCCGTTTGGCTTCCACTTTTGCGCGGGCTTTGGTGATGATGCGCAGGATCAGGAAGATGCAGGCGGCGGTGATGAGGAAATCAATGATCGTTTGGAGCCACGATCCCCACATGATAGCCGATTCTGCCATGATGATCTTTTCAGTGCCGTCTTCGGCAATTTCCGTCACTGCCGGCTTCAATACCGTTTTCAGGTCGTCCAGACTTCCGGTCTTGACCCAGAATCCGACGATCGGGTTGAGGATGTAGTTGACCAGCCCGGTAATGATCTTACCGAACGCGCCGCCGATGACAACGCCGACTGCCATATCGAGGATGTTTCCGCGGGAGATGAACGCCTTAAAGTCTTTCCAGAAAGTGCTTTTTGCCATTTTTCCGATTTCCTTTCTCTTTTTGCTGCAGGTTTTTGCCTGTGATTTCATTATAAGCTTTTCGTGAGAACTTGTCAAGTACGGGCAGGGAGTTTTTTCAAAGGATCACAGCGCGAGCAGGAAGTTTCCGAGCCGTTCGGCGATCCGTTCCGCTCCTGCGATGTTGGGGTGCAGACCGTCCGGCGCATAGCGCTTTTCCTGCGCGTGGATCTGCGGATTGATCCCGGACGTTGCGTAGAGGTCCATCACCGGAAGTCCGTAGAATTCGGCAACTTCACGAATGGCTTTCACATAAACGCAAAGATCCGGTTTCGAGCCGTCCGCTTTGGTTTCTTCCCTGCGGTGCAGGGGCGTCATGATGACGATGGTGGAAGTGGGATATTTTTCGATCAGCGAACGCATCAGCACATGGCAGGCACCGTAAAACGTATCAACGGTACGATCCGACATCTCGCCGAACGGCGCGTCACCGTGACCGAAGTCGTTGGTTCCGCCGAAAACGACGATCAGATCGGCGTCCGGATCCATTCCTTCCACGCGTGAACAGAAATCCTGATCGTAGACGGGGTTGGAAGGGTTCTGCTGTCTGGCGATCCGCGTTCCGCCGATCCCGTAGCAACGCGCTTCCGCGAGACCGTAGTTGCGTTTGAGCACGTTCCAAAAGGCGAACGCGCGGTCAGGCACGCCCGCGCCCTCGGTAATGCTGTCGCCTAAAAAGTTTGCTTTGATTCCTTGCAGTTTCATGTTCGATAAACCTCCGAGAGTAGTAGGAACAACACTATTATAGGATTTCACGTCCGGTTTGTCAAGCCGTTTTTCGCAAAAAACGACGAAAAAAGAAAAACAGGCGAGGAAGACGAGAACCGGTTCCGACCAAAATGCGTCGCGGGTATTGACAGAGCCCGGAAAGAGGAGTATAATAAGATGAAAAATGCTATAAAAAGAGGAAGCAAAAATGAGCGTATTCAAAAACAAGACCTTAATGATCACCGGCGGAACGGGCTCTTTCGGCAACGCTGTTCTGAACCGTTTTCTGAAAACCGACATCGGCGAGATCCGGATCTTTTCGAGAGACGAAAAGAAACAGGACGATATGCGCCACGAGTTTCAGGCAAAAATGCCGGAAGTCGCCGAGAAGATCAAATTCTACATCGGAGACGTCCGCAGTCTCGAATCGGTGCGCGGAGCAATGAGAGGGGTGGACTATATCTTCCATGCCGCCGCGCTCAAACAGGTCCCGTCCTGTGAATTCTTCCCGATGGAAGCAGTTCGCACCAACGTTATCGGCACCGATAACGTCCTGACCGCGGCGATCGAGGCGGGCGTGGAATCGGTGATCTGCCTTTCCACCGATAAAGCCGCCTATCCGATCAACGCGATGGGGATCACCAAAGCGATCGAGGAAAAGGTTGCGGTCGCCAAGTCCAGAAATTCCGGAAAGACCAAGATCTGCTGTACCCGTTACGGAAACGTAATGTGCTCGCGCGGTTCGGTCATTCCGCTCTGGATCGACCAGATCCGGGCAGGAAACCCCATCACGCTCACAGAACCGACCATGACGCGGTTCATCATGTCGCTTGACGAGGCGGTCGACCTCGTGTTGTTCGCTTTTGAGCACGGCGAGAACGGCGACCTGCTGATCCAGAAAGCCCCTGCCTGCACGATTCAGACGCAGGCGGAAGCGGTTTGCGAACTGTTCGGCGGCAAAAAAGAGGACATCAAGGTCATCGGCATCCGGCACGGCGAGAAGATGTACGAAACGCTCCTGACCAACGAGGAGTGCGCCAAAGCGGTCGATATGGGCAATTTCTACCGCGTTCCGGCAGATAACCGCGGGCTCAACTACGATAAGTATTTCAAAGAGGGCGACGAGAAGCGGAACACGCTGACCGAATTCAACTCCAACAATACCCGCCGTCTCACGCTCGAAGAAACCAAAGCCAAAATCGCGTCCTTGCAGTATATCAAGGATCGCCTCGCGGAGGAAGGAAAATAAGATGGCTGAACAGGTCAAATGGCAGAACAACGGAAAACTCAAACTTCTTATCATCGTCGGTACGCGCCCGGAGATCATCCGGCTCGCGGCGGTGATCAACAAATGCCGGAAGTATTTCGATACGATTCTGGCGCACACAGGGCAGAACTACGATTATAACCTCAACGGCGTTTTCTTCAAGGATCTCAAACTTGCCGATCCCGAAGTTTATCTGAACGCGGTCGGCAAGGATCTGGGCGAGACGATGGGCAATATCATTGCCAAGTCCTATGAACTGATGGCGGAGATCAAGCCGGACGCGGTGCTGGTTCTGGGAGATACCAACAGCTGTCTGTCGGTCATCGGCGCGAAGCGGCTGCATATTCCGATCTTCCATATGGAAGCGGGCAACCGTTGCAAGGACGAATGTCTGCCCGAAGAGACCAACC
>CAMYUQ010000084.1 GCA_947302045.1 uncultured Clostridia bacterium
TGGAAATGATGGGCCTGATCGGCGCGGGCAACAACCCGATGGTCGGCATGACCGTTGCGGTCGCCGTTGCCGTTCAGGAAGCACTGCAAAAGTAAGAGATAATTTACAGGTAAAGAGAACCGCTCTCGAAAGAAAGCGGTTCTCTTTATTTTTCTGAAAAGGCAGAGGCATTGGAAAACCCATCACGCCATCTCAACCGTTACCCGGGCTAAAACAGCGCGGACGTCCTCCGGACGAGGCGGTTGGGTTCCGGGCGTCATGCACGCCGCCGTTCCGTAGGCGACAGCCAACCCCAGCGTTTGCTCGATCGGCAGTCCCTGCGCCGTTCCGGCAAGCAGTCCGGCGATCGTGCTGTCCCCGGCTCCGATCGTTGAGATCGGATGCTCCAATTTCGGAATATGCAGACAATAGCTGTCTTTCCCGTTCGACCATGCCGCGCCATCGCCACCCAAACTGATCATCACCGTTTCGCTGACCCCGTTTTGCACGAGTTCCTTTGCGGCAACAGCCGCTTCCCGCAGCGTTCCGGGGACTCGTCCCAGAAAATCCATGATCTCCTGCTCGTTCGGCTTGATCAGCCACGGGTGGATCTCCCGCAGGTCATCCGGTGAAAACGAAGAGGAGTCCACAACCGTTTTTGCGCCCCCGTGTATCAGTTTTCGGAGCATTTCAATGGTGCGGCCTTTATCCACCCCCATCGGAATACGACCCGAAAAGGAGATCAGCAGATCCGGCAAACGCTCGGCGAGCAGTTCGGTTTCAAGTGCGTGCAGTACCGGCTCCGGGACCCGGAAAGTATTGAGCGAGATGCGCGTTTCTTTCCCGTGGTCGGGATGCACCGTCAGGTTCTCCCGAATTCTCCCCTCGGTTTCAAACACCCGGCAGGTCATGCCGTCCCGTTGCAGACGCGCGACGAAATCGCCGCCGTTTTCCCTGCCGACAACCACATAGGCAAGGTTTTTCACGCCGTTTGCCGAGAGGGCGCGGGAGGTGTTGATTCCCTTGCCTCCCGCCTCGATCTCAACCGACGTTACGAGATTTTCCTTTCCCGATTCAAAATTTGGGATCGAATAGTGCAGATCAAACGAAGGGTTGAGCGTGACCGTTCGGATCTCTTTCATGGAATTTCTCCTTTTTCAGTCGATTTTCGGCGCGTTTGCAAGCAGATATTTTTCGGCTTCGGCAGACCATACGCCACCGTTGCGTTTCACGATCCGGTCAAGTTCCGCATAAAGCGGATCTTTCTTTCCCCATTCGCCGAGCTCGTCGATCGCGATCATGGGAATATCCAGATGCGGATAGCAGACCTTTTTCGCACCGCTCGGTTTTTCCATGCCGAACACGGCGCTTGCGGCATCTTTCAACCCGAGAATATGCGAAATGATCGCGCTCGGATCAATTTTGTTCTGCTCAATCAGCCGGATCACGTCAACGGTATCTTCCGGAATGCTTCCGGCCGTTCCGACTACGTGGATCCCGTCATAATGCACGCGGTAAAGGTTGAGCGAACCGGGCAGATCGTGTACGGCAGGACCCGCGAAAAAGTTGATGCACCCGTCCTCGCGGCAGATCTTCTCCGCCATGGAAAAGAGCACGGGAGACGGAACCATGACAAATACGTCGTCAAAGCCGCCCTGCGACAGCTCTTTGAGTTTTTCAACCGGGTCGTCCATTCCGGCGGTATTGAGATAGATCAGCTCTGTTCCTTGCTTCTTTGCCGCCGCCGGAGAGAACTTTTTCTCCGCGTCCGCCAATCTTTCCGCGTTGATGTCGGTGACGACGACCTGCCCGACGCCGGCATATCCGGTTGCCAGCGCAACCGCGCCGATCCCCATCGGTCCGGCTCCGCCCAAAATGGCAAGACGTCCGCCCCGTTTGGCGCCGTCGGTTCTGACGTAGTTGCTGTAATCGGTGTGGTAGCACCCCTTGTACGCACGCAGAACACACCCGAGCGATTCGACGAGCGATCCTTTGAAGAAGCTGTCCCCTTCATACGGGATCAGGCACCCGCGATCCAGAACGATCTTCGGCACGACCGCATAGGTCGCATTGCCGCCGATATAACGGTAAGAATAGCCGGGGTCATATCCGCTTTCCAGTTTGAGCGCGGGCTGGATCACCACACGCTGACCGGACTTCCATTCCCCTTTGAGATTTTCCCCTACCTTCTCGATCGTGCCGCACATTTCATGCCCGATGATCACGGGGTTCTCGGCGATGTCCTCCGGAACGCGCTTATGCGCGCTTCCCTGCTTCACCGCTTTGTAGGTGGAAGCGCAAACCGTATCACTTTCCACGCGCAGCAAAATTTCATCCGCCGTGATCTCGGGGAGTTCAAAGGTTTCGAGACGCAAATCCATTGCGCCGTACAGTCTCAGTGCCGTTGTTTTCATCTTCATTCCTCCGTTTTTTGAATTCAGGGTTGACAGAATATCTACCATTATGTTATAATAAAATCGCAAATTTGTCAATCTGCGCCGAAAATATTTCTAAATAATCATAAATGTGCATTCATTTGATCACAAATCGTCACGGAGGTTCCATTATGCGCGTTGAAGAACGGCAGACAAAAATTCTGGAATATCTGACGGAAGACCCCGATCTGACGGTTCGGGAGCTTGCCGCCCGTCTGTTTGTTAGCGAGCCGACCATTCGCCGCGACTTTACCGAGCTTGCCGACCGCGGATTGCTTCGGAAGGTGCACGGCGGCGCGATCGTCCGGGCGGGAGCCGCAGACCGTGAAATTCCCTTTTTACTCCGCGAAAACGAGCGCAGTTCGGTCAAATCGGAGATCGGTCGACGTGCCGCCGAATTTGTCAAGGACGGTATGGTCCTCATGCTCGACGGTTCCACCAGCGCCTATCATCTGGTTCCCTACCTCTCTCGTTTCAAGGATCTTCTGGTCGTCACGAGCGGCGCAAAAACGGCCGTTTCGCTGGCAGAGGCGAACATTCGCACCTTCTGCACGGGCGGGCAGATGATCATCCATTCTTTTTCCTATATCGGCGAACAGGCGGAACAGTTTGTGCGCCATATCAACGCCGATCTGCTCTTCTTTTCCTGCAACGGTCTTTCCGACAACGGACAGATGACCGAGCGGATGCTCGAAGAAGCCAATATGCGCCGCGTGATGTTTGAGTGCTGCCGAAAGAAAATTCTTTTGCTCGACAGCAGTAAGTTCGGTAAGACGGCTTTTTACAATATGGGCAGCGTTTCCGAGCTCGACGCCATCGTGAGCGATGCGCCGCTCCCGCCCCGCATTGCGGAACTGGTTGGAAAAAAAGGAGTTTGAAAAAGACCTGTACCGCTCGAATCCCCGGCGGATTTTTGCAGCCGGATGCCATTTCAAAGCGGAACAAGAAAAACATTTTTGCTTTTTTGGAAAATATCACTTGACAAACGGTGGAAAAATACTTATAATAGAGTGTGTTCAAAATTTGGGCCCGTAGCTCAGTTGGGAGAGCGCTGCGTTCGCAACGCAGAGGTCATGGGTTCGAATCCCACCGGGTCCACCATAAAAGAAACGCAATTTGTCTTCCAAGGCAAATTGCGTTTTTTGCACCCTTTTGCCGTTAAAGGATTGAAAAATTCACATTTTTAGAGTATAATAATAAAAAGAGATCGACAAATCGGAATTTGTGAGGGCGAATATGAATTACAAGGTTATTGATAAAGAAGCATATTACAGAAAAGACGTTTACCGTCACTTTACTGAGGACTGCAAGTGCTCAACGTCAATGACGGCGCGC
>CAMYUQ010000085.1 GCA_947302045.1 uncultured Clostridia bacterium
TCTCAGAGAGAAACTGCGCGAGGAGCAAAGCGACGACGCTGATTCGCGCCAACACCGCATGGAAAATTTTTTTGAAAGGGCGCGAATCTAGGTTCAGAATCCTGTCGGGTAGGCCACAAAAAAGGACGCCGTTGCGGCGTCCTTTTTCGTGGCCTACCCGACAGACAACGAGAGTTTGCCGGCCCGAAGGGCGGGCAGGGCAAGTTTGCGGAGCAAACTTGATGAGCAAACGCGCAGCGTTTGCGTTGAGAATAGGCGCGGAGCGCCGTCCTGTCGGATCGACCTGCTCCGTCCGCAGGACGGTGCAGGCGCGAATATATCAAAATCTGTTCCCAAAGCGCCATGGAGAGTTGTCGATAAGGGAAGGTCGGCAAATATGTCAACCAACCCGCAACGGCAAGTTGCTTGTCAATTCCAGCCGTTTGAGGTATAATAGCGGTATAATATCATTACAACGCAAAAGGCGGTGATCCTATGGAAACGAAAAACGTGATTTATGAACTCCGGACGCAAAAAGGTCTTTCTCAGGAAGAACTTGCGGCAAAGGTATTTGTAACAAGACAAGCTGTTTCGCGCTGGGAAACTGGCGAAACTATCCCGAATACGGATACGCTCAAACTTCTTTCTAAATTGTTTGACGTGTCGATCAATACTCTCCTCGGTTCTCCGAGAGAGTTGGTTTGCAAATGTTGCGGGATGCCTCTGGAAGACGACAATATGAGCCGCGAGACCGACGGCGATTTCAACGAAGAGTATTGCAAATGGTGTTATGCCGACGGCGAATACACGCTCGACGTCTGGAAACGGTATGCCGAAACAGACGGAACGAAAAAGCTCGAAGAATTCAAAAAACAGTTAATCCACGAATTCAATATGCTTTTGCAAATCGAAGGGTTGCCCAAGGTTGAGGATTTGAACGTGTTACCGGGCGAATTTATCAATATGGAATACACGCTTCCCAACGGGGAAAAAGTGAAATTCCTTGACGATAAGCAGACCTATCTCGGCAGTCAGCTTGAATGCAAGTCCGGCGACAGATGTATTGGAATAGCCGCGAACATGGACGCTCTTCTCATTTGTACGTATGGGGAAAACGGCGAGAATCCCGAACTTGTGATTTATAAAAAAAGATGATCCCAGACGGGCCGGAAAGTCAATCGCTTTTCTTTGATGATACAGATAATTGCAAAATCATTCCGCATCTTTTCCAGTCACATAATTCAAAAAGCAGGGAGTGGCAATAATGCCACTCCCTGCTTTTTGCTCTACTCTCAGAGAGAAACTGCGCGAGGAGCAAAGCGACGACGCTGATTCGCGCCAACACTGCACGGAAAATTTTTTTGAAAGGGCGCGGACGTAGGTTCAGAATCCTGTCGACTTGATTCCATACACTTGCTTGCGCCAGTGATTGCATACCACACTCCGTGTTGATTACATTCACCCCTGCGGGTTGATGAGATATCCGCCTGCGGCGTATGAAAAGGGACCCGATTTGTTTTTGGACAAATCGGGTCCCTTCTATCTATGCCGTCAAGATTATATCCAGAACAGCATTTCTCCGTAGGTGGGAACCGGCCAGAGGTCGGCGGCGGTGATCGTTTCGGCTTCGTCCACCAGGTCGCGCAGATTTTGCATACACGGCAATACCTTCTTCTGGTATTCCGCCGCGCGGTCGCGGGATCTCCCGATCGCGGTCGCTTTCTTTTCGGCACGATCCAGCTGACCGATCGCGTCGTAGATCTTTCCGCCCAGTCCGGAGAGCCGCCGCAAAAGCTCGGTCTCCACGCGAACGTCGGCTTCCGGGAGCGCGGCAAGCTTCATCCGCGCGGTTTTTGCAAGCCGCTCCTGATACTGCTCGATCGCAGGCAGATAGGAGCGCGACGCCATTTGCAACATCGTCAGCGCTTCGATATTGATGACCTTTGCGTAGTTTTCAAACAGGATTTCTTCGCGCGAGCGCATTTCGCTTTCGTTCATCACGCCGAACGAGGTAAAGAGCGCAAGGTTCTTTTCGCTGAAAAACGCCTCGTAAGCGGCAACGCTCTCTTTGAGATTGCAGAGTCCGCGCGCTTTCGCTTCTTTTTCCCATTCTTTCGCATAAGCGTTGCCCGAGAACAGGATCCGCCGGTGCTTCCGGAACGCTTCTTTCATCACGCGGGCAATCGCCTCGTCCCGATCCTGCGCCGCTTCGATCTCGTCGGCAAAGGCGCGGAAAGACGCCGCCACGGCGGTGTTGAGAACCGTATTCGGAAAAGCGATATTCTGGGAGGAACCCGGCATCCGGAATTCAAATTTATTTCCCGTGAAGGCAAACGGCGAGGTACGGTTGCGGTCGGTCGTATCCTTGCGGAAGACGGGGATCGCCGGGATCCCGAGATCCATCATGCTCTTCTCGGCGCTATGGTAGACCGTTCCCTCCACGATCGAATCGATGATGGTTTGCAGTTCCTCGCCGAGAAAGACCGAAACGATGGCGGGAGGCGCCTCGTTGGAGCCCAGCCGGTGGTAGTTCCCCGGGTAGGCGACCGAGACGCGCAGAAGCTCCTGATAATCGTCCACCGCCTGCAAAATCGCCGCCAGGATCAGCAGGAATTGACGGTTTTCCTCGGGCGTTTTGCCTGGATCGAGCAGATTCTTTCCGTTCGCCGTGAGCGACCAGTTGTTGTGTTTGCCGCTTCCGTTCACGCCCTGGTAGGGCTTCTCATGGAGCAGGCAGACCAGCCCGTGGCGCTCGGCGATCTTTTTCATGTATTCCATCACCAATAGATTCTGGTCGACGGTGATATTTGCCGTCGCATACACCGAGGCAAGCTCATGCTGTGCGGGCGCGACCTCGTTGTGCTCGGTTTTCGCGTTGATGCCGAGCGTCCAGAGTTCCTCGTCGAGCTCCCGCATAAACGCCGCGATCCGGGTTTTGAGCGGACCGAAATAGTGGTCCTCCAACTCCTGCCCCTTGGGTGCCGGCGCGCCGAACAGCGTCCGTCCGGTAAAGACCAGATCCGGGCGTTTCTCGTAAAGTGCCTTGTCGATGATAAAATATTCCTGTTCCGCACCGACCGTTACGCTCACGCGATCCGCCGATTCATTTCCGAACAGGCGCAAAATGCGGAGCGCCTGGGTGCTGATGGCGTCCATCGACCGGAGCAGG
>CAMYUQ010000086.1 GCA_947302045.1 uncultured Clostridia bacterium
TTTTTGTTGATGTTGCCACGGTCGATAAAAAAGCAGGAGAAAGCATGCGCGTCATAAATGACGCACAGCAGAGTCACATTGCCCGGCAGAGCCGGTCTTTTCTCCGTTTTTCGCCCCATTTGCTCGCTTTTTCTGGGATTTAGGTGATACGGATTTTTGAGCCAAACTGTGGGTTGGTAAATAAAAAGCGGTGTTAGTCTTGGAGTCGTGAAACGCGAAAAAGCCCGATGATACGGCGGTTTTGATCGGTGACACGGGCGGTGTCATTTTCAGAAAGGAATGTCAATATGCACAAAAACGAAATGCAAAGAGTCAGTCTGCTTCTGGATTCCGAATTGGTGAAAAAAGCAGACCAAGCACAGGGATCGGCAGGCGTTTCCTCCCGCAATCAGTTTGTCGGAAAGGCGATCGAACATTATCTTGCCGAGTTGACGGCGACAGATAACAGCAGCGCGCTGGTCGAATTGCTTTCCTCTGCCATTGAAAAAGCGACCGAGAATACCTATACAAAGGTGGCTAACGCGCTCTTTCGGTATGCGGTTTTCATCGATATGATGATGCGGCTGACCGGGGATCAGTTTGAAATCACCCCGGCGGAGTGGGCGGAAAGAGAGCGGGAATCCTATAACAACGTTCGCAGGACAAGGGGAAAGATCTCGATTGCCGAGGCGTTGAAGCATAGTTATATTCCGTCTGAGGAAGACGATTCTGATGAAATATGGGATTGAAAATGAAAAAGAATCATCTGTTCAGCCGCCTGAAAAAGGCATTGATTTTTGTCTTCCGCGATACTCGAAGCGGTGTTTATTCGGTTGACGATCCGATTCCCGAAAAGAAAAAGGATGATTCTTCGGATCAACCGGAACCCGTATGGTGGGAATCCGCCGCGTATCGCAGGGCAAATCCTTTCAAAAAGTTTTGGCTTGCCATAAAATACGGCGTCTTTTTCGATCGTCGCGGAGAAGCATATATTCGGTTTCCTTCGCTGTTCCCGGAGAATCAAAGCGAGCCATCCGTGATCCAAACCGAGATCGAGGGGTGCCGGGTTGAACTGCATTTTGCAGAAGAATCCGATCCCGGTCTAGAAGCCCGTGTCCTTTCTCCGCTCGTGGAAGTCATGGAAAAGCGGGGAGTGTGAAAAATGTTTGCATTTTTTCAAAAACGGGACTTGACTTTCGGGGAAAGATGTGGTATGTTGGTGCGTGGGGAAACCCGTTGCTCCTTGACAACTACATACGAACCCAAAACAGTCAGATGGTTTACCGACTGAAATCATAAAGAAAGGTAAACCGAAATGAAACGAGTCAAATGTTTATATCGCGTATCGACCCTGCATCAGGTCGAGTATGCAAGCGATATTGAAGGCGACATCCCGATGCAGAAAGAGGCCTGCCATGCCTTTGCGGAAAAGCAGGACGGCTGGGTGATCGTTGACGAGAAATACGAAAAAGGGATCTCCGGTTCCAAAGTGTCCGCCGAAAAGCGGGACGCGATCCAGGAACTGAAAGAGTCGGCATCCAAGCACGAATTCGACGTTCTTCTGGTATTCAAGTTTGACCGACTCGGAAGAATCGACAGCGAAACGCCGTTTATTCTCGAATGGTTCGTTGCCAAAGGAATCGAGATGTGGAGTACCATCGAGGGGCAACAGAAGATCGAATCCCGGTCGGATAAGCTCATCAATTATCTCCGCTTCTGGCAGGCGGCATCCGAAAGCGAGAACACTTCTCAGCGCGTATCCACCGCACTGCGGCAGATGATTCAAGCCGGAAAGTACGTCGGTGGGGTAACGCCTTATGGTTACAGAACCGTAAAAAGCGGGAAGGAAAACAAGCGCGGCAAGGAATTGCTCCGGTTGGAGATCCACCCGGTGGAAGCAGAAACGGTGAGAATGATCTTCCAAAAGACGGTTCACGAAGGGTACGGTTCCTACCGCATGAGCAATCTCCTGAATGAAATGGGATACCGGACGCACAGCGGAGCAAAGTTCCAGTGCAACACGATCCTTCGGATCCTTGCCAACCCGATCTACTGCGGGTTCCTGAAACTTGGAGAATTGACCTCTCCGAGAAGGCCGGATTTGCAGATCATCGACGACGAAACCTTCGAGTCTGCTCAGTTTATCCTCTCCCAAAGAGCCGAAAAGGAAGCCGAGAAACGGCAGATCGCCCTGAATACCAAAGGAAACACGCTTCTGTCCGGCAACATCTTCTGCGGACATTGCGGTTCGCATATCGTCGCTTCCTCCTGGTGGGACAGATACACCCGCAAGGACGGAACGAAGGTAGATAGGAAACGGTATCGCTACCTCTGCTATCACCGCAGCCGGAATCTCAACGATTGCGACGGTCCATCCGCCTATACCGCCGAGAAGATCGACAACGCGATCCGTGCCGTGGTCAGGCAATATCTCGGAGCGATCAAAAGCACCCCGAAGGATATGGCGCTGGAACGCCGGTATCAACGGATGATCAAGGAAACGAACAGCCGTCTGAAAGAACTGCAAAAAGAGCGAGAGAAACTCTCAACGCGCCTGCAGGCGTTGACCGCCGAGATCGGGAAAGTGCTGACGGGAGAGAGCAAGTTGGATCTGGATACGGTTTCGGTTGCGATCAGCCAAGCAAAGGAAGACCTGGCGGCAAACGAAACCGAAACGGCAACCTGCTCCGAGCAACTCCGGCAGGAAGAAGAACTGATGAAAGGGCTGGACGGAAAATACGATCAGTTCCGCTCCTGGGCGGAGATTTACGAAGAAGCACCGAGAGAGGTGCAGAAGATGATTGTAGGTCAACTGATCTCCCGCATCGAGGTCATGGACGGATATCGGTTGACCGTATATCTGAACCCGACATACGGGCAGTTCTTCGGAACCGAAGACAATTCCGTCATCAAAATTGCAGGATAAAGAACAATGACTTTTTTGTGACACACCCTACTAACCGCCAGAGCACCTGACTGTTAATCAGGGTGTCACTGGTTCAAGTCCAGTAGGGGGAGCC